>CALVTL010000020.1 GCA_944362555.1 uncultured Clostridia bacterium
TTACAACCCTCCCGCCTCGCTCCGCTCGGCACCCTCCCTTACACAGGGAGGGCAAGGGTAGAGACAACTCGCTTCGCTCGGCACCCTTCCGAATAGGGCTCCCGCAAAAAGACGCAGTATTTTTGTGGGATTTTCACAGGGAGGGCAAGGGTTAGATATTATAACGCGCCCCCAATTCAGTTCTGCTCATCGGCAAAGCCTCTCTTGAACCCCGCGACTATCGCGGGGTTTTCGTTTATACAAAAATAACGCGCCGCCCGCAGAGGGGCGGCGCGCCGGGGTGCAGGTTCAATATTTTGCAAGGCGGCGCTTCAAGGAGGCGATGCCCTCGCGCGCGGCGCGGACGGAGGAGCCGCCCACGCTGTCGCGCCCCTCGGCGGAGGCGCGCGTCGTCACGGTCTGCAGAACGTCCTCTTCGAATACGGGGCTCGCCGCGCGGAATTCCTCCAACGTGAGGGCGGTGAGCGGCTTTTGTTTCTCGATGCAGTAGCGCACGATCTTCCCCGTCACGGCATGGGCGTCGCGGAAGGGGACGCCGCGCTTGGCAAGGTAGTCGGCGACGTCGGTCGCCGTCGCATACCCTTCGCCCGCCGCGTCGTACATCCTGTTGACGTTGAAGGTGAGCTTTGCAAGGAGCGCCGTGTAGATGGAGAGGCAGTTCTCGAGCGTCGTCTGCGCGTCGAAGAAGGGCTCTTTGTCCTCCTGCAAGTCCTTGTCGTAGGCGAGCGGGATGCCTTTGAGCATGGTGAGCACCGCCATCAGGTGCCCGTAGACGCGCCCCGTCTTGCCGCGCACCAGTTCGGGGATGTCGGGATTTTTCTTCTGCGGCATGATGGAGGAGCCCGTCGAGTAGGCGTCGGGGATGTCCCAATAGCCGAATTCATCGGAAGTGTAGAGGATGGTGTCCTCGCACAGGCGGGAGAGGTGCGCCATCGTGAGCGAGGCGCAGAACAAGTATTCCGCCACAAAGTCGCGGTCGGAGACGGCGTCGGGCGCGTTCTGCGAGACGGCGTCGAATGCGAGCAGGGAGCGCGTCACCTCCCTGTCGATCTTCCACGACGTTCCCGCCATCGCGGCGCTCCCCAGGGGCATGACGTTCATGCGCCTGCGCAGGGCGGCGAAGCGGTCCAGATCGCGCAGGAACATCTCCGAATAGGCGTTGAAGTACTGCGCGCAGTTGATGGGCTGCGCCTTCCGCAGATGGGTGAACCCGGGCATGACGTAGCGCACCGTCTCCTTGGCGCGCTCCAAAAGAACGGAGACGATCGCCTTTAAGTGCTCCATGGCGGCGTCCGTGGCGTCGCGCGCATACAGGCGCATATCCGTCGCCACCTGGTCGTTGCGCGAGCGCGCCGTGTGCAGCTTTTTGCCCGTCTGCCCGATGCGGGCGACCAGTTCCCCCTCCACAAAGGAGTGGATGTCCTCCTGCCCCGCAATGGCAAGGCTGCCGCTCTCGATGTCGGCGTAGATGGACCTGAGCCCCGCGCAGATGGCGTCCGCCTCCTCTTGGGTGAGGATGCCGCATTTGCCGAGCATGGTCGCGTGCGCGACGGACGCCGTGATGTCCGCGCGCCAGAGTTTTTTGTCGAAGGAGAGCGATTCGTTGAAGGCGTCGGCGTCTGCCGCCTCGGGCGCGTCGAACCTTCCCTGCCATAATTTCATTGCCGTTTCCGTCCTTGCGTTGCTTTTTGCATATTGTACAATATTTTCTGCGCGAACGCAACCGTTTTTTCGGCAAACAAGGGCGCGGCGCACAAATTTCTTGACAGAACGCCGCCTTTTGCGGTACAATGTGCGTATGGTAATTTTAGGGCTCGACCCCGGCATCGGCACGATGGGGTACGGCGTGATCGAAAAGGACGCGCGCGGCAACTGCTCCGCCGTCGACTACGGCGTCGTCAGAACGCCCGCGAACGAAAACCTCGCCGTGCGGCTGTGCATCCTCGAGGAGGGCGTCAACGCGCTCTTCGACAAATTCCACCCCGACGAGGCGGCGATGGAGGAGCTGTTCTTCTCCAAAAATATCACGACGGGCATCGCCGTCGCCCATGCGCGCGGCGTCATGCTCCTCACCTGCAACAAGCGCTGCGGGCGCATCTTCGAGTATACGCCCAACCAGATCAAGCAGGCGCTCACGGGCTACGGCGCCGCCGACAAGGGGCAGATGCAGCGCGTCGTCGCGGCGCACCTGTGCCTGCCCGCCCCGCCCCGCCCGGATGACGCCGCGGACGCTCTGGGCGTCGCTTTGTGCCACGCCTTTACAAGCAGGTTCGGGGTGTTGTTTGGGGTGAAATAGTTCACGAATTTCTTTTCAAACTGATGAAAAGAAATTCCGTGAGAAAAGGAAAAACCCAACGTTCGCCTTTGGCTCTGCGTTCGGTTTTTTCCGCCGCCGCTTTTTTGGCAACATTTTAGCACGCGGCGGCTCCTTTTTCCGCAGAAGCCGAGGGGTCGGCAAATTGAGTACCGCTGCGGAGGGAAACCCTCCTTGCGGCGTGATCGATAGCGCTCTCTTCTTGCTCTTCTTGAAAAAGACGCGGCGCAGCTTGCAGCCTTTATCCTCGTTCCCTGCGCGGAAGGGCAAATTACGGAAATTTCCGAAGATCGGAGTTAAAATATGATCGGTTATCTGAGAGGGCGGGTGCTTTCGCTCCGTCCCGAATATGTGCTCATGGATGTGAACGGCGTCGGGTATGAGGTCATCTGCTCGGGCGCGGCGTTCGCCAACCTCTCGGGCGTGCCCAAGGGGGAGGAGGGGGAGGTGTACACCTATCTGCAGGTGTCCGAGCAGGGCGTTTCGCTGTTCGGTTTTGCCGACCTCAATGAAAAAGAGCTCTTTTTGCGGCTCACTTCCGTGCAGGGGGTGGGGGCGAAGCTCGCCATCGCGGCGCTCTCCGCCATGCGCCCCGCCGACCTCACCGAAGCCATCTTCACGGCGGACGTCAAGCGGCTCACCTCCGTCAAGGGGCTGGGCAAAAAGACGGCGGAGCGCATCGTGCTGGAGCTGCACGGCAAGATCTCCGCGGACGAGCTCATCGGCACTTCCGAGGGAGGCATGTCCGCGGTGCGCCTTCCGAAATCGCAGGCGGACGACGACGCGGTCGCCGCGCTCATGGGGCTGGGCTTTACGCGGCAGGAGAGCGCGCGCGCCGTCGAGCGCGCCAAGGCGGCGGGCGCCGCCACCGTCGAGGACATCATTCAGGCGGCATTGAGAGGAATGTAAGCGGAGGGGACGCAAATGGACGATCTCGAATACGGCGCAGACAGGCTCTTGTCGAGCAGCAAGGGCGAATACGACGCGGAGGAGAACATCCTCCGCCCCAAGACGCTTGCGGAATACGTCGGGCAGGACAAGGTGAAGGAGAACCTCTCCGTCTACATGGAGGCGGCAAAGAGCCGCAGCGAGGCGCTCGACCACGTTCTGTTGTACGGCCCGCCCGGCTTGGGCAAGACGACGCTCGCGCACATCATCGCCAACACGATGGGCACGCAGATAAAACTCACCAGCGGTCCCGCCATCGAGCGCTCGGGCGATCTCGCCGCCATCCTCACCAACCTCAACGAGGGGGACGTGCTCTTTATCGACGAGATCCACCGCTTAAATCACGCCGTGGAGGAAATTTTGTATTCGGCGATGGAGGACTACGCCCTCGACATCATCGTCGGAAAGGGCCCCTCCGCGCGCAACATCCGTTTTTCGCTGAAAAAATTCACCCTCATCGGCGCGACGACGCGCGCGGGACTGCTCTCCTCGCCCCTGCGCGACCGCTTCGGCATCATGTGCCGCCTCGATATGTACACGCCCGAGGAATTAAGGCGCATCGTGGCGCGTTCCGCGCGCACACTGGGCATCGGCATCGAGGAGGACGCCGCCTATGAGATCGCCCGCCGTTCCCGCGGCACGCCGCGCATCGCAAACCGCCTGTTAAAGCGCGTGCGCGATTTCGCCGCCGTCGCGGGCAACGCCGTCGTCACAAAGGAGGACGCCCGCCGCGCCCTCGCCCGCATGGAGATCGACGAGCTGGGGCTGGACGAAACGGACCGCAATCTCCTGCGCGCCCTCATCCAGAAGTTCGGCGGCGGACCTGCGGGGCTGGATACCCTCGCCGCCACCATCAACGAGGACGTCGCCACCATCGAGGACGTCTACGAGCCCTATTTGTTGCAGCTCGGCTTCATCGCCCGCACGCCGCGCGGCCGCGTGTGCCTGAAGGGCGGCTACGAGCACATGGGCGTCAAGATGCCCGAGGGCGCTAAAAAACAGCTCTCCGTATTTGACAATGACTGAGATCGGGTACACGCGGGCGGACATCCTGCGCATCGCAGCGGAACAGTCCGCCGTGGACAGTTCCTGCCGGGCCTCCGATTTTTTCGGAGCAGAGCACGTGGTCGTCCTCTCCCGCTCCGACGGGGCGGCGCGCAAAGATCTTACACAGCCGTTTGCGTTCGACCTCACTTCCTACGGCAGGAATGTCGTCGCGTCGGTGCGCCGGGAGCTTGTCCCCGTCGCACAGGAATATCTGCGCGGGAGGCAGACGCACGCATGTTTTGAGACGCCGGCGCTGCACGAACTGGACGGTATGCTCGCGCCCTTCGGACTGCACACCTGCTTTCAGGCGGAATATTTTCTGCCCGATCCCGCGCGGATGCACATTTTTTCCTGTCCCTATCCGCTGCGCATTCTGGAGAAAGAGGATTTTGCCGCTCTCTATCTGCCGCAGTGGAGCAATGCGCTCTGTGCTGTGCGCAGGGAATGTGACGTGCTGTGCGTCGGCGCCTGGGACGGCGCGGCGCTCATAGGGCTTGCAGGCTGCTCCGCCGACTGCGAAGAGATGTGGCAGATCGGCGTGGACGTCCTGCCCCAATACCGCGGCCGCGGGGTCGCCGCGGCGCTCGTCTCCCGCCTGGCGCAGGAGACGTTCGCGCGCGGCAAAGTTCCCTTTTACTGCGCGGCGTGGTCGAATATCCCCTCCAAGCGCACGGCGCTGCGCTGCGGGTTTTTCCCCGCATGGGTGCAGCTCACGGCAAAGCCGGTTCTACATGAGGCATAAAACAATGGAAATTCTCAAGAAGAGTGATTTTTATTACGATCTGCCCGAGGAACTCATCGCGCAGACGCCCGCCGAGCCGCGCGACTCGTCGCGTCTGCTCGTCTACCACAGGGACACAAAGCGCATCGAGCACAAAATTTTCCGCGACGTCATCGATTATCTCGTCCCCGGGGACGTGCTCGTCGTCAACCGCACCCGCGTTCTGCCCGCGCGCATCTATGCGCACACCGAGCACGGCGGCGCGGTCGAGGTGCTTTTGTTAAAGCGCCTCTCCCTCACCGATTGGGAGGTGCTCGTCCGTCCCGGGAAAAAGTGCCGCCCGGGCGCCCGCCTCGTCGTCAACGAGGAGCTCTCGTTGGACGTCGTATCGGTCACGGAGTCGGGCGAACGTATCGTAAAATTTGTGTATGACGGCACGTTTGAGGACATCCTCGCCCGCGTGGGAACGATGCCTCTCCCGCCCTATATCCACGAAAAGCTCGCCGACCCCGAGCGCTATCAGACGGTGTACAGCCGCGAGAACGGCTCGGCGGCTGCACCCACGGCGGGGCTGCACTTCACGCCCGAACTTCTGGAGCGCATCCGCGCGAAGGGGGTGGAGATCGCGGAGGTGCTCCTCCACGTCGGGCTGGGCACCTTCCGCCCCGTCAAAGAGGAGAACGTGCTCGACCACAAGATGCACTCGGAGTACTATGAGGTGAGCGCGGAGGCGGCGGACATCGTCAACCGCGCAAAACGGGAGGGGCGGCGCGTCATCTGCGTGGGAACGACCTCGGTGCGCACGGTGGAGACGGTCGCCGACGAACACGGCCTCCTCCGTCCCTGCAAGGGCAACACGGAAATTTTCATCTACCCGCCCTACCGCTTCAAGTGCGTGGACGCGCTCATCACCAACTTCCACCTCCCCGAAAGCACCCTTCTGATGCTCGTCTCCGCCCTCTGCTCGCGGGAGGAAGTGATGGAGGTCTATAAGGTGGCGGTGGGGGAGGGGTATCGTTTCTTCTCCTTCGGCGACGCCATGCTCGTTTTATAACCTTCGCAATACATTGTTGCGCTGCGGCAACCCTCGGTCATTTGCGCCAAAGCAAACTCCCTCGGGTTTTCCTCGCGCGCCTCGTCTTGCTCGGTTCTGAAACAAGCATACCAAGTGCGTCGCATCTCTTTGTCGCGGTTACGGTTCTGCTCGGTCACTTACGCCATAGTAAGCTCCCTTCGTCGTTTGCGCGCGCTCCTGCCCTTGCTCGTTTATAGAATGAGACATCCCGACGGGTAAGCTCCCTCGCAGCTTCCGCCCGCTCCGCGACCTGCTCGCTTCTCCGATGAGACCCTTTTTGATGATAAGCGCCGCATCTCTTTGTTCCGCATGAATCGTATCAAAAATCACAGACTTACCCGATATTCCCGACGGCTGCGTTCTTTTATGACAAAGGAAGAGCGGCACCTTTGGTATGATTTTTTAAAATTATTGCCGGAAACGGTGTGCAGACAAAAGGTCGTCGGAGAGTATATTCTTGATTTTTATTGTGCTTCTGCAAAACTTGCGATCGAGCTGGACGGCAGTCAGCATTTTTCGGAAGAAGGCGAACGGCAGGACGGCGTGCGAGATGCATTTCTCGCCGAGCACGGGATCAAAGTGCTGCGGTATTCCAATCTGGAACTTCTTACCAATTTTCAGGGTGTCTGTCAGGACATCAGAGCACAGATCGATGCGCGCAAGCGGCCGCCACATAAGCCTTCCCCTTGGGAGTGAATAGCGCATGATATTAAAAGCTCCTGTTGGGGTTCATTTAAGCCTTCCCCCTGGGGGGAAGGTGTCACGAAGTGACGGATGAGGGGTCATGCGAAGGAGCGGTTACCCTGCTTTCCCCCTCATCACCGCCTTCGGCGGAGCTTCCCCCCAAGGGGAAGCCTTTGGATATGGAATAGCGGGGTACGAAAAACCGCCTTCCCCCTCGGGGGGTGAGCCGCGCGTGGCGAACTGAGAGTTTTGCCATTGCGGGCAAAAACCGTGACCGCCGGCGGCGTTCCCCTTGCGCCGCCGAGACAGGTGTCACGAAGTGACGGATGAGGGGTCATGCGAAGGAGCGGTTACCCTGCTTTCCCCCTCATCACCGCCTTCGGCGGCCCCCAAGGGGAAGCCTTTGGATATGGAATAGCGGGGTACGAAAAACCGCCATCCCCCTCATCACCGCCTTCGGCGGAGCTTCCCCCCAAGGGGAAGCCTTTGGAGATTTTTATGAATAACGAATATTTTTCCTTTGAATTGCAGAAAGTCGACCCCGAAACGGGGGCGCGGGCGGGCGTGTTCCACACGCCGCACGGCGACATCGAAACGCCCGTCTATATGCCCGTCGGTACGCAGGCGACGGTCAAGGGGCTGCTCCCCAAAGACCTCAAAGAGATCGGGACGCAGATCCTGCTCTCCAACACCTACCACCTCTATATGCGCCCCGGCGACGAGCTTGTCGCGCGGGCGGGCGGACTGCACAAATTCATGAATTGGGACAGACCCATCCTCACGGACAGCGGCGGATTTCAGGTATTTTCCCTCGCCTCCCTCAATAAAATCACCGATGAGGGCGTGACCTTCTCCTCTCACGTCGACGGGAGTTATCACACCTTCACGCCCGAACTTGCCATGCGCATCCAGCACAACCTCGGCTCCGACATCATCATGGCGTTCGATGAGTGCTCCGAATACGGCTTCACGCACGAACAGGCGCGCCTCGCCATGGAGCGCACGGCGCGATGGCTGGAGCGCTGCTATGCGGCGCACGACGTCCCGCATCAGGCGCTCTTTCCCATCGTGCAGGGCAATTTCTATAAAGATCTGCGCCGCGAGAGCTTGCAGCGCTGCCTGCCCTTTGTCAAACACGGCATCGCCATCGGCGGGCTTTCGGTGGGGGAGCCCAAGCCCTTGATGTACGAACTGCTCGACGATCTGCAAAATGTGCTCCCCACCGACGTGCCCCGCTACCTCATGGGGGTGGGCTCGCCCGACTGCCTGGTGGAGGGGACGCTGCGCGGCGTGGATATGTTCGACTGCGTGCTGGCGACGCGCGTCGCGCGCAACGGCACGGCGCTCACCTCGCGCGGGAAGGTGGTCGTCCGCAACGGGAAATATAAAGAGGACTTCACCCCCCTCGACCCCGAGTGCGACTGCTACTGCTGCCGCAACTACACCAAGGCATATCTGCGCCACCTCGTCAACGTGGGCGAGATGACGGGCGCCGTGCTGCTTTCGCTGCACAACATCGCCTATCTCCACAAGCTCATGCGCGGGCTGCGGGAGAGCATTTTCGGCGGCTATGTCAGGGATTTCGTCGCGGAATTTTACAAAAAACAGGGCGAAAACGCATAAATTTCGCCCCCGCCGCGCACGGCGCGCCTCTTTGTCGGGTTTGAAAAGTGCGTGAAATGGAAAAAATAACCGCAAAATGCTTGCCAAGCGCGGCGAAACAATGTATCATTATAACTACTTCCCGCCGCACGAAAATGCGCGCGGGGCACAAGAAGGAGTGATCAAACCATGTGGAATGTTTTATTGGAAAATAGTACGGCAGCGAGCGGCAGCGGATGGGAGATGTGGCTGATCATCGGCATCGCGCTCGTCGCGCTCGTCGTGTTCATGCTGCTCTCGGGCAGAAAGAACAAGAACAGCCGCCGCGAGTACATGGAGCAGCTCGACGCGATCGGCCCCGGCAACAAGGTCAAGACGGCGGGCGGCATCTGCGGCATCGTCGTCGAAGTGTGTGACGACAACACCTTCATCATCGAGACGGGCAGCGAGAAGTCGGGCAAGTCCTATATCAAGATGGACCGCGAGCTCATCGCCCAGACGGACGCCAAGGGCCCCACGCAGATCGCGCGGGAGGAAGCCGAGGCAAAGCGCAAGGCGGAGAAGGAGGCAAAGGAGGCGGCAAAGCGCGGCGAAGCGCCCGCAGCCCCTGCCGAAGAAAAGCCCGCCGAGGCTCCCGCCGAGGAAAAGCCTGCCGAAACGCCTGCAGAAGAGCAGGCGGCGCCTTCCGAGGAAAAGTAACGCATAATATTTTCTCCCCCCGCATACCGTAAAGTGACGGTATCCCGGGGGGATCTTTTTATGGAAGATTTGGGCAAAAACGTGCGGCAGGTGCTGGTTTCCGCCTGCTTCTGCACGCTCTTTTATCTGGTGGCGACGGCGCTCGCCGCCGTGTTCGTGCGCGCCTATGCGCCCGCGGACGGCGCGGTGACCGCCGTCAACTGGGTCATCCGCTGTACGGGCGCCTTTCTCTTTCCGCTCCTCTTCGTGCGCGGGGCGCGTGCGCTCTTTAAGGGCGCGGCGGCGGGGCTGTTGGCGACCGTATTTTCCATGCTCCTGTTCGCCGCCATCGGCGGGGGATTCCGCATCGGTGCGCTCTTTTTGCTGGAGCTGCTCGTCTGCGGCGCGCTGGGCGGGCTGGGCGCCCTGCTCGGCGCAAAACTGCGCAGGGAATAGGGGAGCGCGCTTCTCCTGCCGCGCGCGTCCGCAAAAAGATTTGCCCGAACGGATATTTTTACTTGCAAAATTTTCTCCGCCGTTGTATAATAGAAAAAAAGATGACAGGAGAAAACGCCATGATCAAGACGATCGCAAAGCCTCAGGCAAAGAAAGTGACGGGCTGCGGCGAGTGCAGAAGCACCTGCCAGTCCGCCTGCAAGACGAGCTGCACCGTGGGCAACCAGTCCTGCGAGCGCGTGACGAGAGAAGAGAAGATCGAAAGAAGATAAACCGTCTTTCAAAGCGGGGAGCGGCGCTTTACTTGCGCTGCTCCTTGTTTTGCGTTTTTTTAAGATATGGTACACGTTTTTCACTATCACGGACATCACTACGTCTACGACACGGGCAGCGGCGCGCTGCACGAGTGCGACGAACAGACGGCAAAATACCTCGCGGGGGAGCAGACGGAGCTCTCGGACGAGGAGTTGAAGAGTACCCTTGCCGACATCGAGGGGCTGAAGGAGGCGGGGCTTTTGTATGCCGAGGAGCCCAAGGCGGCGCCCATCAAATCGCATGAGTTGAAGGCGCTGTGCATCCACATCTGCCACGACTGCAACCTTCGCTGCAAGTACTGTTTTGCGGACGAGGGCGCGTACCATGCCGCGCGCGAGATGATGAGCCTCGAAACGGCGAAGAGCGCGATCGACTTCCTCATCGAAAACAGCGGCAGCCGCAGGGTGCTCGAGGTGGACTTCTTCGGCGGCGAGCCGCTCATGAACCTTTCCGTCATCAAGGAGACGGTCGCCTACGCCAAGGCGGAGGCGGCAAAGCGCGGCAAAAAATTCCTCTTTACGACGACCACCAACGGGCTTTTGTTAAACGACGACGCCATCGGATTTCTGAACCGCGAGATGGAGAACGTCGTCCTCTCCCTCGACGGCCGTCCCGAGGTGCACGACGCCGTCAGAAAGACGGTGGCGGGCACGGGGAGCTTCTCCGCCGTCATCGACAAGATCAAAAAATTCGTGCGCATCCGCGGCGACAAGCACTACTATGTGCGCGGCACGTTCACGGCGAAGAACCTCGACTTTTCCAAGGACGTGCTGTTCCTCGCCGACGAGGGGTTTGATTCCCTCTCCGTCGAGCCCGTCGTCACCGACATCCCCGACCTGCAGATCAGGGAGGAGCACCTTCCGCGCATCGAGGCGGAGTACGAGGCGCTCTGCGACGAATATATCCGCCGTGAGGCGGAGGGGAAGGGCTTCTCCTTCTTCCACTTCCACATCGACCTTGAGGGGGGTCCCTGCCTTGCCAAGCGCGTCTCGGCGTGCGGCGCGGGGAACGAGTACCTCTCCGTGCTGCCGAACGGCGACCTCTACCCCTGCCACCAGTTCGCGGGGGACAAGGCGTGGCGGATGGGCAGCGTCCGGGAGGGGATCGTGCGCACCGACCTGCGTGAAAAATTTGCCTCCTCCAGCCTCTTCACGCGCGAGAAGTGCGACGGCTGTTTTGCCAAGTTCATCTGCTCGGGCGGGTGCAGCGCCAACAACTACCACTACAACGGCGACATCAACAAGCCGTACGAAATGACGTGCGCCATGATGAAAAAGCGCATCGAATGCGCGATGCACGTCCTTGCAGCGCGGAAATCGCGCGAAAAATAAGCAAAAAATATCAAAAGCGGCGTGTTTCGGCTTGACTGGACCGCCCTTTTTCTATATAATGAGAGGAGCGAGAATTTTCAAAAAGAGCTGCTTTTCAACGCATTTTTTGGGCATTTCCCGTTCTTTATACAGGAGGAGGCAATGGGTAAGAAAAAATCGGTGGTCCTGCTCGTGATCTATACGCTGTTGATCGCCGTTTTGTGCTTTATTTGTACCGTTTCGTTTTCTTACGGAACGGACAACCTGTACACGTTCAGCTCCGTCATGCGCATGATGGAGAAGGACGCCGACCTGGGGCTCGCCTACGGCGCGAACGCCGACGCGGGCGCGTATCTGGGCGGCGGCTATTCTGCCGTGTACTATCCGGAGGGCGTCATCTCCGCCAAGGAGTATGACGACAACATCCGCGACATGAGCGAGGAGGACGCGGCTGACTACGCGGCGGACTATGTCCGTTATCCCGGCGAGAACGGCTCCGTCTACCTCGAAAAGGGCGTCGCGGCGAACGAGGACGGCACCGTGCAGGACAGCTTCAAGGAGGCGTTCGCCTCCGCGCTCTCCGTCGTCACGGAGCGCGTTGCGGCGCTGCGCGTGGACGGCGCCCGCGTGGAGAACACGGGGGACTACGCCATCCGCGTCTTCCTGCCCGCCATGATGGACGGCGAATATTCCGCCATGACCATCTTCTCCTACACGGGTCCCTTCGACCTGCGCTGCGGCACGGACGAAGCGTCTGCGGAGAGCGTCTTCAACATCACGTCGAAGTACTCCATGCACGACTACGTCTCCTCCGTCCGCGCACGTTCGTCGGGGTCTGCCGCCTATGTGGAATTTGACTTCACCGACCTCGGGCGCGATGCGCTTGCCGAAGCGACGGCGGGCGCGGCGGAGACGGCGGTCACGCTGTACTTCTATGTCGGCGACACCTCCGTCATCAGCCTCTCGGTGAGCGAGACGTACGACCAGAACACCCTCTACATCAGCGGGAGCTACACGGCAGAGACGGCAAGCGCCGTCGCCGCGGTGTTCTCCACGGCGCTCGACGGAACGGAGGAGGACCTCGCCCTCACGGCGGGGGACGCCTACTTCCATCCGGCGCTCTACGGCGAGAATACGGTGTGGATGCTCTACATTGCCTTCGGCGTCCTGTTCGTGGCGATGATGGCGTTCTTCTTCATCCGCTACCGTCGCCTCGGGTTCGTGCACCTTTACACCTATCTCTTGTTCCTGTTCGCCATGATTTTGTGCGGATGGGGCATCTCCTTCGTCTACTTAAGCGTGGAGAGCTTCCTCGCCTTCCTGCTCGCATCCGTGCTGCTGTGCGTGAGCGACGCCGTCTGCTTCGAGAGCGCCCGCAAGGAATACGCCCTCGGCAAGACGATGGCGTCCTCCGTCAAGACGGGCTACAAAAAGGTATTCTGGAAGCTGTTCGACCTGCACGTCGTGGTGGCGCTCATCGCCTTCCTCGTCGCAGCCATCTCCATCTCCGCATTGCAGGTCGCAGCCTTCGTTCTGGGGCTCGCCACGGTGTTCTCGGGCGTTGCGACGCTCGCCGTCAACCGCTTCGGCTGGGCGGTCATGATGGGCACGAGCAAAAAGCAGGGCGCTTTTTGCAACTTCAAGCGGGAGGAAGTGGAAGATGAATAACAAGCGTTTACAGTTGCTCCCTCTCTGGGCGGCGATCTCCGCCGTCATCATCATCGCAGGCATCGTGCTGATGGCGCTGCTCGGGTTCAACACGGCGCTCGACAAGCCCTCCGCCAAGACCTTCGACGTCTATTATAACGTCGTCGTCGATTTAAGCGAAGGGGGAGAGGACAAGCTCAAAGACCTCTGCGAAGACGCCTTTGCAGAGGCGGGCATCTCGTACGAACAAGCCGAGGTGCTGGAAGGGCAGACTGCGCCCGTCTCCCTCAATCAGAGCGGATTCAGCTCCACGGGCACCGATTTCCTGCTCCGCTATACCTTCGCGGGCGACGTCTCCGATGAGAAGCTCGCCTCCGCAAAGGCGGCGGCAGAGGCTGCCATCGACGGCGATGAGGTGTTTCTGACGCCTGCCGAGACGTATGTCTCCTTTGATACCGTCACCCTTCAGCCTATGAACGAGGCAATGTGGCGGGGTGCGGTCGGCGTTGCGGTCGCCGCCGTCGTCGCGCTCATTTATGTCGCCATCCGCTTCGGATTGGGCTGTGCGCTGACGGGGCTCGTCGCCTGCGTCAACGACGCGTTCTTGACGCTCGCCGTCCTCGCTATTGCGCGCATCCCCGTCTATGCCTTCGCGCCCATGCTGTACGCCGCCATCGCGGCGGTCGTGTCGGCGGTGCTCTGGCTCGTCCGCTGCATGAAGCTGCGCGACGCCGCCAAGGAGCCCTCCGCGGGCGCCCTCTCCGCCGAGGAGAGCGTGGCGCAGGTGTGCAGGGAAACGGACAAGACGGTGTGGCTCGCCGCAGGGCTGACGCTCGCCGTCGTGCTCGTCGCGGCGCTGTGCACCCTTGCGACGGGCGCCATGCCCGTGTTCGCGGCGGCGCTGCTGCCCGTCGCGGCGGGGCTCTACTCCTCCATGCTGCTCGCGCCCGCGCTGCACGTCAAGGTGAAGGCGAAGTTCGACGCCATGAAGAAGAAGCACGTCCGTTACGAGGGCAAAAAGAAAGCCAAGGCAGACGCCGAGGCATAAGAAATCATCCAAAGAACGCGAAAGCGGCGGGGTCTCCCCGCCGTTTTTTTGTATAAAAAAACCCGCGGATCGTCCGCGGGTTCAAGAGAGGCTTTGCCGATGAGCAGAACTGAATTGAAGGAGAGAAGTGTGCGGCGAGGTTAATTCTATATCTTGCCCCCCTTGTGTAAAGGGGGGATAAAGGGGGGATTGTCAAAAAGCAGGGAACAATCCCTCAGTCACTTCGTGACAGCTCCCTTTACACAAGGGAGCCTATGGCGCCGTGCGTGCAAGACAACCCTTCCGTCTGCTCTTTTCAATCGCCTGCCACGGTCTCGGCGGCGCAAGGAAAACGCCGCCTCGGTCACGGTTTTTGCCTGCAATGGCAAAAACCTCAGTTCGCCACGCGCGCACACCACGCCGTGGTGATGCGCATAACGCGCGGCTCACCCCGAGGGGGAAAGCATGAGACCCGTTTACGGGTAACAAGTAACAAATGCGTGACTGCCAGGTCGTCACAGGCGCGACTTGCGCGCTGCCGGTAATATGAGGGCTTACAGCCCGCCCCGCCTATGGCGGCACGAGCCGCAGGCGAAGTAAAATGAAAAACCACGTGCTATGCACGTGGATAATTATTTGTGTGCCGGTTTCTGGAAAAAATCCGCAGGTCCCGATTTTCTGGAAATCGTGAAAAATATTTTGCACAAAGGGCGGGAGTTGTGGTATAATGGAGAAAACACACATCCGTTTCAAGGCGACAAAGCGATCTCCATGAAAAAACTTGTACACGAATTTGAATTTACCCCCGCGCAGCGGGAGGAGGTGGCGGCGTGCGCCGCGGCGCTGCACATCACCCGAACGACGGCAGGCATCCTCTATGCGCGCGGCATGACCACGGCGGAGGCGATGCGCGCCTTTCTGCAGCCCGGGGCGCAGCACTTCCTATCGCCCTTTTTGATGAAGGGGATGAAGGAGGCAACGGCGCTCCTGCGGCAGGCGAAGGAGGAGGGGTGGCGGGTCGCCCTGTTCGGCGACTACGACGCCGACGGCATCGGCGCGCTCTCCGTGCTCTCGCGCGCGTTGCAGCGCTTCGGCATCGAGCCCTATCTCTACGTTCCCGAACGCAGCGAGGGCTACGGCATGAGCATCGCGGCGCTCGATAAGATCTTCGACGAATTCATGCCCGACCTCATCGTCACGGTGGACTGCGGCATCTCCTGCGCCGCCGAGGTCGCCTACGCGCAGGAGCAGGGGGCGTACGTCATCGTCACCGACCACCACGAGCTGCCCGACGTCCTCCCCGACTGCATCGTTGTAAATCCCAAGCTCGAGGACGACTATCCCTACGACAACCTCTGCGGCGCGGGCGTGGCGTTCAAGCTCGCCACGGCGCTTCTGGGCGAGGACGCCTGCGACCTTGTGGACTTTGCGGCGCTCTCCACGGTGGCGGACAGCGTGCCGCTTTTAGGGGAGAACCGCGACATCGTGGCGGAGGGGCTGCGGCGCATCGAGCACCATCCCCGCCCCGCGTTCTCGGCGCTGCTCGGCAAGACGAACGAGGTAACGGCGCAGACGCTCGCCTTCACCGTTGCCCCCCGCATCAATGCGGCGGGCAGGATGGGAGACGCCCGCGCGGCGCTCGCGCTCTTCACGACGGAGAACGAGGAGGCGATCGCGGCGCTCGCGGAGAAGCTCAATTTATACAACACCGAGCGCCAGCACGCCTGCGACGAACTGTACGCGCAGGCGGTCGCGCAGATCAGACGGGAGGGGGCGTTCTCGCCCGTCGTCATGCTCGCCGCCGAGCATTGGAACGCGGGCTTCGTCGGCATCGTGGCGGCGCGCATCGCCGAGGAGTTCTCCCGCCCCGCGCTCCTCTTCGTGCGCCACGGCGACATGATGCGCGGCAGCGCGCGCAGCGTGGAGGGCGTCAACATCTTCGAGGCGTTAAAGGCGTGCTCGGAGCACATCGAGGAGTTCGGCGGACACGCGCAGGCGGCGGGCGTCAACGTCCGCGCCGACAAGTTCGAGGACTTGAAGCGCGCCCTCGGGGAGTACATCTCCGCACACTATTCGCGCGACGACCTCGCCGCCAAATTGTATGTGGTGGGCGAAGGGGAGGACCATGTCCGCGTCGCGCACGAACTTGCCCGCCTCGAACCCTTCGGCATCGGCAACCGCCGACCGCTCTTCACGATGGAGGCGGGGGAGCTGCAGGCGGAGCCCGTCAAGCCGCTCTCGCCCCATCTCTCGCTGCACGCGGGCGGGCTCGATCTCATGTATTTCGGCGGAGCGAAGGACGCAAAATTTTTGCGCAGCGCCCTCAAAAAGACGCTCGTCTACGAATATAACCTCTCCGTATTCCGCGGGAGGGAGTACTTAAAGGGCTTCGTGCGCGCCGTGCTGCCCGCGGGCGGCGGCGAGGCGGAGGCGGAATCGTTTGAAAACGCGCTGCTCTCCCTGCGCGGCGCGCCCGTCTGCGGAACGGACAGCGTGCGGGAGCTGGACGCCTTCCTCGCGGAGCGGCGCAGCGCGTGCGCTTACGGGCTGTGCGCCGTCTGCTACGACGTTCACACGCTCACCGCCTTCCCCGCGGCGGAGGGACTGCCCGTCGACGTGTTCCGCCTCTCCTCCGGGAACTGCGAGGACACGGTGCTCCTCTCGCCCGACCCGGGGAGCGACCTTTCGGGCTTTTCCGACGTGGTGTTCCTGGACATGCCCCCCGCGAACGCGCTCAGAACGGGCAGCGCGCGGGTGCGCGTCAACAGGGAAATGAGCGGGCGGGAGGCGCTGTACGCGCTCCCCACGGAGCGGGAGCGGCTGCTCGCCGTGTTCGCCGCGCTGCGCGCAAACGCCGCGCGCGTGACGGGAGAGAGCTACGCGCAGGCGGCAAAGTCGTGCAATGGGCTCGGGTTCCCGACGGAGGAATTCATCTTCGCGCTCGCCGTGTTCGAGGAGCTGGGGCTCATCTCCCTCAAGGGGGGCAGGCTGGAAGTGTATCGCGGAAAAAAGACGGAGCTGGCGGCATCTTCCCTCTATCGGGCGGTGTGCGCGCTCAAGGAGGAATGAGATGGAATCCATCCTCATGAAAATTTATGAATTCTACACGGGCGAGGAGCGCGATATGCTGCTCCACGCCTACGACTTCGCGCGCGACGCGCACCGCAACCAGAAGCGCGCCTCGGGGGAGCCCTACTTCATCCACCCCTGCGCCGTGGCGGAGATCCTCATCGACCTCGGGCTGGATGCCGAGACCATTGCGGCGGCGCTGCTGCACGACGTCATCGAAGACACGCCCGTCACCGAGGAGGATGTCCGCCGCGAATTCGGCGAGAATGTCTTAACGCTCGTCGCGGGCGTCACCAAACTCGACAAGATCGTCTTCAAGTCGCAGGAAGAGGAGGAGGCGGAGAACTTCCGCAAGATCTTCATTGCGATGGCGAAGGACATCCGCGTCATCATCATCAAGCTCGCCGACCGCCTGCACAATATGCGCTCCCTCAACTTCCTGTCCAAGGAGCGGCAGCAGAAGATGGCGCGCGAGACGCTCGACATCTACGCGCCCATCGCGGGCAGGCTGGGTATTTCGCAGGTGAAGTGCGAGCTCGAGGACCTGTGCCTCAAATACCTCGACCCCGCCGCCTTTGAATACCTCGTCGAGAACATCCATCAAAAGCTCGAGGAGCGCAACCGCTTCGTCGACTTCGTCGTCGAGGAGATCAACGCCATTTTGGAGGAGAGCCACATCCACGGCGAGGTGTTCGGGCGCCCCAAGCACTTCTACTCCATCTATAAAAAGATGAAGGACAAGCACAAGATGCTCGACCAGATCTACGACCTCACCGCCGTGCGCGTCATTGTCGGCACGGTGGATGAGTGCTACGAGGTGTTCGGCAAGATCCACAAGAAGTGGAAGCCCGTTCCGGGGCGCATCAAGGACTACATCGCCACCCCCAAGCCCAACCTCTATCAGTCGCTGCACACGACGGTCGTCACCAACTTCGGGCAGCCCTTCGAGATCCAGATCCGCACCGAGGAGATGCACCGCACGGCGGAATTCGGTATCGCCGCGCACTGGAAGTATAAGGAAAACCGCGACGAGGAGACCAGCCTCGACGCGCGCATCGCGTGGATCCGCGAGGTCATGGAGCTGCAGGGCGGGCTCAAGGATTCCAAGGAATTCATGGAGACGGTGAAGGGGGAGCTCTATTCCGCCGAGCTGCTCGTCTTTACGCCGCAGAGCAAGGTCATCTCCCTGCCCGCGGGCGCGACGCCCGTCGACTTCGCCTACGCCATCCATTCGGAGGTGGGCAATAAGTGCACGGGCGCCAAGGTCAACGGCAAGATCGTTCCCCTGAACACCACGCTCGAGACGGGGGACGTCGTCGAGATCATCACCTCCCCCAACAGCAAGGGTCCCTCGCGCGATTGGCTGAAATTCATCAAATCCTCCTCCGCGCGCGCCAAGATCAAGTCCTTCTACAAAAAGGAGATGAAGGAGGAGAACATCCGCCTCGGAAGGAGTATGCTCGAGGAGGCGGCGAAGCGCAGGGGGATGGGGCTTTCAGAGCTCGTCACGCCCGAGAGCTTCAAAAAGGTGTCCGAAAAGCTCTCCTTCGATACGCCCGACGAGATGTATTCCGCCATCGGCTACGGCGCCGTCACCGTCAATCAGGTCATCTTCAAGCTGCTCGACTACTTCCGCAAGGAGGCGCCCGCGCCCGTCATCCCGCAGCCCTTCAAGGCGAAGAACGCCAAGGGCAGCGTCACCATCAACGGCATGACGGGGATGCTCGTCTCCTTCGCGGGGTGCTGCTCGCCCGTGCCGGGCGACGAGATCGTCGGGTTCGTCACGCGCGGGCGGGGCATCGTCGTCCACCGCAAGGACTGCCCCAACATGAAGAACGTCGACCCCGCAAGGCTGCAGAATGCGGAGTGGCTCGTAAAGGAGGGGGAGGCGCGTTTCAAGGCTGCCATCGTCGTCATGGCGGAGGACCAGGGCGCGGCGCTCTCCGCCATCTCGGGCTCGGTCGCCGAAATGAAGCTGGAGATCACCTCCATCAACGGACGGTACGATAAAAACGGCTCCGCCATCGTGGACGTCACCGTCAGCCTTTTGAGCCGTCAGGACGTTGAAGTGCTCATCGGCAAGATCCGCTCCCACGCCAAAATTCTGGACGTCAGGAGAATGGCGAACTGACGGCGCGGCTCATGCGCAGCGCCCGCGCATCCGCGCGGGCGTTTCAAAAAGTTTGTCGGAGGAGATATGCAGGTCTATAAGATTTACCCCGAGGGGTTTGCCGCCAACAGTTATCTTCTGACGGCGGACGGCGTGCACGCCGTCGCGGTCGATCCCGCCCAGCCGCGCATCGTAAGGGAGGCGCAGGCGCGCTCGCTCACCGTCACGCACGTCCTTTTGACGCACGGGCACTTCGACCACACGGGCGGCTGCGCCGCTCTGCAGGCGGCGGGCGCAAAGGTGGGCAGCCTTGCCGCGGAGGTGCCGCTCATCGGCGGCAGCGGCAATCTTGCGGCGATGTTCGGGGCACCCATGTCCGCGTTCCGCGTCGATTTCACCCTTTTTGACGGGGACATGATCGAGCTCTGCGGCATCCGCATCCGCGTCATCGCCACGCCCGGGCACACGGCAGGCGGGGCGTGCTATCTTGCGGAGGACGTCCTCTTCACGGGCGATACCCTCTTTGCGGGGGACGTGGGCAGAACGGACTTTCCCACGGGCAGCGGACGGCAGCTCGAGGAGAGCGTGAGAAAATTGTACGCGCTTGCGGGGGACGTTCGCGTCTGCCCGGGGCACGGAGAGGATACGACGCTCGAATACGAGCGCCGCAACAACGGGTGGGTGAGATGCTGACTTGCAACGCTGCCTTTTTACATCCCGAGCTTATGGACGTCGTGCGCCTCTTTGCGGGTGCGGAGGCGCTCGCCATCGACCAGACGTCAACGTATTCGGACGGCGTGTTCCAAAACCGCGTCACCGTTGACGGAACGGCGCGCACTTTCACGCACCCCGCCCGCGTTGCGGACGAGCTCTCCTACAAGAGCCTTGCAAAGCGCTATGCAAAGCTCGCCCTCTACGAGACGCTCTCGGAGCGGCTGCACACGGAGCTTCCGTGGGGCGCGCTGACGGGCATCCGTCCCACCCGCCTCGCCTATCAGGAGCTGGCGGCGGGCAGGGATTTTCTTCCCCTCTTTGAGCAGATGCACGTCGGGGCGGAGAACGCGGCGCTCGTCGGGCGGGTCATCGCGGAGCAAAAGCCCTATTATGAACGCAGAGAGGGGAACTGCGATCTGTTCGTCTCCCTCCCGTTTTGTCCCACCAAGTGTGAATACTGCTCCTTTATCACCGCGCCCATTGCGGCGACGAGGAAGTATCTTCCCGACTATCTTTCGGCGCTCGGGGGGGAGCTTGCGGCGGCGCAGCCGCTCATCAAAAATCTGCGCTCCGTCTATGTGGGCGGCGGAACGCCCTTCGCGCCCGAGGCGGAGGAGCTTGCACAAGTGCTCGCCGCCATCGTGCCGCTGCGCACCAACGGCTGCGAATACACCGTGGAGGCGGGCAGACCGGACACCTTCACCTGCGAAAAACTCGACGTGTGTAAGGAGTACGGCGTGACGCGCATCTGCATCAACGCGCAGAGTTTTTCCGACGCGACGCTCGCGCGCATCGGAAGAAAACACACCGCGCAGGCGGTGCGGGACGCCTTCGCGCTCGCCGCGTCCTATCCCTTCGACGTCAACTGCGACCTCATCGCGGGGCTCACGGGGGAGAGTTTTCGGGAGTTCTGCGCGAGCGTGGACGAGGCGATCGCGCTCTCGCCCGCAAACATCACCGTGCATACGCTCTGTCTCAAAAAGGGCGCGCGCCTCAAAGAGGAGACGGCGCGCCTTGAAGAGGGGGAGCTTGCGGAGATGATCGCCTATTCGCGCAGCGCGCTCACGGCGGCGGGGTATGCGCCCTACTACCTCTATCGCCAAAAGTACATGGCGGGCGCGCACGAGAACGTGGGCTGGACGAAGCCCGGGAAGGCGTGCGTCTACAATATCGACGTCATGGAGGAGATCTGCGACAACCTCGCCGTCGGGGCGAACGCCGTCTCCAAAAAGCTCTTTGCGGGCGGGGCGCGCATCGAACGGCACGGCAGCCCCAAGGACATCCCCACCTATCTCAACAAGACGGAAAAGCTCATTTCGGAGCGCGCCGCGCTCTTTGCGCGCGCATAACAACGGCGCCGCCCCGCGTCCATGGACGCGGGGCGGCGCCGTTCTTCTTAAAACGATTCAGCGTTTGACGGGCGTGCCGCAGTAGGGGCAGGTCTTGCTGTCTTTGGTGTACAAAAACCGCGCGCCGCAGGCGGGGCATTCCGCATAGTGCTCCTCTTTGCCGAGCGCCTCGTTCTCGTTGAGGATGAGCATATCCCCGTTGCGCTTGATGCCGGGCAGATACTGTTTCTGAAAGCACAGGTCGAGCTTGTTGCGCACGTCCTTCTCGGACATGGAGAGCTGCGCGGCGATCTCCTGCACGGAGTGCAGGTGCTCCTCCATGATGGCGCTCACGATGCGGTAGAGCGCCGCTTTGGGTGCATAGGCGGTCGTCCAGCCGATGGGCGTGCCGTAAAACCCGACGGCGATCAGGGCGATGCCCACCGCCCACACGCCCGGCTGTCCGATGGCGAGCCCCACGCCCAGCATCGCGCCGCCCAGCGGCAGACACAGCGTGAGGATGACGCATAAAACACGGCTTCTTTTAAGTGCTCTTCTGATGGGCTCCATACGCGCCCTCCCTTGCGTTTTTCTCTATTATATTCCATTTCCCGCGCTTTGTCAACAGGGAGTTTTGCGCTCCTGCGGCGGAAAGTTTTTATTCGCTCTTGACAACGCGGGGAAGTTATATTATAATGGAACAAAGGGGTGAAATATGACTACGGAACAAATTATTATTCTGGTGCTCGGCATCGTCATCGCGGCGCTCGTTGCGGCGCTCATCGTGCTGCTTATCAAGTATAAGGGCGCAAAGCGGGCGGCGGACGGCAGCCACGCGGCGGAAGTGTACATGAAGGACGGTGTGCGCTACACCAAAAACACCGCCATCGAGCGGGCGGGTGAAGCCGCCATCACGCACGCGGAGGGGGACTTCGTGCTCGCAACGGGCAAGACGTACCGCGCGAAGAAGGGGGGCGAGCTTGCCCCGGGCGCGTATACGGTGCTCGCCGCGAACGAGAGCGCGCAGGCGTTCAAGCTGCGCGTGGGGGGATATGTGCGCAATTTCGTCCACGGGGACGCCCTCGTCCTGCACGAGAACGAGGAGATCTGCGCCGTCTCCGTACCCGTCATCCTGCGCTGAAAGCGCGCTCTGACCGCCCCGCACGGCACGGGGCGGTTTTTTGCGCCTTCCGCCATAAAATCATGACGGGAATTTTGCCGCCGCGCATGATTTTTCTTTGACAAGCGCGCAAAAAAATGATAAGATAGGAGCTGACGTATGCGAGGAGCACGGCTCTCCACCTTGCTCTTGGCGTGCGCGGCAAAATATTCCATAGGAGGATAAACGCAAATGGAAAAGCAGGAGATCATCGCCAAGTTCGCCGCTCATGAAGGGGACACGGGCTCGCCCGAAGTGCAGATCGCGCTCCTCACCGAGCGCATCAACCACCTCAACGAGCACCTCAAGGAGCACAAGCACGACAATCACTCCCGTCGCGGACTGCTGAAGATGGTCGGCCGCCGCAGAGGCTTGCTCGACTATCTCAAGGCGAAGGACATCGAGCGTTACAGAGCCATCATCGCTGCGCTCGACCTGAGAAAGTGAGGCTATGAAAAAGGAGCGGCTTTTTGCCGCTCTTTTTTTGGGACTGCGCACGCGCGTGCGCGCTCCCGCATCGTTCCTGCGCCGTGGGGGCGCCGGGACAAAGAAAGAAAGGCGTTAAAGATAAGGAGATAAAAACAATGAATTACCAGGAGTTCAAAATGAACGTGGGCGGCCGCGAGGTCGTCATCGAAACGGGCAAGTATACCGAACAGGCAAACGGCTCGTGCGTCGTGCGCTGCGGCGAGACGGCAGTTCTCGTCACGGTGTGTATGTCCAAGACGCCCAGAGAGGGCATCGACTTCTTCCCCCTGCAGGTGGACTACGAAGAAAAGATGTACGCCGTCGGCAAGATCCCGGGCAGCTTCAAGCGCCGCGAGGGCAGGGCTTCGGACAAAGCCATCCTCACCGCCCGCCTCATCGACAGGCCGCTGCGCCCGCTCTTTCCCAAGGGACTGTTCAATGACGTCGTCGTCGTCGCCACGGCGCTCTCCGTCGCGCCCGACGTCGCGCCCGAGCCCCTTGCCATGATCGGCTCCTCCGTCGCGCTCTCCATTTCCGACATCCCCTGGGGCGGTCCCACGGGTTCGGTGGTCGTCGGGCTCGTGGACGGCGAGTACGTCATCAACCCCGACGCCGCCCAGCGCGAAAAGAGCACCATCCACCTCAACCTTGCGGGCATGAAGGACGCCATCCTCATGATCGAAGCGGGCGCCGACGAGGTGTCCAACGACGAGATGGTGGGCGCCATCATGTTCGGACAGAAGGAGATTTCCAAGATCTGCAAGTTCATCGAGGAGGAGATCGTCCCCGCCGTGGGCAAGCCCAAGCAGGCGATCGAGCTCTATCACATCCCCGAGGAGCTGGACGCCGCCGTGCGCGCCTATGCCTCGGACAAGCTCGATTGGGCGCTCGATACCTTCGACCGTCAGGAGCGCGAGGCGCGCCAGGACGAGGCGGAGAAGGAGATCCTGGAGCACTTTGCCGAGATCTATCCCGACAACACGCGCGAACTCAAAGATTCCATCTACTACCTCACCAAGGAGAAGGTGCGCGCCAAGATCTTCGATAAGGGCATCCGTCCCGACGGCAGAGGCTTGAAGGACGTGCGTCCCATCTGGTGCGAACGCCACGTTCTGCCCCGCGTGCACGGCAGCGCCGTGTTCACCCGCGGTCAGACGCAGACGCTCGCCACCTGCACGCTGGGGATGCTCGGCGACGCGCAGAAGCTAGAGGGTCTCGACGACGAGACGAGCAAGCGCTATATGCACCAGTATAACTTCCCCGGCTACTGCACGGGCGAGGCGAAGGCGATCCGCGGCGCGGGCAGGCGCGAGATCGGACACGGAGCCCTTGCGGAGCGCGCCCTCATCCCCGTGCTTCCCTCCGAGGAGGAGTTCCCTTACGCCATCCGCGTCGTCAACGACATCATGTCCTCCAACGGCTCCTCGTCCATGGCGTCGGTGTGCGGCTCCACGATGGCGCTGATGGATGCGGGCGTACCCATCAAGGCGCCCGTCGCGGGCGTTGCGATGGGGCTCATCAAGAACCAGCAGACGGGCGAATTCCGCGTCATGACGGACATCCAGGGGCTGGAGGACTTCCTCGGCGATATGGACTTCAAGGTGGCGGGAACGCAGAAGGGCATCACCGCCATCCAGATGGATATTAAGATTAAGGGCATCTCCGAGGAGATCATGCACACCGCCATCGAGCAGGCGAACGAGGGCAGAACGTTCATCCTCTCCAAGATGCTCGCGTGTGTGCCCGAAGTCGCGCCCGAACTCTCCAAGTATGCGCCCCGCATCATCTCCTTCAAGATCGACCCCGAGAAGATCGGCGACGTCGTCGGCAAGCAGGGCAAGGTCATCAACTCCATCATTGCCGAGACGGGCACCAAGATCGACATCGAGGACGACGGCACCGTCTGTATCGCCTCCTTCGGCGATTCGGAGGCGGCGCTCCGCGCCAAGGCGATCGTCGAGAGCATCGTGCGCGAGCCCGAGGTGGGCGATATGTTCATCGGCCGCGTCGTGCGCATCCTCTCCACGATGGGCGCCTTCGTCGAGTTCGCACCCGGCAAAGACGGCATGATCCACATCTCCAAGATGGCGGACCGCCGCATCGACAAGGTGGAGGACGTCCTCTCCGTGGGCGACGTCGTCAAGGTCAAGATCATCAAGATCGGCGAGAAGGGCATCGACTTCAAGCTGCTCGAAAAGCTCTCCTGAAAAACGTATCGGAAAAGCCTCCCTTCGGGGAGGCTTTTTGCATGGGAAAGATCGCGCGGGGCGGGAAAGGTGCGGCGCGGTGCATATCTTCCCGCGGGACAGGCTTTTATGCGCTGCGGCGCAGATGCAGGGCGGCGCATACGGGGCGCAGGGCGGAAAGGGTGCGTTGCGGCGCAAATGCACGGTGCTTCTTATATATTGTTCCCGCGCGCGGGTCAGTCGCGCTCGTCCGTCCTGCCCAGGATATAATCGAGCGAGACCTCAAAGCGGTCGGCGATGAGTTCGAGGATCTCCATGGAGGGGTACTGTCCCAGCGCGTACCACTTGGAGATGCAGCTCTTGTCGAAGTGGCACTCCTTTGCCAGGCGGTAAAAGGTGATGTGCGCCTCGGCGCACAATGCTTTGAGCCGCTCGTGGAAGGTGGTGCGTTCGGGCGCGGGCACAAAGGCGTCGTTGTCCGTCTCGCCCAGAAGATAGGCGATGGGCAGGCAGAAGTAGTCGCACATCCTCACGAGCACCATGGGTTTGGGCAGGATGCCGTAGTTGCACGCGTCGGAAAACGCGCGGTATCCGACGCCCATGTTCCCGGCGAGCACCGTGCGCTTTTCGCCGCTCTCGGCGACGAGTTCCAACAGCCTTTTCTGAAATTCGACATAAATCGACATAACTTCTCCTTTTTCGACAAAATATGCGCCCGAAAACCGCGGCGATATGCTTTCTATCTTTCGCCCTTTGTGGTATAATAGAATTGTTCCGAAGGGGACGAAACAAAAGATGAGCATACGCATTCCATCACCTAATCAGTCTATCCCGATTTCTCAAAAAATAGGTGAGCGAATGCGAAAAGTCATCTAAAACACGAAGGAGAAAAAACCATGAACGTGACCATGACCGAAGAACAGTTTGAGCGCATCCTGCAGATGGCAGTGCTGGGTGAGTATGTCGTCAACGCGCCTGCGGGGGCGCACCCCGAGTACCGCGAGGCGCTCGACGCGCTGCTGCGCGCCGCCTACCTGCGCGACTTCGCGGGGGAGACGGAGCCGGAGGAGAATGAACTTGCGGGCGTCTTTGAGCGGGCGTTCGGCGCTGCGGAGCCCATGCTCGAGGCGTTTGAGGAGGACGTACGCAGCCACGGCTGAATATGTACCGCAAAAGCGCCGCGGGGCTGCTGCCCCGCGGCGCTTTTGTATCCATTACGGGCGCCCGCATGGGCGCGGAAGGGGAAAAGTGCGTTAAAATCGGGCGAAAAAGGGGCGAAAATCGCACCGGACGGGCGCATGGATGCGGGCGGTGAGGGGAAAAGCGCGGACGGGCATTTGACAAATTGCAAAAAATGTGGTACGCTTAACGTGTCCGCGGGATGGTCAGACGCGGCAGAGGAGGTTCAAAAATGGCTGTCTTTGAACGGGAAGACGGGTTTCTCACCAAGGATGAATGGATGAAGATCGGCGATCTGACGCGCCAGTGCGCGGACGCCTGCCGCATCGATCCCAAGTACTACGAGCAGTACGACGTCAAAAAGGGTCTGCGCGATCTGGACGGGAAGGGGGTGCTCGCGGGGCTCACCGAGATCTCCGAGATCCGCTCCATGAAGGAGGAGAACGGAAAGCGCGTTCCCATCGACGGCGAGCTCTACTACCGCGGTTACGACGTCAACGCGCTCGTGCGCGGCGCGCTCAACGACAAGCGCTTCGGCTTTGAGGAGACGACCTACCTTCTTCTGACGGGCAAGCTCCCCAACGAGCGGGAGCTCAAGTCCTTCTGCGCGCTGCTCGGCGAATTTTACACGCTGCCCAAGAACTTCGTGCGCGACATCATCATGAAGTCGCCCTCCGCCGATATGATGAACACGCTCATGCGGTGCGTGCTCTCCCTCTTTCCCTACGACGCGGACGCCAACAACACCTCGCCCGAGAACGTCATGCGGCAGTGCCTGCAGCTCATCGCCGAAATGCCCATCTTCTCGGTGTATTCCTATGCGGCGGCGAGCTTTTACAACAACAACGAGTCGCTCGTCATCCACCGCCCGCAGCCCGCGCTCTCCATGGCGGAGAACATTTTGTATATGCTGCGGCAGGACTGCCGCTTCACCGAGCTGGAGGCGCGCGTCCTCGACATGGCGCTCGTTCTGCACGCCGAGCACGGCGGAGGCAACAACTCCACCTTCACGACGCACGTCGTCACGTCCTCGGGGACGGATACATATTCGGCTATCGCCGCCGCGCTCGCCTCGCTGAAGGGACCCCGCCACGGCGGCGCCAACATCCGCGTCATGCAGATGTTTGACGACATGAAAAAGAGCATCGATACGCGGGACGAGAAGCAGCTCGAGGGGTATCTCACCGACCTCGTGGACGGCAGGGCGTTCGACGGAAAGGGGCTCATCTACGGCATCGGGCACGCGGTGTACAGCATCTCCGACCCCCGCGCCACCATCTTCCGCGAGTTCGTGGAGAAGCTCGCCAGCGAAAAGGGGCTGCACGAGGAGTACGAGCTCTACCGCCGCGTCGAGCAGCTCGCGCCCGAGATCATCGCCAAAAAGCGCAAAATTTACAAGGGTGTTTCGGCGAACGTGGACTTTTACAGCGGGTTCGCCTATCGGCTCCTCAACATCCCCGCCGAGCTCTACACGCCCATCTTCGCCGTCGCGCGCATGGCGGGCTGGAGCGCCCACCGCATGGAGGAGCTCGTCAACGCGGGCAAGATCATCCGCCCCGCATACGAGAGCGTCGCCGAACGCAGGGAATACGTCCCTCTGCGCGAGAGAAAGTAACGCGATACAATAGCGCCGCCCGCCGCGTCATCCGACGCGGCGGGCGGCTTCCGTTTGGAAGGACGTTCCCGCTTTTTTGCGACGTTTCGGCTTACCGGTGCTCCTTCGCCGCTATCCCGTCCTCAAAGCCGAGGCTGATGAGGATGGCGCGGTCCACCCTGGACATGGTGGCGGGCGGGAGCGCGCCGATGCGCGAGAGCAGCCTGCGCTTGTCGAGCGTGCGGATCTGTTCCAGCAGAATGACGGAATCCTTGGCGAGCCCGAAGGCGTGCGGCAGCTCGATGTGCGTCGGGAGCCGCGCCTTTCCGATCTTGCTCGTCACCGCCGCCGCAATGATGGTGGGGGAATATTTGTTGCCCGTGTCGTTCTGTACGATGAGCACGGGGCGCACGCCGCCCTGTTCGCTCCCCACGACGGGGGAGAGATCGGCATAGTAGAGTTCTCCGCGTTTGATCGCCATACGTTTCCTCTCGGGTGCAAGGTGTTCCGCTATCAGTTTATGTATCCGAGCGGGGTTCCGTGCGCCGCGCCTTTCTTTATGCGGATAGATTATGGACGCATTCTTTGAAAATATACCTGCATTTTTCCCGCCATCTGCCTCGGCTGTCGTTGACAGCCGCCCCAAGTGCGCGTATAATATGGGTTATGGCAAACGGTCTTAAAACAACATCCGCCGAGACGCGCATGAGCGCCGTCGGCATGGCGTGCAACTTTCTCCTCGCGGCGGGGAAGATCGTCGCGGGCGCCGTCACGGGGCTCTTGTCCGTGCTCGCGGACGGCGTCAACAATTTAAGCGACTGCGGCTCGAGCGCCGTCGCGCTCTTTTCGCTGCGCCTCGCCCGAAAACCCGCCGACAGGGAACATCCCTACGGGCATCGCCGCGCCGAATATGTGGCAAGTATGTGCATCGCCTTCCTCGTTCTGGTGCTCGCCGTGGAACTTGCGCGCGAATCGCTGGAAAAAGTGGCTGCGGGTACGCAAAACGCCGCCGTCTGGTGGGTGTATCTCATCCTCGGGCTGTCCGTTCTCATCAAGGCGGGGATGTTCTTCGGCTACCGCGCCGTCGCCAAAAGAACGGACTGCGACCCGCTGCGCGCCGCGGCGACCGACTCCGCCTGCGACTGCATCGCCACGCTCGCCGTGCTCGCGGGGGCGCTCCTCTCGCAGTTCGCGCACCTTCCCGCCGACGGCTGGATGGGCATCCTCGTCGCCCTGTTCATCGGCTGGCAGGGGGTGAAGCTGCTGCTCGAGGCAGGCTCCAAACTGTTGGGGCAGGCGCCGGACAGGGCGCTCGTCGAAAAGCTGCGCGCCCTGCTGCTTGCGGGCGAGGGCGTGCTCGGCGTGCACGATCTCAAGGTGTACGGCTTCGGCAAAGGGGTGACGTTCGCCACCGCGCACGCCGAAATGGACGCCTCCCTCCCCGCGCTCGCCTCCCACGCCGTGCTGGACGGGCTGGAAAAGGAGGCGCTCCAAAAGACGGGCGTCGTCTTGACCTTGCACCTCGACCCCGTCGTCCTCGGCGACGAGGAGGCGAAGGAGCTGGAGACCCGCCTGCGCGCCGCCGCCGAGGGCATGGCGGACGGCATGAACATCCACGACTTCCGCCTCGTGCGCGGGGCGACCAAAAAGGCGGTGTTCGAGGTGGCGGTGCCCTTCGACTGCCCCGTGTCCGACAAGGAGCTTGAAAATTCCCTCGCCCGCACCGTGCGCATTCTGGGCGACTACGAGCCCGTTGTAACGGTGGAGCGGGAGTGAAAAGGGTATTCACGACATTTTTCCGCACAAAGGCGCGGAAAAATGTCGTGAGAAAGAGACAACGCCGCCGCGACAAGGCTGCGGCTCGTTTTCTCTCTTGGCGCGATTTTAAGGGCTTACAATTTTAGCTCGCGCATTCACCTTTTCCCATAAGCGCAGGTATGCGCAAATTGAGTACCGCTGCGCAAAAGCGTGGTTTTGCTTGCGGCATGATTATAACGGGTTCACGAATTTTCTCGCGCAAAGGCGCGGCAAAATTCCGTGATTTGAGAGACAACGCCGACGGGGCACGCGCAAGCGCTGCTCCGTATCGTTTTCTTGCGGCATGATTGGCAGCATTCTCTTTATCTTGCCCCCCTTGTGTATGATATGCACCCCAAAAGTTGGACAGACTTTTGGAGGTGCATATTTTATGGCAAAAAAAGGAAGTAAGCAGAAAAA
>CALVTL010000021.1 GCA_944362555.1 uncultured Clostridia bacterium
CTGCGAAGCAATGTGTAAGACTAGGTTGATGCGCTAGCTGTAGGCGTGGTCGCCGCCGGAGGGCATGGCGCGGCCGCCCTGGGACCGATTCTGCGAGCTCTCCGCAGGCTGCGCCGAAGCGCTTGCCGCAGGCTGTGCGGCGGAATAGGCGGGCGCAGCGGAATAAGCGGGATAGGAAGGCGCGTTCTGTGCCGCGGCGGGATAGCCGTACGCGGGCGCGGGCTGCGCGGATGCTTCGGGCATCGCCGTGTGCGCGGGGGAAGGCAGGTCGTCAAAGGCGACGGCTTTGGGCTCCTCCGCAGCGGGCGCGGGCTTTTCCCTGCGGGCGCGCGCGGAAGGCAGCAGCACGGCGCGCAGAGGGGTGGCGATGAGGATGAAGTAGAGCGCGAGCACGATGAGCAGCGAATAGAGGATGTATGCCCCCACCGCCGAGAGCGCCGCGCGGACGGGATAGGCGATGATGCCGAATATGACGCCGCCGCCCGTTCCTTGGGCGAGCCCCTCGCCTGCGGCGGACCAGCAGCCGGCGAGATACCCGCCGTAGCCCTCCGCGAAGAAGCGCTCGGAGGTCGCCGTATGCACGATGAAGAACACCGCGGCGAGCAGCAGCACGGTGCGCAGCAGCCAGCGGGCGGGGATGAGCTTCTTCCCCGAGACGAGCACGGCGGAACAATAGATGGCAAGCAGAAGGAGCGGGTAGATAAAGTACCCCGCAAGCCCCATGAAGAAGGCGGTGATGGCGAGCCCGATGTCGCCGAACACATAGCGCCCCGTGACGGCGATAAAGAAGATGACCGCGCAAAAAAGCAGCAGCGTCATCCCCACCGTCTCACGCGTGAAAAGCGCCCCCTTTTGTTTGTTTTCTCTCTCCTCTCCACGACCGACTCCGTTCAAAACAGCCTCCGTTCCGCCCCGAAACCATGGGCGGCATTTTAAAACTTCTATATTTTTTCAGGATATAGTATACTATATCCGCAATAATTTTTCAAGGATTTCGGGCAAGTTTTACGAAATTTTAAACGCCGCCCCCGCCGCCGCCCAAAGGGGCAAAACCGCCGCCCCGCCCAAAGGGGCAAAACCGCCGCCCCGCACAAAGGGGCAAAACCGCCGCCCCGCACAAAGGACGGGACGGCGGTGAAAAGAAACGCGAAAGATACGCTAATTTCTTCTGCCGTATTTGCTTTTGACGCGCAGACGGGCGAGCGCACGGGCGAGACGCGCCTGCGCGGCGTGGTGCTCCTCGATGCTCTTTTTCTGAAGGAGCGCCTCCTTCGCCTCGTCCGCGATGCGGCGCTGGCGCACTTCGTCGACGTCCTCGGGACGGACGGCGGAGTCCACCAGAACGAGCACTTCGCCCTCCTCCACCTTCATGATGCCCGCGGCGACGGCGGCTGCGTGCAGCTCCCCGTCCGCCGTGCGGTAGGTGAGCGTCCCGGGGACGATGGCGAGGATGATGTCGCAGTGGTGCGCGAGCACGCCGTACTGCCCGTCCAGCGTGGGAACGGAGAGCGATTGGCAGTCCCCCTCATAGAAGGGCTTGTCGGCGGCGAGAACGTGCAGCGGGAACATATCAGAGCGCCTCCGCCTTGAGTTTTTCCGCCTTGGCGTACACGTCGTCCAGCGTGCCGACGTTGAAGAACGCCGCCTCGGGCACGTCGTCCGTCTCGCCGTCCACGATGGCGGCAAAGCCGCGCAGCGTCTCCTTCAAGGGGACGTAGACGCCCGCGATGCCCGTGAATTTTTCGGCGACGTGCATGGGCTGCGACAAAAAGCGCTGCACCTTGCGCGCGCGGTAGACGGTGAGTTTGTCCTCCTCGCCCAGCTCGTCCATGCCGAGGATGGCGATGATGTCCTGCAGCTCGCGGTACTTTTGCAGGATCTCCTGCACGCGGCGGGCGACGCGGTAGTGCTCCTCCCCCACGACGTCCGCTTCGAGGATGCGCGAGGAGGATTCGAGCGGGTCAACGGCGGGATAGATGCCCTGTTCCGCCACCTTGCGGCTCAAAACGGTGGTCGCGTCCAGATGGGAGAAGGTGGTGGCGGGCGCGGGGTCGGTGAGGTCGTCCGCGGGGACGTACACCGCCTGCACGCTCGTGACGGAGCCGCTGCGCGTGGAGGCGATGCGCTCCTGCAGCGCGCCCATCTCCTGCGCGAGGGTGGGCTGATAGCCGACCGCCGAGGGCATCCGCCCCAAAAGCGTGGAGACCTCGCTCCCCGCCTGCACAAAGCGGAAGATGTTGTCGATAAAGAGCAATACGTCTTTATTTTCGCGGTCGCGGAAGTACTCCGCCATCGTCAGCCCCGTGAGGGCGACGCGCATCCTGACGCCGGGCGCCTCGTTCATCTGTCCGAACACGAGCGCCGTCTTTTCATGCACGCCGCTCTCCTGCATCTCCGTCCACAGATCGTTGCCTTCGCGGCTGCGTTCGCCCACGCCCGTGAAGATGGAATATCCCCCGTGCTCGGTGGCGATGTTGTGGATGAGCTCCTGGATGAGCACCGTCTTGCCGACGCCCGCGCCCCCGAAGAGCCCGATCTTGCCCCCCTTGGAGTAGGGCTCGAGCAGGTCGATGACCTTGATGCCCGTCTCCAGGATCTCCACGGCGGGGGACTGCTCGACGAAGGCGGGCGCCTTGCGGTGGATCTCCCACCGCTCCCCTTCCTTGACGGGCGCGCCGCCGTCGATGGTCTCGCCTAAAACGTTGAACATTCTTCCGAGCGTGCACGTTCCGACGGGAACGGTGATGCCGCGCCCGTCCGCCGTCACCCGCATCCCGCGCGAGAGCCCCTCGCTCCCCGCGAGCATGATGCAGCGCACGGCGTCGCCCTCGATATGGCGGGCGACTTCCATGACGAGCTCCTTTTCCCCCACGCGGACGCGGAGCGCCTCGCGCAGGCGGGGCAGCTGCCCCCGTTCAAATGCGACGTCCACGACGGAGCCCGCGACGCGCACGATGGTACCCGTATTCAAATGATGTCCTCCTTGCCCCGCTGCGCCTGCGCGCCTGCGGAGATCTCCGTGATCTCCTGCGTGATGGCGCCCTGCCGCACATGGTTGAAACGTAGCTGCAATTCGTCGAGGATCTTCTGCGCGTTGCGGTTCGCCGCGTCCATGGCGGTCATGCGGGCGTTCTGTTCGCAGCAGAAGCTGTCGACGAGCGCGGAGTAGATATACCCCGCGAGATAGCTGGGGATGATGTTGTCGAGCACTTCCCCCACCGACGGGATGAATTCGAAGGGCGCGTGCTTCTTCTCGTCCGAAGGGGTGGAGAAGTCGGCGCGGTGGAAGGGCAGAAGGCGCGCGACGCGCACCTGCGCTTCCAGCCCGTTCGCAAGGTCGGTGTAGACGATGAAGATCTTTTTGAGCCTGCCCGTATCGTACGCCTCGAGCAGCACCGTGGCGATCTCCCGCGCGCGCTGCATGGTGGGGTTCTGCGCCGTGTACAAAAAACTGCGGATGACGGGGACGTCGTGGCGGAGGCAGTACTGCCTGCCGTATTCGCCCACGACGAAGAACTGCACGTCGCCGCCGAACTTTTGCTCGAGCTCCTTGGTGGTCTTGATGATGTTCTGATTGTACGCGCCCGCAAGCCCCTTGTCCGCCGTGACGACGAGGCAGCCGACCGTGCCCTCCAGCCTGGGTTCGCCCGCAGGGGGGTAGAAGTAGCGGTTCTCGACGCGCGCGTCCGTGCGGAAGATGCGTTTTATCTCCGCCTGCAATGCGGCGAAGTAGGGACGGGTGTGGGCGAGCTCCTCGCGCGCCTTGCGCAGCTTCGCCGAGGCGATGAGGTACATGGCGCCCGTGATTTTTTGCGTATCGCGCACGCTCGCCATGCGGCCGCGGATGTCCTTGACGCCCGAGATCATGCCCTATCCCCCGCGGAGGCGCCCTCCGCGTCCTGCGCGGCGCCGCCCGCCGCGTACTGCGCGGCGAACTCCGCGGCGCGCGCCTCGATGAGCGCCCTGTCCTCCTCGGAGAGCTGACCCGTTTTTTGGATACGTTCGCAGAGTTCGGCGCAATTTTGCTCAAACCACGCGAGCATCTCCTCCCGGAAGGCGGAGATCTGTTCGGGCGGGATATTCTGCATCGCATGGCGGAGCGCCGCCACCAGCGTGATGACCTGCGCGTGGCGCGCCATCGGGTGGAACTGCTTCTGCCGCAGCAGCCGCATGAGCCCCTGCCCGTAGACGAGCTGACGGCGGGTCGCGTCGTCGAGGTCGCTCGCAAATTGGGTGAACACCTCGATCTCGCGGTACTGCGCAAGGTCGAGGCGGATGGCGCCCGCCGCCTTTTTCACCGCCTGCGTCTGCGCCGCGCCGCCCACGCGCGAGACGGAGAGTCCCACGTTGACGGCGGGGCGCTGCCCCGCGAAGAAGAGCGAGCTCTCCAAAAAGATCTGCCCGTCCGTGATGGAGATGATGTTGGTGGGGATATAGGCGGAGACGTCCCCGCCCTGCGTCTCCACGATGGGCAGCGCCGTCATGGAGCCGCCGCCCCGCGCCTCCGAGAGGTGCGCGGCACGCTCCAGAAGGCGGGAGTGCAGATAAAAGACGTCGCCGGGATACGCCTCCCGCCCCGGGGATCTGCCCAGAAGCAGGGAGAGCGCGCGGTACGCCACGGCGTGTTTGGAGAGGTCGTCGTAAACGATGAGCACGTCCTTTCCGCGCTCCATGAAGTACTCGCCCATCGCGCAGCCCGCATAGGGCGCAATGTACTGCATGGACGCCGATTCGCCCGCGGAGGCGTTGACGACGATGCAGTAATCGAGCGCGCCGCGGCTGCGCAGCGTCTCCACGAGGCGGGCGACCGAGCTCGCCTTCTGCCCGATGGCGACGTAGATACAGATGACGCCCTTCCCCTTCTGATTGAGGATGGTATCGACGGCGATGGCGGTCTTGCCCGTCTGTCTGTCGCCGATGATGAGTTCGCGCTGTCCCCTTCCGATGGGGAACATACTGTCGATGGCGAGCAGCCCCGTTTCGAGCGGACGGTTGACGGGCTGACGGTCGATGATGGCGGGTGCGGGCGCCTCGATGGGACGGTACCCCTCCGCCTTGACGGCGCCCTTGCCGTCGATGGGGTCGCCGAGCGCGTTGACGACGCGCCCCAGAAACTTCTCCCCGACGGGCATCCCTGCGCGCTTTTTGGTGCGGCGGACGGTGGCGTCCTCCTCGACGGCGGCGTCGTCGCCGAACAGAATGCAGCCCACGCCGTCTTTGTCCAGCGTCTGCACCATGCCGCGCACGCCGCCCGGGAAGAGCAAAATTTCGCCGTATTCGGCGTGTGCGAGCCCGTCGGCGACGGCGATGCCGTCCCCCACCGAGCGCACGCTGCCCACCTCCTCCGCAAGGGCGGCGGGCGTCCAGCTTCCGAGCGTCTCCTTCATGAGGGGGATGATGCTCCCCTCCTCGTCCGCCACCTGCGTCAGCGTGTCGCGGAGCTGGCGGAACCTGCCGTTCACGCTCCAATCGTAGATCTCCGCACCCACCTCGAGGCGGAACCCGCCCGGGAAGAGGGAACTTTCGTGAAATTCAAGGGCGATGTCCTCGCCGTATTTTTTCTTCAAAAACGCCTCAAAGCGGGCGCGCTGCGCCTCGTTCGGCGGCACCGAGGCATAGATGCGGGCAGTGCGGGTCATTTGCCGTCCTCCCCTTCTCCGCGCTCCGCCGCGTCGAGGAACTCGTCGTACGCCTCGGACGCGCTCTCATGCAGGACGAGCTTTTCCGTCGCGGACGTGACGAGCCCCGCGATCTCGCTGCGGGCGTCCGCAACGGCGCGCTCCTTCTCGCGCGCAGCGCTCTCGCGGGCGGAGGCGAGAACGGACGCCGCCTCCTCCTCCGACGCGTGCTTGCGCATCGCCTCGTAGGCGTCCATCTCCTTGCGCGCCGCGGCGCGCTTTTCCTCGATCTCCGCGTCGGCTGCCGCGAGCTTTTTCTCGTACTCCGCGCGTTTTTCCTCCGCCTCCGCGCTCTTTTTGTGCGCGTCGGCGTCCATCTTCTCGTACTTTGCCTGCCGCTCGCGCATGAACTTCTTCACGGGCTTATAGAGGAGCAGCCACAGCCCCGCGAACAGGATGACAAAGTTGAGAAGGTGCAGCAGGATCTGCTGCCAATCAATGTTCAAAGGCATGAGCGCCTCCCGTTACACTGCAAAGATGATGAGAATGGCGACGACGAGCGCGTAGATGATGGCGGTCTCGATGAAGATGAGCCCCAGCATGAGGGTGGAGCGCATCTTGCCGTCCGCCTCGGGCTGACGGGCGATGGATTCGTTGGTCTTGGCGATGGCGATGCCCATGCCGATGGCGCCCGCAGCCGCCGCGACGCCGATGGCGATGCCCGCCGCAAGCGCCTTACCGCTCGCGGGGTCGCTCTCCTGCGCGCTCTCCGCCGCGGGTCCGGCGGCGTCCGTTTCATCTGCCACGGCTTCGATCTGCACATTCTCCGCCTCCTGCGCCTGCGCGCGGGCGGACAGCCCTGCGCCGAGCAGGGCGGCGAGCGCCACGATGGCGAGCACGCCGATGAGCAATAACACCTTGTTGCGGAAATTGACTTTCATACTTTCACCTCTTGCGATTGTTTTTGTTGTCTGGATTGCTTTGGTTGTTTGGTTTTTTTATGATACGGCTCGGTCACTTCGCCATAGACGAGCGCCGTGAGCGTGGCAAGGACGTACGCCTGCACGAGCGCGTGCATGACGGTGAACAGCACGCCCACCACCACGGGCAGCACGAAGGAGAGCGCCAGATAGTAGTAGACGAGCTCGGTGACGAGCATCCCGCTCAACAGCGCGCCGAAGAGACGGAAGCTCATGGAGATGGGCAGGGAAAATTCTTTGAGCGTGCGCCCCAGCCCGCGCACGCGGGTGGAGGTGATGCCGCCGACGAGGATAAAGACGTAAGTCAAGCACCCCAGCGCGATGGCGCCGTTGATGTCGGAGAGGGGCGCGGGGAGCGTCACGCTCATGCCTGCCGCCGTCTGCCACGGAACGCCGACGAGCTCAAAGAGCGTCCCGATGAAGATGTACGCCCCCGCCGCGAAGATGTACGCGCCGAGGAAGTTGTTCTTGTGCGGGCTGTTCGTCCGCGCCATGTTGTCGAACATCCCCACCGCGCCCTCGATCACGAGCTGGAATTTCCCGGGGACGGTCTTGAAGCGGGGGATGGCGAAGATGCGCACGGCGGCGGCAAAGAGCAGGATGACGCCCGTCACGATATACGCCGAAATGAGCCCCGGGTTGACCATCAGCCCGAAGAGCGAAATTTTATCCCCCTCGTGGAGGATGGCGTCCTGCATCGTCTCCTGGATGGTGGCGTCGCGCTCGTACAGCCCGTTCGTGAAAACGATGCCGACGATGAGCAGCGCGATGACGGGGAGAACGACGCCGAGAAAGACGCCGAGCTGTTTTTTTGTCATGCTGCCTCCGTTGCGGCGTGCTCCGCCGCAGGCGAACTTTGCCTCGGGCGCGCAAAAAGAGCGCCCCTTTGAGCGCTCATATTATAGTACGCCCGCGCGGGAATGTCAACGGAACAAGCCCCCGCGGAAAAAGAAATTTTTTCCCGCCCCTCTCTTTGCGCATTTCTTTGCCCGAATTTCGGGCGGCGCGCAAGGAGGAAACGCAATGGGGCGGGCGCAAACTGCGCCCGCCCCACGGCGTTCAACGTTTTAATGCAGCAACTGCACGAGGCGCGGCGTGTCCCACGGGCGCACGACCTCCTGCCCCTCGCGCGGGGAATAGCCCTCGTCGAACACGACGTCCGCCTGCGCGGAATCGTCCACCTGCGTTCCCAACATCTGAAGGACGTCGTAAAGATTCAGGGTCCCGAGCCACTCTTTGCGCACCCACGGAAGGATGGCGTCCACTCCGCCGACGTCGAGCACCCGTTCGGAGATCGCCTGCATGAGGTTTAAAACGACGAGCTCGCGCGTTTCAAGGTCGATGGCGAATCCCATATACTGGCGGGAATCGCCCGCAACGCGGATCTTCATCGCAATGTTCTGCGGCTGCCAGACCTTCGTCTTCAAGTCGTCCTTGTTCTGATACCCGCAATAGACCTCCCCTTCGTCGAAACTTCCGCTATACCCGTTGAGGCAATAAATGAGGTACTTCCAGCCCTGCGCGGCGAGCGCGGGAACGCGGACGTCATAATACTCCGCCCCCATCTCGCTGCGACAGTCGCCCGAGAAGAGGATCGCGTCCCCGAACGATTTTTGCGTATAGTTGTACCAGGCGACCGTCTCCATCCGCCCGGGTGCGAGCGCGATCACGGAGGCGTCGATGTCATAGACGCCCTTCCAATAGCAGAAGATCCGCAGCGCATCCCCCTTCAGGGGCAGGCGCGTCGCCGTGGGCGGCACGTCCAGCCCCTCGCCAGAGGCGGAGAGGTTGAGCGGGATGCCCGTTTGGCGGAACTGCCCGGAGATATAAATTTTTCCGAGGGAAGGGCGGGCGGCGTACACCGCTTTCAGGCACTCCCGCAGGCGGGACAGTACCTTCTCCTTCATGGCGGGAGTGAGCACAGAACGGCGTTTTTCGCCCTCTTCCGCCGTCTCGGCGTGCATGGCGAACAACCCGCGGCGGTAAAAGCGGAAGAAGCGCAGTTCCCCCTGCCGCGCCATGCCGAACGCATAGATGAGCTGCATGAGGACGACGGGATTTTTGGCGTCCGCCATGGCGAGGATCTCGTCCGCCTCCTCCCCTTTGGCGCGCGACAAAAGCCAGGCGAGATTGCGCAGCAGCAGCGAGCCGCTCCTTTGCAAAACGCGCGCTGCAAAATACACGTCCCCCGCCTGCACCAGCTTTTTGGCGATGGCGTAGGGGCTTTGCGCGTTGTCCGCGCGCGGCACGTCCGCCCCCGTCTTTTTGCGGATGATGTTGAAATATTTCGCCTGCTTTTTGCTCATGGGGCAGGGCTGTGCGTTCTCCGCCGCCACGCGCAGAAGGCGCTGCACCGCGGGCGCCATCTCAAACGCGCTCTTCTCCCCGTTCAGAGAAAGGCTCATCTTTACGACGTCCTTTTTATCGAGCAGCTTTGCAAAGTGCACCTCCTCCGTCAGGCGGAAGAGGGTGATGATGTTGTCGCGGCAGGCGGGCGTTCTGTCTGCGAACGCGCCCAGCCTGACGAGCTCCTCCACGGCGAGGCACTCCCCCTGCGGCCACGGGCGGGTGTAGCTGCAATACTCGTCGGCAAGCTTTGCGCATACCATGTCCGCCTCCGCGCGCGAAATGATGCGGAACCTGCGCTCCACGCGCTCCGTCCCGTCGGGATAGACGGGCAGCAGCTTATGGTAGACTTCTATGCGGCGGAAGGTCTCGGGATCGTCCGATTTTTCCCCTTCGACGGCGACGCGGACATAGGAAACAAACTGCTCGACGAGCAGTTCGGCAGAGTCGAACAGCCGCAGATCCTGCGGGTTTTTATAAAAGGCGAGGGGAACGTTCTCCCCGATGAGGTCGGCGACCGTCCGCACGTTCTGCGCGCAGAGTTTGTGCGGCAAGTCGACGAGCACGGCAAATTTGCGGGCGAGATAGGCGGCATGGTACGCCGCGTTTGCGTCGGGCGCTCCCTCCACCAGATACCCGCGCCGCGCGAGCAGCCGATCGAATGCGGATGTTCCTCTCATGATTCCTCCCTCGGGCGCGAAAAGCGCAGACGGTGCGCCCTTTTTTGCACAAAAAAAGTAAGTAATCGGCCAATCTGAACATTTAAACGATGCGAGAAATAAGAGTTGGCTCCCATACTTACCGTAATAATTATACCACACTTCCCCCGCCCTGTCAACCCCTGCAAAGCATTTTTCCGCGCGCGGATGATTCAAGGCGGCTGCAAAACGATAAGGCCGAAACCCGACGGTTCCAGCCTTAAAAATATCCTGTTTTACCGGTCGGTGCGTTCAAGCGCCGCGAAGGTCTCTATGTGGCGCGTTTGCGGGAACATATCGAAGGGTTCGGCGGTGACGAGGCGGTAAGGTCCATGCGGGGGCGTTTTGACGAGAGCGCCCTCCTGCTCCGTGAGCGCGCCCGTCAGGATGCCCACGTCGCGGGCGAGCGTGGCGGGGTCGCAGCTTATCATGACGATGCGCCCGACCTTTTTTTGCATCAGAAGGCGCAGCACTTCGCGCGCGACGCCCGCGCGGGGCGGGTCGAGCACGACGAGCGGATCCTCCGCCTGTTCGAGAACACCCGGAAGAAGGTCCTCCACCCTGCCGCACAGATTGACCATCTTGTCCCCGAAACCGTTGCCCGTGCGCAGTTTTTCGGCACATTCGTGCGCCTCGGGAACGACCTCGATCCCGTACGCCTTTTTACACTTTGCGGCGAATTTTGCCGTGAGCAGCCCGCCGCCCGCGTAGCAGTCGACGACGGTATCCCCCTCGTCCGCCGCAAGGAGCGCGCGGTCGTAGAGCTTGCCGCGCACGTTCTCATTGACCTGGACGAAGGTCCTGGGCCCCACTTCGTAGACGATGCCGCCGTCCTGGCACTCGTAAAACCCGGGACCCTTGATGAGGCGGAACTCCTCGCCGAACACGACGTTGGTCTTTTTATCGTTGACGTTGAGCCAGAAGCTGTACGCGGGGAACACCTTGTCGAGCAGGAACAACAGATAGTCGATGCCCTTGATCTCGGGCACGGTGGAAACGAGCGTGACGATGTACTTCTTTTTCAGCTCCCGCACGACGATGTGGCGGAGCTGCCCTTCGCCCGTCTCCTCGTCATAGCCGTCCAGCCCGCACTTTTCCATGAACCCGAGCAACGCCGAGATGAGCCCCTCCGACCAATCGGGGTGGAGCGGACAGCCCTGCGTGGGCACGATGCGGTGGGAACGTTCGGCATAAAACCCGACGACGTTCTCGCCGTTCCTGCGCCCGATGGGCATCTGCAGTTTGTTGCGGTAGCCGTACTCGCGCTCACTGCGCTCGCAGCCCTCGACGGGCACTTCGAGCCCCGCGATCTTTTTGAAGGCGTCGCGCACGAGCCCCGCCTTGAATTTGAGCTGAACGTGATATTTGAGGTGCTGGAGCTGGCATCCGCCGCATTTGCCGAACACGGCGCACCTGGGGCGGACGCGCACTTCGGCGGGGGTGAGCAGCTCCTCCACGCGGGCGTATGCGATGGTGCCCTTTACTTTTAAGACGCGCACCTCGGCGCGTTCCCCGGGCAAAAGTCCGGGAACGAACATGGTGACGCCGTCCTTTTTGGCGATCCCCTCCCCCTGCGTGCCGAGCGCCGCGCAGGTGACTTCCAAAATGTCGTTCTTTTCCACGTCGCTCACCTCCGTATCCGCCGCACGGCGCCGTCCGCCGCCGTCTGGCAGAGAAATATCAGATAGTCGTAGACGGCAAACGCCAGCGTTCCGCCCACGAACAGGATGACGAAGAAGCTGTTCTCAATGTAGGGGTACCATGTGAGATTGTGAAGCCCGAGAAATTCGTCGAGCACCACCCACGCGAGCCAGAGCGTCAGATCGAACCACGCCGCCTTAAACAAGTAAATAACGACGTGCAGGACAGGTTTTTTGACGTATTTTTTCTGAAAATAGTTGACGAGCGGGTGCAGCCCGAAAAAGACGATGAAGGGAAGGAGCTGGATGATGCCGAGCACGAATCCCGTGAAGAGAAAGGCGAGCAGCACGCTGCCCGCAAAGGCGAGGCAGAACCCGACGACGTGCCCCTTGGCAAGGGGCACCATGAGCGCGAACACGGCGATAAGATAGCCCGCCGCAAGCAGAAAGCGCACATAGGAGCCGAGCGTCAGCCCGAGCGAGGCGACGGCGCAGGCGATCGCCGAGAGCGCGATCTCAAAGGAACGTGATTGCTTTTTCATGATGCCGTACCCTCCCCCGCCATCCTCCGCAGCGCCTCTTTCTTCCAAGGCATGGCGTTAATGGCAGTTGCAGCAGAGGTTGAACAGGCAGTTGACGCAGAGGAAGGTGTAGCAGAACGAGGCGCACTGCGCGCACCAGCTCCCGCCCATCTGCTCGTTCCCGCCCGCCATCGGGTCGGGATTGGTGTTGGGCGCGCCGCCCGTCTGCTGGCGGTAGTCCGCCCTTCCCTTGAGCTTTTCGTACGCCTCGCGGTACTTTGCATTGTCGCCGTCCATCTGAATGGCGATCTCGAGCTGTTTTTTGCTCTCCTGCATCCAATTCTTTTTGTAGAACACGACGGACTGCAGATAGTGCCACTCGGCGGAGCGCTCGTTGAAGTCGTCGAGGAGCTGCTGCGCGCGGGCAATGTCGCCGCGGCGGATGCAGTCGCCGACCTCCTCGAACGAGGACGCACCCGAGGTGTTGCTCGCCTGTTCGCGGCGCTCCTCCATGATCTCCTGATAGGCGACGTCCAGCTTTTCGAGCATCCGGGCAGCGTTGTTGCCCTCCTCGCCGTCCTTCCACTTCTCCTCGTTATAGATCTCTTTGAGGCGCTCGTAGCACGCTTTGATCTCCTCGTCCGAGGCGTTTTCATCCACCTGTAACAGCCTGTAATTTTCCTTATTCATAATGTTCCCTTTCTGATTTTATGCTCTGATCTCGGCGAGGTCCGCCGTCGTTTCCACCCTGGGCTCCCCCTTCATGACGCGCATCGTCTCGAGCGGGATGCCGCGCAGGATGACGTTGTCCGTGAGGTCGCGGTTGAAATAAAACTTCACGCCCGCAAGCCCTTCGCGCATGGAATAGAAGAGCGTGTCGAACAAAAACGCGATCTCCTGCCCGTTCTTTTGCATGAGCTCCGCGCGCGACGCGCCGCCATAGGCGAGCGCGAAGGGGTTGTAGCGCTTCTTTCTGACGTCCTTTTCGTAGTCATCGAGCGCGTCGATGAGGTACACCCACTTGCCCACCGCGTAGAAGAGTTCCTCCGCCGCGGGAGAAGTTTTCTCCTTCATGAAGTGCGCGCACAGATGTTTCATGAGCAGCGCCGTCGGCTCCGCCGCCTCGTCGAGCGAGGACGAGCGCTTTTTTTCCACCGCCGCCTGCTGCGCGACGAACGCCTCCACCAGGGAAAGAAGTTGCGGGTACTGCTTTTTGGCGCGCTTGACGCCCTTTTTGAACCAGGCGCGCTTGACCCTTCCACCGCTGCCGTCCGCGACGTCATCGGAAAACTTATAGTATGTGAGCGCCGTGTTGAGCGCACCCAGCTCTTTGGTGAGTTCGTCCACGGCGGCGATGGGCCGCTTGCGGATGGTGTGCTCGAAGCAATTCTGGCGCTCGATCTTCACGTCCGTCCCCGTCATGTTGTGCAGCAGCGCCGACAAAAAGGTGACGTCGTAAGTAAGGCTCAGCCGCGCGCGCTGCCCGCAGGCGGAGCCGATGGACTTGCACAGCCCGCAGTAGAGCGCCTTGTAGAGCATGAAGTCCTTTACGAGCAGGTTGGGCAGATCGTAGCGAACATATCCGAACACGCCTTATTCTCCCCTGTAAAATCCCACTTTGCGGTACACCTTGGAGAGCGTCTTTCTGGCGGCGCGGAAGGCGCTCTCGGCGCCCCGCCGCAGGACGTCTGCAAGGTAGCCCTTGTCGGCGAGCAGGCGCTTCTGCTCTGCCTGGATGGGCGCGAGCGCGTCGGCGACCGTCTCGCCCACCGCCGTCTTGAAGTCGCCGTACCCCATGCCCTCGAACTCCCTCTCCGCCTCGGGCACGGTGCAGCCCTTGAAGGAGGCGTAGATGTTAAGAAGGTTGGTGACGCCCGGCTTTTCCGCGGAGGCGACGATGCGGTTGTCGCTGTCCGTCACGGCGCGGCGGAACTTGCGCAGAACGGCGTCTTTGTCGTCCGAGAGAAAGACAGAGGCGTTGGGGTTTTCGTCCGACTTGCTCATCTTATGCACGGGGTCCTGCAAAGAGTTGATCTTCGCGCCCTCTTTGACGATATACCCCTCGGGGATGCGGAAGGTCTCGCCATAGCGGTTGTTGAAGCGGATGGCGATGTCGCGCGTGATCTCGAGGTGCTGGCGCTGGTCGATGCCAACAGGCACGACGTCCGTCTGATACAGCAAAATGTCCGCCGCCATCAGAACGGGGTAATCCATCAGCCCCATGTTGATGTTCTCGGGGTGCTTGGTGCTCTTGTCCTTGAACTGCGTCATGCGCTCCATCTCCCCCACATAGGTGAGGGTGTTGAGCACCCACGCAAGCTCTGCGTGCGCGGAGACGTTGGACTGCACATACAGCGTGCACGCCTCGGGGTCGATGCCGCAGGCGATGTAGAGCGCGGCGAGCTCGAGCGTGCGGCGGCGCAGCTCCGCGGGCCCCTGCCGCACCGTGATGGCGTGCATATCCGCCATCGCGTAAAAACAGGTGAATTCATGCTGCAATTTCACCCAGTTGCGGATGGCGCCCACATAGTTGCCGATGGTAAGGTTGCCGCTGGGCTGTACCGCAGAGTATAAAACTTTCTTTTCCATATCCGCCTCAATCAAACGTTCCTATCGCGATTTGTTCTGTTTGCAATTCTTGTTGTATTTCATTATAGCATATTTGCCCGCAAATTGCAACGGGTGAACGGCGGACGGCTGTAAAATTGTTGTGAAGTATCTGTGCGGTTCTTTCACATTTGCCGCAAAGAGGCAAAAACTCCTTCCGTCTGCCGCCCTTGCGGCAGACACCTCCCTCTTTGAGGGAGGCTTTTTTGCGCCTTGCCCCTTTGTCTTTTCGGGGGAGATCCCTCACGCGCATGGGGCGCGCGCCTGTTCGGCGCGCGCCCCATGCGGTTCGGGATGACGTAAGACGTTTAAGGGGGAGGCTGCGATTGAAAAGAGCAGACGGAAGGGTTGTCATGCACGCGCGGCGCCATAGGCTCCCTTGCGACATCCCACAAAAATTTAAAAATTTTTGCGGGACATTCGCAAGGGGGCGAGTATAGAGGACAAAAGGCTCCCTTGTGTAAAGGGAGCTGTCATGAAGTGACTGAGGGATTGTTCCCTGCTTTTTTGACAATCCCCCCTTACTCCCCCCTTTACACAAGGGGGGCAAGAGCAGAGTGCTTCGCTGCGCGCGGCTCACCCCCTTTACACAGGGTTCCCGCAAAAATGCGCAGCATTTTTGCGGGACCTTCGCAAGGAGGGCAAGAAATAAGGATAGTCCGCTTTCTTCGGCTCTCTCCAATTCAATTCTTCTCATCGGCAAAGCCTCTCTTGAACCCGCGGACGATCCGCGGGTTTTCTTATACAATAAGGGCGGCACGCATGGTGCCGCCCTGCCAAAAGCCGTGTATCAGCCCACGAGCCCGTCGCCCGTGATGGTCGAGTAGTTGTTCATGAACATGGACATACTGCGCTTGGTTCCCTCCGTCTGCCCGAGGCAGGTGATGGTGAAGCCCGACTTGTTCTGGTCGCCCAGCCATGCGGGGCGCACCACACCGTAATACACCTTTTCGCCGCTGTCCGCGCCGCCCGTTCCCTTGAGCGTTTCGGTGAACGTGAACTTGATGTAGCCGTCGCCGTACATTTTCCACGTTCCGATGGGCGTGCCCGTCGCCGCAGCGCCGTCGTAAATGTCGCCGCTGTTCTTGTCCGCCGCACTCTGCGTGAGCGTCACGTCGCGCGAGAGGTTGACCGCCTTCATCCCCGAATCGGTGTCCCTATGGTTGACGGTGACGACCATCTTGAACTTGCCGCCGTCCGTGTAATGGAACAGCTCGTCCGCCGTGACGGAGCGGTCCATCTCGCCGCTGTAACGGTTGGGGTTGATGACGATCTCGCCATAGCTGTTGAGATAGTACTGGTGGAGCTGCGTCACGAAGTTGCCCGTCTGCCCGTTCGCGCGGGTGATGTACGCCGCGACGGAAGTGCCCGCGGACGTCGTGAACAGATCGTTGTGCCCGGGCAGGATGATGTCGAGCTCGGTGTTGCCTTCACTCTTATTATGCCAGGTGAAGCCGCCCATATACTTGTTGCCCTCGTTCCCGCCGTTGCCGGGATTTACGTTATAGACGACGCCGCCCTGCGTGGAACGATAGATGCCCCACACGCTCTCGCTTCTGCCGCCCCACATCTGATAGTTGTCGGCAAGCCCGTCGTAAGAGTGCATGGAATAGTAATACGTCTTGTCCTCGGCGAGAATGTTCTCGTTCTCGTCCATGATGGTCACGTTGTCGTGGCGGGCGATGACGGGCGCCTCCATGTTCTGTTTGGAGATGTTCTTGCCGTAGTAGTCATGCTCCCAGCCCACCGCCTGCGAATCGCCCTCGGCGGGCGTGCCGAAGTACGCCTCCTGGATGTCGGTCTCCACCCAGTTGCGGATGTCGTCGTGCGACTGCCAGCCCTTGCCGTCCTTGCGCAGCCCCGTCTCGGGATCGAGCTCGACCATATAATTGCCCGAGCCGAACGAGCCGTACGCCATGTACATCTTGCCGTCCGCATCATAGATGATCTGCGGGTCGATGCCGTTGACGTCCTTCTCCGCCTCGCCGCGGCGGATGCTGGACTGCATGAGCACGGCGGGTTCGCCGTTCACCATCACGGGTTTGAAGGAGCCGGCGTCCAGCGTCTCCGATTCATAGAGCAGGATGCACGCACGCGCATAGTATGCGCTGTCGTCGGGCACGCGGATGCCCGAACTGTTGCCCGCGCCGTCCACGACGCAGGTATACAGCCAATAGCCGCTGCCGTCCGGCTTTTCCACGATGTCGGGCGCCCACCAGCTCGCCGAGGCGGACGTGTACGCCGCGTCCGAACCCGCGACGCCGATGGTGCCCGTCTCCGCAGACGTGCCGCCCTCGTTATACAGCCACTCCCCCGAACGGGTGCGGATGAACTCCTCGTCCCGCATCGAATAGTCGAACGTCCTGCCGACGAACATCCACGTCTTCATCCCGTCGTAAGAGACGTGGATGGCGTTGCCGTACGTCTCCATGCCGGCGTTGGCGCCGAACACCGCCTCCGAGCGGTCTGCCCAGCCCGTCGAGAAGATATAGTAGACGGGGCGGCCGTCCACGCCCGTCGTTTCGATGAGCGAAGGGTCGTGCGTGTGCCCGAGCACCTTTTCGCCCTGCATATCGTTCTCCATGAAGTCCTGCGCACTCCCCTTGTATTGGTTGCCGGGGTCGGTGACGTAGGCGGGAACGACCTCCACGGTGCCCTTCTGTCCGCCCTTTTCATAGACGACGGTGCCCGCCGAGACTGCCGTAAATTTGCCGCCCGAATAGGTAGCGATGGCGGAGGCGTCGCTCACTTTGACGCCGCTCGCATCGTATGCGGCGACCACCTTGGCGCCCTTGACTTCCACGGACGTATCCGCCTCGTCAACATAACCCCCCCCCAGGTTGTCATAACAGATGCGGTAGCTCGCCGCATCCCCCTTTCCGCCGCACGCCGCCAGCGCCGAGAGCGCCAGCGCGGAGCCGAGCAAGAGCGCAAGCGCTTTGCAAGTTCTCTTCATGTAACATTCCCCCTTCCAAAAGTTTGCTTTTATTCTAACACATCCCGCCTCATTTTGCAAGCGTTACGGCGTTTTTTTCACAATTCGCAAACAGCGCACATTTTACGCCGTTTTTATGCGAATATCACACAGACAACACCTTGATAGGGTAGCATAGAAGCACAAACGGGCGGACGGCAGCGCACCCGAACGCGGCGCGCAATGATTGAAAACGGGCGCCCGAGGGAAAAAGCCTACTCTCCACAATTTTTTCATATTCTCTCAAAGCGAAGCGCACACCGTAGCGATACGGAGTGCGCTTTGCTTTTATGGTCGCGGTCGCGCGCGGGCATAAGCCCTATCCTGCGGCGTGCGGGGCGCGTTATAAACAGCTCTCCACGATGCGTTCGGCAACGCGGATGCCGTCCGCCGCCGCCGAGGTGATGCCGCCCGCATAGCCGCACCCCTCGCCGCACGGGTAGACGCCCGCCATGCCCTCCGCCTGCAGCGTCAGCCCGTCCCGCACGATGCGCACGGGCGACGACGTGCGCGATTCCACGCCCGTCAGCACCGCCTCGTACGCGGCAAAGCCCGAGAGTTTTGCGTCCATGTCGGGCAGGGCGGCTTTCAGAGCGTCCGTCAATGCGCGCGGGAAGATCGCCTGCATGGGGACGAACGCCGTTCCGACGGCATAGCTCGGCTTGACTTCCCCGAAATAGTAGCTCTCCTTATCCGCGAGGAAGTCCCCCACGAGCTGCACGGGCGCGCGGTAATTTTCCCCCGCCGCGCGGAAGGCGGCGCGCTCCAGCTTGCGCTGGAACTGCACGCCTGCCAGAGGGTGATCGCCGCCGAAGTCCTCCCGCCGCACCTGCACGACGAGCGCGGCGTTTGCATTTTTCTCCGAACGGGCATAATTGCTCATGCCGTTGGTGACGACGCCGTCCTCCTCGCTCGCCGAGGGGATGACGACGCCCCCGGGGCACATACAGAAGGTGAACACGGCGCGCTCCGAGGCGTGGGAGACGAGCTTATAATCCGCCGCGGGGAGCGCCGCATAGCCCGCACCGTACTGCGCCCGCCCGATGGCGGATTGCAGGTGCTCGATGCGCACGCCGACGGCGAACTCCTTCTGCTGCATCTGCATCCCGCGCGCGAGCAGCATCTCGAAGGTGTCCCGCGCGCTGTGCCCGACGGCGAGCACCAGCTTTTCGCAGGGGTATACGGCGCGGTCGGTGACCGCCTCATAGATGCGCCCGTCGCGGACACGGATGTCGGTGAGGCGCTCCGAAAAACAAAACTGCGCCCCGTGCGCCACAAGATAGGCGCGCAGATTGGCGACCACCTGCCGCAGCTTGTCGCTCCCGACGTGCGGCTTTCCGAGATAGGCGACCTCCTCGGGCGCGCCGAATCGCACAAAGGTCTCGAGCACGTCGCGGTTGCGCTTGTCCCCCGTCTGCGTGTTGAGTTTTCCGTCCGAAAAGGCGCCCGCGCCCCCTTCGCCGAACTGCACGTTGGAAGAAGGGTCCAACACGCCCGTCCTGCAAAAGGCGTCCACGTCGGCGGCGCGCTCCTCCACGGGCTTGCCGCGCTCCAGGAGCACGGGCGCAATGCCGCTCTCCACAAGGCGCAGCGCGCAGAAGAGTCCCGCGGGGCCCGTTCCGACGATGACCACCCTGGGCGGCGCGGCAACGCGCGCGAACGTGCGCGGCGGCTCCCGATAGGGCTGCGTGCCGCATTCGACGGAATACACCCATTTGATGTCCGATTTATCGCGCGCGTCCAGCGATTTTTTTAAGATCCTGAAATAGCGGCAGGGCGCGTGCAGCTTCTTTTCGCACAGCCTGATGAGCGCCGTCTCCTTCTGATGGGGGCGAAGGACGAGCCCCGTAAACGTCTTTCTCATGAAAGCGCCTCCGCAACGGTGCGGGCGGACGCGAACGCCCAATGCAGGTTATAACCGCCGCACTCGCCGTCCACGTTGAGCATCTCGCCCGCGAAAAATAAGTTGTTCTGCAGCCTGCTCATGAGGCGCTCGTCCGTCTCCGCAAGGGGGATGCCGCCCCGCGTCACCTGCGCATAGTCAAAGCCGAGCGTGCCCGTCACGGTGAGCGGAAAGCACTTGACAAGGGCAAGAGCGCGGGGAACGTCCCCGCCCGAAAGACGCAGAATGTGGCGCGCCAGCCCGTTGCACACGATGCACAGCAGCGCGCTCTCCCCCTCCCCCGCGGCGGCTTGCAGGCGCGCCATGTCCGCATCGGGGACGAGATCGAGGCATACCATGTCCGAGGGGCGGGCGTAGGAGGAGGCGCGGAACACCGCGTCGCCCGAGATGCCGCTCTCCGTGAACAGAACGTCGCCGCGGCAGCGGTACACCTCCTTCCCCGCGCGCAGAACGTTGAGCCCCGCGTCCACGCGGATGCCCTTTAATCCGCGCACCGAGGCGGGGTCGCAGCGGAGCTGCACAAGGACGGGCGAGGTGGGCGTGACGGTGTGCCCGAACGCCTGCGCAAGGGCGTATGCCGTGCCGTCCGTTCCGAACTGTTTTGCCGCCCTGCCGCCCGCAGCCAGCACGGCGGCGTCCGCCCGCACGCTCCCGCCCGCAAAGGCGGCGGTGAACTGCCCCGCGAAGGTGAGTTTTTCCACCCGCGCCCCCGTCACGACGCGCACGCCGAGGCGGGAGAGCTCGCGGCGGAAGAGGTCGGTGACGGCGGACGCCTGACGCCCCGCGGGGTACACCCTGCCGCGCGCGTCGGGCAGAAAGACGCCGCCCATGCTCTCCAGAAAGGCGACGGCATCCTGCGCCGAACAGCGCGAAAGGACGCGGGCGACTTTTTGCGCATCGTCCGAAAAATAATGTTCCGCGCCCATATTGACGTTGGTGACGTTGCCCTGCCCGTTCCCCGTGGCGGAGAGCTTTCTGCCCACCCGTTCCCCGCGTTCGAGGACGGTGACCTCCCTTCCTGCCCGTGCGAGCATGACGGCAGCCGCAAGACCCGCGGCACCTCCGCCGATCATCACAATTTTCATCATATTCTTATCATACTAAATGTAAAATTATTTGTCAACCCATTGACAGGAGAAGTTTTTCGTGATAAAATAGAGAAAAAGAGCAAGACAAAAGGAGTAGAACCATGTACGCAATGCTGAATGCGACCGATCTCATCGGCTTTTTCAAAGAGAACCTTGCCGTCTCCATCACGCTCTGCGTGATCGTCGTGCTGATCATCGCGCTGCTCATCACGCTCATCGCGGTCTCCGCGAAGTACAAGAAACAAAAGCGCGCCGAGGCGGAGGAGATGGCGGAAGAGGAAATGCCCGCAGCCGAGGCGCAGCCCGCCGAGGAACCCGCCGAGGAACCCGAGCCCGCTCCCGCTATGGAAGAGGCGCCCGCCGAGGAAATCGCCGAGCCCGCTATGGAGGAGGAGCCCGCTCCCGTTGAGGAGCCCGTGCCCGAGCCCGCGCCCGAGCAGGATGAGGAGATGGCGGAAGAGCCCGCCCCCATGCCCGAGCCCGCGCCCGTCATGGAAGAACCTGCCCCCGTCGAGGAAGCCGCGGAGGAGCCCGCGCCCGTCATGGAAGAACCTGCCCCCGTCGAGGAAGCCGCGGAGGAGCCCGTGCCCGTTGAGGAAGCCGCTCCCGTTGAGGAGCCCGTGCCCGAAGAATCGCAGCCTGCCCCCGCTGAGCCCGTTCCTGCCGAAGCTGCCGGACAGGCAGAGCCGGCTGCTGCGGAGAATAAGGAGGAAGTACCCGTGAAAAAGGAAACCAAGAAACCCGCGCCCAAAAAGGCGCCCGCAAAGAAAGCGGCAGTTCCCAAGAAGAAGACGGCGCCCGCAGGAAAGTGGGTCATCCGCACGGCGGACAACGGCTATGTGTTCGAGCTGCGCGCCAACAACGGCGAGATCATGCTCGTGAGCAACGAGTACTCCACCGTGCAGGGCGCAAAGAACGGCATTGCGACCTATAAAAAGAGCATCGCGGCGGGCAACTTCAACGTCGTTCAGACCAAGGCGGGCGACTTCATCTTCCGCCTCACCAATGCGCAGAAGCGCCTTCTGTGCGTGAGCTCCAACTACAACACGCAGGACAGCTGCGAGAGCGCCGTGGAATCCACCAAGCGCTGGGCGCTCACCGACTATATCGAAACGCCCGAGGAATAAGCGGAAAAGGACGGCATCCGCCTTCGGGCGTCCTGCCTGCCGCGCACGGAACGTGCATGACCGCGCGCCGACGCACGGCGTTCCTTCGCGTCGCCCGCGCACCGCGCCCGAAAACAGACAAAAAGAGGAGAGCCGCAGCTCCCCTCTTTTTTTCGCCCTGCCCAAAATTTTGCCGACACGATTTACGCCGCCCCGCGCCATTCGGCGCGGGGCGGCGCATATTCCGTTCTTATTCCGTTCTGAAGTCCCCGATCTCGCGCGCCTGTTCGACGGCGAGGAACACCTCATTGAGGGCGTCGGTGTCCGCCTCGGTGATCCTGCCCGTATCGGCGAGCCTTGCGACGCGCGGGTCGATGGGCAGGCGGGCGACGGTGGGGATGCCGTACTCCTTGGCAAGCTCCGCCGCCTTGCTCGCGCCGAAAATTTCGTGCCGCTTGCCGCAGTCGGGACAGGTGAAGTAGCTCATGTTCTCGACGAGTCCCAGGACGGGCACATTCATCATCTTCGCCATATTGACCGCCTTTTTGACGATCATCTCGACGAGGTCCTGCGGCGTTGTGACGACGATGATGCCGCTCAACGGGATGCTCTGAAAGACGGAGAGCGGAACGTCGCCCGTTCCCGGGGGCATATCGAGGAACATGATATCGACGTCCTCCCACAAGACGTCCGTCCAGAACTGGACCGCCGCCCCCGCGATGAGGGTGCCGCGCCAGATGACGGGGTCGTCGTCATGCTCCAGCAAACTGTTCATGGACATGAGCTGCAAGCCGCCCATCGTGCGGACGGGATAGATGACCCCCTCGTCCCCCGTGGCGCGCAGCGTCGTGCCGAACGCCTTGGGAATGGAGGGGCCCGTGATGTCCGCGTCCAGAACGGCGGTGCGGTAGCCGCGCGCCATGGAGCGCACCGCCAACAGGGAGGTGACGAGCGACTTTCCGACGCCCCCCTTGCCGCTCACGACGGCGATGGTCTTTTTGACGCTCGCCCCCTCGTGGAGGGGCTTGACGAAGGACGCCTTGTCGCGCGAGGAACAGTTGCTCGAACAGGTCGAGCAGTCATGCGTGCAATCTGCCATATCTTCACTCCTTATCGGTGATTTGATTTTTCCGGTGCTTTAATTTCGTTGATTGAGGGCATAGTACCTGCCCTTCTTTGCCATGAGCTCCTCATGCGAGCCCTGTTCCGCGATGCCCTTGTCGGCAATGAACAGGATCCTGTCCGCCTTGCGGATGGTGGAGAGGCGGTGCGCCACGATGAAGCTCGTCTTTCCCGCAAGGATACGGTCGAGCGCCGCCTGGATGAGCAGCTCGGTCTCCGAATCGATGGCACTCGTCGCCTCGTCCAGAATGACGATGCGCGGATTTTTGAGGACGATGCGCGCGAAGGAGATGAGCTGTTTCTCCCCCGCCGAGAGCCCCTCGCCCCGCTCGCCGAGCACGGCGTTGTAGCCGTCCGGGAAGCGCGCCGCCACACGGTCGCAGTAGATGGCTTTCGCCGCAGCGATGCACTCCTCGTCCGTCGCCTCGGGCGTGCCGTAGCGGATGTTTTCGAGGATGCTGCCTTTGAAGATGAAGGGCTCCTGCATCAGCACGCCGATCTCCTTGCGCAGAGAATGCAGCGTCACCGAACGCACGTCGTGCCCGTCCACCATCACGCTCCCCTCGTTGACGTCGTAAAAGCGGGTGAGCAGGCTGATGACCGTCGTCTTACCCGCGCCCGTCGGTCCCACGAGGGCGATCTTCTCGCCCGGGGAGACGTGCAGGTCGAAGTGTTCGAGCACGGTGATGCCCGCCTCATAGCCGAAGGTGACGTCGTTGAAGTCCACCTTCCCCACGACGCCTGTCAGCGTGACGGCGTCCGCGCTGTCGCGGATGGTGACGGGGGTATCCACCGTTTCGTAGATGCGTTCGAGGTTTGCCGACACCTGCGAGAGCTGCTGCAGGATGGCGGTGAACTGCAGGAGCGGCTCGGCGCAGATGGAGGTGTAGAGCGTAAAGGCGATGACGGTACCCGCCATGGCGGTCGCGCCGCCGCTGATGAGGGCGAGCGTGACGGCATAGATGGCGAGGATGCCCATGTTCCAGAAGAGTTCGGAGACGGGCGCGTTGAGCTCGTTGCGGCGCACGATCTGCATCCACGTTGCGGCGCTGTCCTCCTGCAGATCTTTGTAGATGGTGCGGTTATACGCAGAACGGTTGTTGCTTTTGATGACCTTCTCGCCCATGATGGACTCGACGATGAAGGCGTTGCGGTTGGAGTTCTTGGCGCGGTGCTTGCGGAAGAGACGGCGCACGGCGCGCTTGATGAAGTACACGCAGACGGTGAGCGGAACGGCTGCCGCATAGATGACCGCCGTAAGGACGGGGCTGATGCACAGCATGAACACCGTCGCCGCCACGATCTTCAGAATATTGACGATGAGGTTGAGCAGGTAATCGGTGAAGAAGTCGGCGAGCTCGTTGATGTAGTCGGTGACGCGGATGGAAATTTTCCCCGCGGGGCGGTTGTCGTAATACTCGAAGGGAAGCTCCTGGAGCTTTAAGAAAATCTCCCTGCGCACGTCGGCGATGATCTTATGCCCCAGCGTGCCCATGATGCGCTGATGGAAGTAGGGCAGCACCGACGTCATGACGCCCAACACGCCCAGCGCCGCGATATAGAGGATGAGGCGCCCCTTTGCCTCCTCGCCCGCGGGGATGACCTCGTTGACGATGGAGCGGATGAGAAAGGGCGGAAGCAGCGCCACCAGCGAGGAACACGCCAGCAGCAAAAAGGCGAGAAGGAACAGCTTTTTATAGGGTACGATGCGCGATAAGAGGCGTTTGAAGTACTTGACGTCCACCTTCTCGTTGGCGATGACTTCGTCCATGTAATAGGTATTGCGCTGCATGGCTCACTCCTCCCCCGCCCCGTAGGACGAATCGTCGAGCTGTCCGTCGCTCGTCTGCAATCTCCAGATGGCGGCAAACGCGCCGTCCTTCCGGATGAGCTCCTGCGCCGTGCCGCGCTCCACGATCTCCCCGTCGCGCAAAAACAAGATCTCGTCGCAGTCCATGACGGAGGACACGCGGTGGGTGGCGATAAAGAGCGTATGTTCGGGGCAGTGCCGCTTGATGGCGGAAAGCACGCGCTTCTCCGTCGCCATATCGAGCGCCGAGGAGGCGTCGTCGAGGATGAGCACGGGCGCGCCCTTGACGAGCGCGCGCGCAATGGAGATGCGCTGCTTCTGCCCGCCCGAGAGCCCCATGCCCCGCTCCCCCACGATGGTGGAATAGCCGTCGGGCAGCTTTTCGACGAAGCGGGACGCCTGCGCGATGGAGGTCGCGTTGAACACGTCCTCCTCGCTGCAATCGGGGCGGGCGAACGCGACGTTGGCGTCCACCGTGTTGGAAAAGAGGAACACGTCCTGAAAGACGTAGGCGTACTCCGCGCGCACCTGTTCGAGGGGGTACTCCTTGATGTTCACGCCGTCGATGTCCACCTCCCCCGCCGTCGCGTCAAAGATGCGGGAGAGCATTTTCAACAGCGCCGACTTGCCGCTGCCCGTTCCCCCCATCAGCCCCACCTTTTTGCCGTAGGGTACGTCGAGGGAGATGTGCTTTAATACCTGCTTGTCGCCCAGCGTGAAGCTGACGTCGCGGAAGGCGATGTGCGGCGTGCGCGAACACACGCGCGCGGACGGACAGTCGGGAACGGCGCTCTTCTCCGTCAGAAAGCGTTTGAGCCGCCCGCCCGAGACGAGCTGGTTCTGCATCATGAAGAAGGCGCGCGAAATTTGCGTGATGTGCGAGATGATCTTGGTGACGTACGTCGTGGCGGCGGTGAGCGCGCCGAGCGCGATGTTCCCGCTCATCACGAGCAGCACGGCGAGCACCACCGTGCCCACATACCCCACCTGCTGAAAGGCGGTGAAGATGGCGTTGAACTTGGCGGAGAGGCGCACTTCGCGGCAGTTGAGTTCGCAGACGTTTTTGTTGCACTTATCGAATTTTGCGATCTCCTCCTCTTCCGCCGCAAAGGAGCGCACGATGCGCACGGCGTCCACGTTCTCCTGTACGTCGAGGTTGATCTCCGAATACCCCTGACGGATGGCGGAAAACACCTTGCGCACCTTTTTGAGATAGCACACGAGCGCGATGACGATAAAAGGCGTGAGCGCGAGCGGGATGATGAGAAGATAGGTATCGAGCGTCGCTAAAAGCGCGATGGCGACGGTGATGGAGACGACGGAGTCGAAGATGCTCATGAAGATGCGCGAATACATCTCCTTGAAGATGATGGTGTCACGGTTCATGGTGGTGAGCAGTTCGCCCATGTTGTAGCGCGCGATGGTCTCGCCGTCCAGATCGAGGAGCTTGGCATACGTCTCCTCGCGCAGCGTGCACTCCATGCGCAGCCCGCACCACTGGAAGGTGATGTTCTTGCAGTAGAGAAAGAACAGGCGCACGCACAGAACGCCCGCAAAGATGGCGGCGATATTGCCGAAGAGCTGCCACGTTCCGGGCGCACCCAGCCTACCCGTGTAGAGCAAGTCGAGGATGCCGGGCGCGGGCGGCGAGGCAGGGTCGTAGGCGATGATATAGTCGAGAAGCCCTGCGGAGAGAAGAGGCAGGGTCAGATCGCATAAGATGGCAATGAGGCTGAACAGCTTTGCAAGAAGGGAGAGCGGAAGGTACTTCTTCCAATAGCGGAACCCGAATCGCAGCGTATCCATATTTTATCTCCGATAAAATTCGCTTGATTATACCATGTTCCGGACGAAAAAACAAGTGTTTCCCGCAAAGCTGTAAGGCGAAAAAAATTTTTTCTCCGCAGCGGAAAAATTACACTTTCGTTACAACTTTGTGTCAATTTTTTTACATCCGTACGCTATACTGTAACTATACAAAGAATGCGGAACAAGGAGGCTGCGGATGACGGACGAACTCTCCGCGCGCATCGACGCGCTCAAACAACATCTCGACATCTGCCGCGCGGAGGAAAAGAAGGCGGCACGGGCGCACGGGGCGATATTCGCCGCCGTCATGCTGCTGCTCGCCGCCCTCGCCCTCTTCACGTTCGCGGCGGAGTGGGCAAAGCTGTGGGGAATCCCCTTTCTTGTGGCGGGCATCGCCATCCCCGTCATGCGCGCCATGCGCCGCGCCCGCATCCGCCGCGCGCTGCGCGCCCTCTCCCGCGAGCTCACCGAACTTGCGCGCTCCGCCTATACCATGTCCGCGTCCATGAAAAATGCGGCGCAGGATGCGCCTGCCATGTCCGAGGCAGAAGGCAGGGACGGGGCGGCAGATAAGGAAGAAGTTTCGGCATGGCACTATAAAAACGGACGCGCGGGGCGGCGCATCGTCTGAATTGCCCGCAATTTTGGTTGCTTTTTTCGGGGAAATGTGCTATCCTTAAAGGGCTGTGATAGGTGGGGAGTTAGCGGTGCCCTGTATCTGCAATCCGCTATAGCAGAGCCGAACGCTTTTCTCGGTGCCGTCTATGGAAGGCTGCGTCGGGTAAGGAATGTTGATCGCAAGGTCTTATGCAACGTACCCCTGCGAACCGTGTCAGGGTAGGGATACAGCAGCACTAAACAGACAGGTGCGTGTGCCATAAGGTCGCTTTGCGGGAGTCACCTGCCCGTTTTCCGCTTCGGTAGTCTGCAACAAAAAAAGCCCTCACAGTTTTTTTATGCCCTTTTTCCTGCCGCCCGACGGCATTTTTTCTTTGACGCAAAAGCGCGCCCGAAGCCGCAATGGCTTCGGGCGCGCCTGATTTCAGACAAATTATTTCATGAACGCGACAAAGGCGAGATAGTTGCTGTAAAGGTCCGCCTTGGAGATGAGCTCCCACGGCGCGTGCATGGAGATGACGGGCACGCCCAGATCGACGGTGTCGATGTTGAGGTTGGCGAGGAACTTGGCGACCGTTCCGCCGCCGCCCCCGTCCACTTTGCCGAGCTCCGCCGTCTGCCAGATGACGCCCTCTTTATCGAACATCCTTCTGACTTCGCCCACAAATTCCGCCGAGGCGTCGTTGGAACCGCTCTTGCCGCGCGAACCCGTGAACTTGCTCATGCACGTCCCGCAGGAGAGCATGGCGGAATTCATCTTCTCGAACGCGCCCGCAAAGTTGGGGTCGTACGCCGCCGTCACGTCGGACGAGAGGCACTTGGACGCATAGCGCACCCTGCGGAAGTTGGCGCCCAGCGCGACGCTGATCTCCTCCATCAGGTCCTCATAGATCTTGCTCTGCATTCCCGTCGTGCCCTCGCTGCCGATCTCCTCCTTGTCAACGAGCATGGCAAGCACGGTGTGCTCGCTCTCCTCGTTGAGGACCGCCGTCAGCGCGGGATAGGCGCACACTCTGTCGTCATGTCCGTATGCGCCGATGAGCGCACGGTCGAAGCCGATGTCGCGCGCGGGGAAGGCGGGAACGGCGGAGAGCTCTGCGGAGAGGAAGTCCTCCTCGCACATTCCGTATTCCTTGTTGAGATAGTCGAGCACGGTGAACTTGATGCGCTTGCCCGCCTCGGCGTCGGCGTTCGGCAGACCGCCCACGACCACGTTGAGCTGCTCGCCCTCGATGATCTTTCCGCCCGTCTTGGTCATCTGCTCCCCGCCCAGATGGGGCAGCAGGTCGTTGATGTAGAACACGGGGTCTTTGGGATCCTCACCGATCTTCACGTCCATGCGCGTGCCGTCTTTGAGAACAACCACGCCGTGCAGCGCGAGCGGGATGGCGGTCCACTGATACTTTTTGATGCCGCCGTAGTAGTGCGTCTTCAAAAAGCACATCCCGCTGTCCTCATATAAAGGGACCTGCTTGATGTCCACGCGGGGCGCGTCGATGTGGGAAGCAATGAGGCGCATCCCGTCCGTCTCCAGATCGCGCGTTCCGATGCGAAACACGACGACGGACTTGCCGCGGTTGATGAAATACTTCTTGTCCCCCGCGACGAGCGGATCGCCGAAATGGTACTCCGTAAAGCCCTTTGCCTCCGCCAGCGCGACGGCTGCCTCGCACGCCTCGCGCTCCGTCTTGGCGGCGTCGAGGAACGCCTTATACCCCTCGGCATAGGCGTACATCGCCTTGCGCTCTTTTTTGGACGCCGTTTCAAAGAAATTTTTCTTCTCGTAGGCGAGCTCGCTGTAACGCTCCTTCGCCCGTTCCTTTTTATCTGCCATACTGCACTCCTTTTGTGAATTTTTGCCGTCATTTTGTCGCGTGCCGTGCCGCGTTTCCCGCCGCCCGCCGCGCTATTTTTGATACGAACATAGTATATCACGTTCCCCGCACAAAGGCAACCTTTTTTCGCCGTTTCCCCACGCGGCGTTTTTTGCATTTTTCGGATTTGACCCGGCGGTGCTTTTGCATTGTATGCATTTGACACGGCGGTGTTTTTGCATTTTGTGGATTTTTGAAGGTCGGACAAGAAATCAGGCTCCCTTCCCCTGCCTCCCCTGTGCAAGGGGAGGTGGACGACGCGTAAGCGTCGGACGGAAGGGTTGTCGTGCCCGCGCGACGCCGACCTTTACAACCCTCCCGCCTCGCCCCGCTCGGCATCTCCCAAAGGCTTCTCCCCGGGGAGAAGCTCCGCCGAAGGCGGTGATGAGGGGGAATGAAAAGAACCCGTTTCCCCGTTCTCATCCGTCAGCTTGCACCCATCCCGTCACGCTCTCGGCAGCGCAAGGAGCGACGCCTACCTTGCACTCCGTGCCCGTGCGCCGCTTTGACAAAGCCCTTCCGCAAGCGAGGGCTTTCCCTCGCGTCTGGCGGTCACGGTTTTTGCCCACAATGGCAAGCCACGCGCACACCACACCGTGGTGATGCGCATCACGCTCGGCTCATCCATGCAAACGTCCCGCAAAGGCACGATGTGTCTTTGCGGGACGAAACACAAAGGAGATGAGAGTATGTACCGATTTTCCATCACGTTGTTGAAAATAAGCAACCCTTCCGCCGCGTTCCGTCAACCATGCCACGCCACGCAGTCCTGCACCTTCGCCGACCCGCAGCAGCATTTCAGCAATCGCACTCTGCCGCGTTCCGTCTATGATACCAAGCCGCAGCTAAAGTCACACCGCAGCAGCCCTTTCTTTCAAAAAGGTCAGACCATGTTTTCTAAAATGAGCTTGTCCGCGACAAGGGCGATAAATTCGCTGTTCGTCGGTTTCTCCGTGCCGATGTACACCCGCGCGCCGAAGATGGCGTTCACCGCGTC
>CALVTL010000022.1 GCA_944362555.1 uncultured Clostridia bacterium
AATGAATACATAAAAAAACTGAGTGCCTTAGTTTATGCGGAAGAGCAAAAGAGCGGGAAGAAGCGAAAATAATTGCTGAACTAAGGCAGAGATTTCCGCTGAAAATACTTCTGAAAATCTCTTGTTTGCCGCGCAGCACGTTCTATTATCATGTCAAGGCAGGAAAGACAGATAGGGATTCTGCAGACAAGCAGGCGATCATGGAAGTCTTTGAGAAGAACGGGCAAAGGTACGGATACAGGCGTATTGCGTACGCATTGCAGGAAAAAGGCATAAAGATCAACCATAAAAAGGTACGGCGGCTGATGAAAATGCTTGGTATCCGTGGCAAGACACGCAAAAACGGAAAGTACCATTCGTATAAAGGCGAAGTTGGAACTGTTGCAGACAATCTTTTAAGTAGAGATTTTCATGCAGAAAACGCCTGTGAGAAACTTGCAACGGACGTGACGCAATTCAATGTCTGCACAACGAAAGTATATCTTTCGCCTATAATGGACTTATACAATAATGAAATCATGTCTTACTCCATATCTCTCCATCCCGACCTTGCGCAGATAAGAGAAATGCTTGACGGGTTGAGCAAGAAACTGCCGAAAGGCGCAACGCCGATCCTACACTCAGACCAAGGCTGGCAATACCAACACGCAGAATACCAAAGGTATCTGAAAGAACACAACATAACGCAGAGCATGTCGCGCAAGGGCAACTGCATGGACAACGGCGCGATGGAATGTTTCTTTGGAAGATTGAAGGTAGAAATGTTCTACGGCGAGAAGTTTGAGAGCGTAGATGATTTCATGCAAAAGTTGCGCGAATACATAACCTATTGGAACAACGAGAGAATTTCTCTCAAATTAAAAGGAATGAGCCCGGTTGGGTACCGTACTCATTCCCATACAATCAAATATTTTTTGTCCAAACTTTGGGGGTCACTTCACAGGCGGACGCCTCTTTTTTTCATGCTTTTTTCAAAAAAGCCCTTTACACCGCGCGGGTTTTGTTATATAATATCAAGGAGAGTAGGAAGGAGTTTTTATGCGGACGGTATTCGGTAGTTGGAAATATGTCGTCAAAAATATCTGGTTTTTGTTGCCGTTCGCCGTGGTGCCTGCGGTATTCATGGCGCTTTCGCTCGATTATCAGTGCCTGACGGCGGTCTGGGGCAATTTTTTTGCGGGCGATCCGCGTGCCGGGTTCCTCGATCTGTTCCACGCCTGGAGTTTTCTGCGCGTGGACAGCGTGCTGGGGCTCGTGTACAGCATCCTCGCCGTCCTCGCCGTCATCTTTTTCATGGCGCTGTTGCTCGCCTTCATCGAAAAGCACATGCGCCTCGGCAAGCGGACGTTGAGCGGCATCCGGCAGCAGTTTTTGAGCAACCTGCCCTCCGTCATCTTCGCCGTATTTGCCTATCTTATCATATATGAGACATGGGCGGTGGTGCTCTCCGCCGTCATGTTCGCCGTGTCGGAGATCTCCGCCACGGCGACCGTGTACGTTCTGGACGTCATCTTCATCCTCGTCTTTGCCTTCGTGCTCGTCTTTCTTGCCACCGTGCTCTATCTGTGGCTGCCGTGCAGGCAGATGACGGGCTTCGGCGTATTTGAGGCGTTCCTCTATTCCTACCGCCTGATGGTGGGGGTGCGCGCCAAGCTCTGCCTCTCCTTCGCCATATCGCTCGCGGTGCTCTTCGTCGTGCTGTGCGGGTGCACCTTCCTGCCCTCCGCCGTATTCTATATCGTGGGCGCGGTGGCGTTTTTGCTGCTCTTTCTCAACTTCTGCGTCCGCATGGAGGCAGTGTATTTCGAGACGGACAAACTCGACCGCGAGGATCTGCACCGTCATCAATGGGAGGTTTAACATGCGGTTCAGGAACGCCATCCACATCACGATGGACAACTATTCGAGCGCGTTCAAAATGCTGCTGTATCGCCTTGTGGTGGGCGTGCTCATCTTCAGCCTTGTCTACGTCATCTTGCAGCTTTCGTTGAGCGTTATCGTGACGAGCGCCGAATTACAGACGTTAAAAGATCTGGTAGGGGAATTTTTCCGCGCCCTGTTCGGCGGGGATTCCGCGCGGCTGGAGAGCTTCCAGGCCGATTTCACCGCCGCAGTCACCGACTTCGTGGCGCTGCTCGCCGACAACGGCGGCGCCATCGCGGGGGCGGTCGTCGGCGTGTGCATCATGTATCTTCTCTCCCGCTTTTTAACGGGGCTTTGCAACTTCACGGCGGCGAGCATCATGAACGACAGAATGAGCGCCTTCGCCCGCACGAGCTTTTCCGCAGCTTACTTCAAAAACCTCGGCAGTGCGGCGATGTACGAGGTCATCTACGTCCCGCTCTCCTTCGTCTTTGACGCGCTCTCGCTGCTCGCTTGCTGGTTCATTTTCTTCTATCTGCCGTCCTTCCTGCCGACGTGGGGCTTCCTCACCATTCTCCTGGCACTCTCGATGACGGTGGCGCTCTTCATCTGCCTGCAGGCGCTCAAAATGACGTTCATCTCGGCGTGGATCCCCTCCATCCTTGCGGGCAGCACGGTGGGGCAGGGGATGCGCGCATCCTTTGCGAACAAGGCGCCCTTCTGGCGGCGCTTCGTGAGCTTCCTCACCGCCAACTACCTCATCGTCGTCGTCAACGTCCTGTTCGGGCTGGCAACGCTCGGCAGTGCGCTGCTCATCACCATCCCGTTGAGCTTCTTGTTCCTGCTCGCCATGCAGTGCGTGCACTACTATGAGGACAACGGGAAGAAGTACTTCATCTCCGTGCACAACATTGCGGGTTCGGAGGGCGCTCCCGTGCAGGAGATCGACACGGCGGAGGACAGCCTTGAAGAGCTCAACAAAAAGCTCAACGACCCGTCCGCCGAGGAAAACGAGGAGAAATAAGGGGCTTTGCGCGCTTCGGCGCGCCCGAATACAGAAAACAATATTAAGGAGTGGAAGATATGAGTTATCAGAACATCTACGAAGCATGGGTGAAAGACCCCAGACTTGCCCCCGAGGATCGGGCGGAGCTTGAGGCGATCGCCTCGGACGAGAAGGAGAAGGAATACCGCTTCGGCGGGGAACTTGCCTTCGGCACGGCGGGAATGCGCGGCATCATCGGCTGCGGCATGAACATGATGAACGTCTATACCGTCATGCGCGCCACGCAGGGGCTTGCCGAGTACATCAAGACGCTCCCCGCAAAGGAGCAGGCAAAGGGCGTCGTCATCTCCTACGATACGCGCAGGGGCTCCCGCCTGTTTGCCGAAAAGTCGGCGGCGGTGCTCGCCAAAAACGGCATCAAAGCCTATCTCTTTGACGACGTGCACCCCGTTCCCATGCTCTCCTATGCGGTGCGCTATCTCGGCACCGTCGCGGGCATCATGATCACCGCGTCCCACAATCCCAAGGAATACAACGGCTATAAGGTGTACGGCGAGGACGGCGCGCAGATGTCGCCCGAGGCGACCGCCATCGTCGTCGGCTTCATCGAGAAGATCACCGACTATCTCTCCGTGACGGGGGAGGAAAAGAGCCCGCTCATCCTGCCCGTTCCCAAGGAGGTGGACGACACTTACATCGAGGCGCTCAAAAAGCTCACCCTCTCCAAAGAGGCGGTGGAAAAGTGCGGCAAGGACTTGAAGCTCGTCTATACCCCCGTGCACGGCTCGGGGTATGTGCCCGTCACGCGCATTCTGAAGGAGCTGGGCATCAACGTCACCGTCGTTGAGGAGCAGACCACCAAGGACACGGAGTTCTCCACCGTCAAGGTGCCCAACCCCGAGTTCAAGGAGACGCTCTCCATGGGCATCGCCCTCGCCAACAAAATAAAAGCGGACGTCGTGTTCGGCACCGACCCCGACTCCGACCGTCTGGGCGTCGCCGTCAAGGACGACAAGGGCGAATTTGTGGCGCTCTCGGGCAACCAGGTGGGCATTTTGCTGCTCGACTACATCCTCACCCGTCTCAAAGAGGAGAACGCGCTGCCCAAGAACGCGGCGGTCGTCAAATCCTTCGTGACGACGGGCATGGCGAAGGCGATCTGCGCCGACTTCGGCGTCGCCCTGTTTGAAACGCCCGTCGGCTTCAAGTTCATCGGCGAGAAGATCAAGGAGTGGGAGGCGGACGGCTCGCACACCTATGTGTTCGGGTTTGAGGAGTCGTGCGGCTACCTGCGCGGCACCCATGCCCGCGATAAGGACGCCGTCGTCGCGTCCATGCTGTGCGCCGAGATGGTGTGCTACTACACCTATATCGGCAAGACGGTGTGGGGACGTCTCAACGAGATCTACGCAAAATACGGCTTTGTGCTTGACAAGAACGAGTCCATCCAATACGCGGGGCTCAACGCGATGAAGGAGATGAACGCCGTCGTCGACGCCCTGAAGACGGTCGCCGTCAAGGCGTTCGGCCCCTTCGCGGTCGAGGCGGTGCGCGACTATTCCGCCGACATCCGCCGCACGGCGGACGGCAGAACGGAACCGCTCAACATCCCCAAGTGCAACTGCGTGTACTATGAACTTGCGGGCGGCTCCTTCGTGTGCGTGCGTCCCTCGGGAACGGAGCCCAAGCTGAAGATCTACTACTCCGTCAAGGCGCCCTCCGAACAGGAGGCGGAGGCGGCGCTTGCCGCCTGCAAGGCGTCCGTCAAAGAACTGCTCGACAAGGTGAAAAAGGCGTAACCCGCCCGCACCTATGCCCGTTCCCGCGTCCGTTTCCGCAGCCTTTTTTCGGGCGAGACGGGGGGACGTGTGCGGTGATCTTGCAATTTTCGCCTCACATTTTTCCGCGCCGCCGTGCCCTTGCACGGCGGCGCGTGCCGTATGCGCCGCATCTTTTCCCACCCCTGCGCGCGGAGCGCTTTCATTTTAGCTGAAAGTTTTACATTTATCGGAAGTTTTATATTGACAAATCCCGCCCGTATGCCGTATAATAGCATCAAACGAACCGGGGAAAGGGAAAAACATTATGATCTATCTGAAAGATTTCAAGCAGGGGCGGCTCTTGTACGAGGCGCTCGATTCGGACGTGCGGCTGGGCATTCTCGACGAGCTGCTGCAAAAGGGGGAGCTCAACCTCGCCTATTTTGCCAAGCGGTTCAACGTTTCCAACGGCGCCATCACGGCGCACGTCAAAAAGCTGCACGCGGCGGGGCTCATCGAAATTTCCACCTCCTCGGGCATCCGCGGCACGCAGAAGATCTGCTCGCTGGCGGCGGACAAGATCGTCATCGACTTCCTCACGCACGCGCAGGAGGAGGGGCGCGTGGAATCGGCGCAGATCGACGTGGGGCAGTACGTCGCCTACGACGTCCATCCCACCTGCGGGCTGGCGACGCGCGAGTCGGTGGTGGGCAGGTTCGACGATCCCGCCTGTTTCTCCTTCCCCGACCGCATCCGCGCGGGCATTCTCTGGATGGGGTACGGCTATGTGGAGTACCTCGTTCCCAACTATCTCACGGAGGACACCCGCCTGCTGGAGCTGCGCATCTCGCTCGAGCTCGCCTCCGAGGCGCCCGGCTATGCCGCCTACTACCCGAGCGACATCACCTTCTCCCTCAACGGGAAGGCGCTGGGCGTCTACCAGAGCAAGGGAGAATACAACGACCGCACGGGCTCCGTCAACCCCTCGTGGTGGTACGGGAACCTGGGGCAGTACGGCAAGAAGGTGACGCTCACCGTCGGCAGCGACGGAACGTACATCGGCGGCGTGCGCGCCTCCTCCGTCCGCCTCTCCGACCTCGGGCTCAAGGCGGGCGAGCAGATCCACTTCCGCATCTCCGTGCCCGAGAACGCCGAGCACCGCGGCGGGTTCACCCTGTTCGGGCGCGGCTTCGGCGACTATGACGAGGGCATCGTCTGCCACTTTATCTGTAAATAAGGGCGGGCGGCGCGCCCGCTTCGGGCGCCGTCGCGCGGCGCTTTTTTTGCGGAGGATCTATGGATATTCAAAAACTTTCCGAAGAGTTCGGCATCAACGCCGAATACAGCCATGCAGGGGCATTCCCCGTCTTTGAAGAGCGCATCCGCGGCTGCCGCGTCCTCCTCGTCTGCGATGAGACGACGCAGCGTTTCGCAGCGCCCGTCGCGGACATGGTGGGGCGCAATGCCGCGGCGTGCGCAACGCTCGTGCTGCCATCGCCCGAGCCCGTCGCCGATGAAGAGACCGTCGCGCGGGTCGCCGCGGGCGGAGAGGGGTACGACTACCTGCTCGCCGTCGGGGCGGGCACGCTCAACGATTTATGCAAATACGCGGGCTTTCTCACCCGCAAAAAGAGCGGCGTGTTCGCCACCGCGCCCTCGATGGACGGCTTTTCCTCGGGCGTCACGCCCCTCATCGAGAAGGGCTTCAAGATCACCCGCCCCGCGCAGACGGCGTCCGATATTCTGATGGACTTCAACGTCTTATGCAATGCGCCGCGCATCATGATCGGCGCGGGCGTGGGGGACATCCTCGCCAAATACTGCTGCCTCGCCGATTGGCGCATCTCCTCTTATCTTACGGGGGAGAAGGTGGACGAGAGGGCGTTCTCCCTCATGCTGGACGCGGTGCGCGCCTGCGACGGCAGCCTGGACGCCCTGATGGACGGAAGGGAGGAGGGGGTGCGCAGGCTCATGGACGCGCTGCTCATCTCGGGCTATGCGATGGTCATTGCGGGCAATTCCCGCCCCGCATCGGGCGCGGAGCACCACATGAGCCACTACCTTGAAATGGACTTCCTGCGCCGCGGCGAGCGCATCCCGCTGCACGGCGTCAAAGTGGGGCTGGGGACGATGGTCTCCCTCTATCTCTATCACACCCTCTCCCGCCGTCCCGCCTTTGCGGGGTGCGAACGGGTGTATGCCGAGGCGGAAAAACTGCCCGCGTCCGAGGATGTGGAGAGCACGCTCCGCCGGCTCTCGTGCCCCGTCCGCTTCTCGCAGCTCGGCATCCCGCGCGAGACGGTGAAAAAGATGTTCTTCGAGGCGTACAAGATCCGCGACCGCTTCACCATCCTCACGCTGTACAATACGTTCGGGCTGATGACGGACGACGTGGCGGAAGAGCTGACGGAGAGGTTTTACTGATGGCTTTTGCGGTCGGCATTTCCACCGCCTCCCTCTTTCTGCGCAGGATGAATGAGGAGGCGCTCGCCCTCTTTTCCGCGTGGGGCGTGCCCTGCGCCGAGGTGTTCCTCACCTCCTTTTCCGAGTACGAGCCCGCCTTTGCAGAGCTGCTCGCGCGCGAAAAAGGGAAGGTGCGCGTGCATTCGGTGCACGTTCTGAACACGCAGTTCGAGCCGCAGCTCTATGCCGAGCACCCGCGCGTGAAGGCGGACGCCTTCTCATGGCTTCAAAAGGTGATGCGCTCGGCGCAAATTTTGGGGGCGGAGCGGTATACTTTCCACGGCATCGCGCGTTTAAAGCGCACCTTTCGGGAGAATTTGCCCCGTTCTGCCGCGCAGACGGCGGAGATCGCGGCGGCGTGCGCCGCGTACGGCGTGCGGCTGTGCTACGAGAACGTGGAGTGGGCGCTCTATAACCATCCCGGCGTGTTCTCCGCCCTGCGGGAGGGCTGTCCGCAGCTCGGCGGCGTGCTGGACGTCAAGCAGGCGCGAATCACGGGCTTTGATTGGCGGGAGTATCTCGCGGAGATGGGGGAAAGCCTTGCCACCGTTCATGTGAGCGACGTGGACGCCTCGGGCAGAATGTGCCTTCCGGGGCGGGGCGTGTTCCCCTTCGGGGAGCTCTTTTCCCGCCTGAAGGACATGGGCTTTACGGGCGCGGTGCTTCTTGAAAATTATTCCAAGGACTATGCGTCGGAGGACGAGCTGCGCGCGTCGTTCGAGTACCTTGCGCATCTTGCGGAGCGCACTCCATAAATTTTGGAATATCCGCAATGGAAAAATGCGGGAAAAATGTGCGCAACGGGCGCAAAAAATTTGACAAGCGCCCGCATCTTTGCTATAATATCCGAGCATGGAGATGCAAGTAAGTGCTGCGGCGAAGGAGGGTTGAATATGTCCACGATCAAAGTCGGAGAAAACGAGAATCTCGAGAGCGCGCTTCGCCGTTTCAAGAGAAAGTGCTCCCGCGACGGCATCATCGGAGACCTTCGCAAGAAGGAGTTCTACGAGAAGCCTTCCGTGAAGAAGCGCAAGAAGGCGGAAGCCGCCCGCAAAAGAAGCAGAAACTGACGAACAAAAGATCCGTAACGAGTGCGTTACGGATTTTTTCTTGCAATTTTTCGGGAAACGTGTCGGAATATGGGAGGATCTGCCGATGGAGCGTTCGCTCAAAATGCTTGCAAAAGAGGCGAAATCACGCATGAAAAAGGGGTTCTGGGCGCAGTGCGAGCGCGATCTCGACGCCTGCCGCCGCGACGCCCGCGCGCAGGGCATCAGCGAGGGCAAGGCGGAGCGCTACTTTTTGGAGAAGGTCGCCGACACCATCCGCGGCGATCTCCCCGACGAGTTCTATCTGCGCGTCAAAAAGCTGCTGCTCGAAGAGGGGGAGGTGTCCGACGCCATCGGGCGGCTCACGGACAGGGCGTACTACGCCACGCTCTCCTATGCGGAAAAGCAGCGCTATACGCTCGAGCTCTCCGAAAAGTATCTGGAGGCGCTCAAACGCTTCCGCCGTGAGTATCCCTTTGAACGGGGGAAGGGGGAGAAATAGGGGAAGCGCCGTGCCTCCCCTGCCCGATTTTCATGTGCCGCGCGGGGCTCCCTCGTCACAGGGGCACGCCCCTGTTCGCTCGGGATGACGGGCGGGGCGGAATGCCCTTTTACGTCATTCCGAAATGAGGCGTAGCCGATTGAGGAATCCCCCTGCAAGGGACGGGATGCGGGAGGTTCTCTCGTCATTTCATCCCCCGGGACAAGGGGTCGGGGCGGGGACGTGTTGCGTTATTTGTTCTTGAGCTTTTGCTGCGCGAGGAATACCTTCATCACAAAGGAGTGGGGCAGGAGCTTCGTCAAAGCGTGCGTCGCCTTGGCGACAAAGCCCGGGACGACGTAGTCGCGCCGCCTGCGCATCGCCTTTATGGTCTTTTTCACGATGAAGGCGGGCTCGTACATACAGTCGAAGTGCGTGATGACGCTCTGCTTGTTGGCGCGGTCGAAGAACGCCGTTTTGGTCCAATAGGGGCACACGGCGAGCACGCGGATGCCGCGGGGGCGCAGTTCCTTGTTCACCGCGCGCGAGAGGGAGAGGACGTACGCCTTGGTTGCGGCGTACTCCGCACCGAAGGGCACGGGCTGGAAGGCGGCGACGCTCGCAATGTTCACGATGATGCTCCCCGCAGCGCAGTAGGGGAGCACCGCGTGCATCATCAGCGTGAGCGCGCGGCAGTTGAGGTCGGTCATGCCCGCCGCGTCCTCTTCCGCGATGCGGTCGAACCGCTCGAACTTTCCGTATCCGCTCGCGTTGAGCAGGATGCTTACGTCGGGCTGCTCCTCCTCGAGCTGTCTTTTGAGCGGCGCAAGGCAGCCCTCCTTCGTCAGGTCGATGGGGAAGATGCGCACGGGAACGGGCAGCTCCTCGCCGAGGGCGAACAGCCGCGCTTCGCTGCGGGCGACGAGCCACACCTCGTCCAACGGAAATTTCGCGGGCAGCTCTCTTGCGAACAACTTGCCGATGCCGGACGACGCGCCCGTGATGACGGCGATCTTGCGTTTTGTCATAAAATTTTCCTCCGATTTTTTTACGCAGTGTTTAGAAGCGGTTGCGGTGCGGTATATTATATATGACCTCCGAAAGGGGAGGCTCCAAAGGAGTAATTACTATGAAGACCTATTTGCAGAAGAGAAATTCGGGTGACGTGTTCGACGTGTTCGAGGACTTTTTCAAGCCCATGTTCTATGATGAACAGCTCGACAGCATGAGGACGGATATCAAGGAGACGGACAAGGACTACCAGCTCGCCATCGAGATGCCCGGGTTCAAGAAGGAGGAGATCAAAGTGTCTCTCGAGAACGGGTACCTGACGGTCAGCGCCGAGAAGAATGAGACGGAGGAAGAGGGCAAGGAGGGCGCGAAGTACCTGCGCCGCGAGTGCCGTATGTCCTGCCAGAGAAGCTATTACGTCGGCGACAAGGTGCAGGAAGAGGCGGTCAAGGCGAAGTACGAGAACGGGATGCTGCAGCTCACCGTGCCCAAGGAAGAGCCCAAGAAGATCTCCGCGAAATCCATCGCCATCGAATGACCTTTGCGCCATCGGATGACCTTTGAAAGGCGCTTGTCGGAAATGACCGCGCCTTGCATTTCCTTCCCCCTGCGGGGTTCCCGCAGGGGGAATTTTTTACCGTTTTTCTTCGGGGAGCTCAGATGAGTTCCCCGTATTCTTCGTAGAGCTTTTCCGTCTGTTCGGCGATCTCGGACTGCCGCGCGGTGATCGCCTGCGCGCGCAGATAATCGCGTCCGCAGGCGGCGAGCTCCTCGCGCAGGCGGGCGTCCTCCTCCTCGAGGGCGGCAAGTTCCGTCTCGATGGCGCGGGCGCGGTTGCGGCGCTGCGCCTCGCGGGCGCGCTCCTCCTTGCTGCGGTAGCCCGCGCTCTCCGTCTTGACTTTCTCCTCCGCCTTTTTGACGGGCTGCCGCCTGCGGCTCAAAAACGCCTGATACCCCCCGTCGAAGGGGAGGAGCCGCCCGTCCTCGATGAGCACCACGCGGTCGCAGACGCTCTCCGTGAACCGCCTGTCGTGCGAGACGAACAACACGGTGCCCGTGAACGCCTTGAGCGCGCTCTCGAGCGCTTCGCGGGCGGGCAGATCGAGGTGGTTGGTCGGCTCGTCCAGAATGAGCACGTTGCCGCGCTGCGCCTCCAGCATGGCGAGGGCGAGCTTTGCCTTGAGCCCGCCCGAGAGTTCGCCCACCCTTTTTCCGACATCCTCGGCGCAGAGCCCCGCCTGTGCGAGCAGGCTGCGCGCCTCCGTCTGCGAAAGGGCGCGGTACTCCCCCCAAAAGGCGTCCAGAACGCGGTCGTCGGGGCAGAGGCGGGCGTTCTCCTGGTCGTAATAGGCGACGCGCACATACCGCCCGAAGCGCACGCGCCCGTCCCCCGAGAGGAGGAATTTCAAAAGCGTGCTCTTGCCCGTTCCGTTGTCGCCCAGAAGGGCGCACTTCTGCCCGCGCATGAGCGTGAAAGAGGCGTCCGTCAGAAGCTGCTTTCCGTCTGCCGAAAGGTCGAAGTGTTCGGCGCGCAGCACGCATTCGTAGGGCTGTTCGTCGAAGGAGAACAAAAAGCGGGGCGGACGCTTGGGCGGCGTCGGTTTTTCGAGCAGTTCCATGCGCCCGAGCTGTTTGACGCGGCTCTGCGCCGAGGAGGCGGTCGTCGCGCGGACGATGTTCTTTTCCACATACGTCCTCAACTTTTCGATCTCCTCGCACTGCTTTTCGTAGGCGCGTTCCTCCTCCTTGCGCTTCTCCTCGCGCAGGACGCGGTATTTGGAATAGCCGCCCTTATAGGAGGTGAGCGTGCCGTTCTCCAGCTCCAGCGTGCGGGTGGTGAGGCGGTCGAGGAAGTATCTGTCGTGCGAAACGATCAGCAGCGCGCCCTTGTAGGAGGAGAGGTAGTCCTCCAGCCAGAACAAGGTGGTGGTGTCGAGGTGATTGGTCGGCTCGTCTAAAACGAGCAGCTCGGGCTCCTCTAAAAGCAGGCGGCAGAGCTTTAATTTCGTGCGCTCGCCCCCGGACATGGTAGCCACCTTTTGCGTGCAGACCCCCTCAAACCCCATGCCGCCCAGCACGGTGCGGATGCGCACGTCGTAGTGGTAGGAGTCGCGCGCCGCGATGCGCTTGTTGAGGCTCTCCGCACGGGCGGCGAGCACGCGCATCTTCTCCTCGTCGGCGCCCGCCATCTCCGCCTCCGTCTCGCGCAGGCGGGCGATGAGCTGCCTGTCCTCCTCGAACAGTTCCTCCATCGCGCCGTACACGGTGGAATCGGACGTAAATCCGCCGCTCTGTTCGAGATAGCCGAGGGAGATACCGCTCTTTTTGACAACGCTCCCTTCGTCGGGGACGAGTTCCCCCGTTAAAAGTTTCAAAAGGGTGGTCTTGCCCTCGCCGTTGCCGCCGAGGAAGCCGACGCGCTCCTTTTCGTGCAGCGTAAAACTGACGTCCCGCACGACGGGCACGCCCTGATAGCCGAATGTGACGTGTTCAAAGCAAACAAGCATACTTTTGTTCCTGCTGCAAATGCTCTTGGTATGGATAAAAGACTGAAAAAGGCGCAGCGCCTGCGCGAAAAACTCTCCTACGCTTCCCCCGGTGCGTGCGCCCGCCTCACAAGGCGGCTCGTCCGCCTCATGGAGGACATCGCAGGCGGGTGAGAAGGGGGGACGTGTTCGGTCAATCATCCCATTCCGGGATATACGCCTTGCCCGCGCTCTCCTTCTCCTGCGTGAATAGGGGGTCGAATCCGAGCGCGAGGGCATAGTCGGTGACGCGGCGGTATTCGCGCGCCGTAACGGGGCGGGCGAGTTCGGGAAGAGAGCTCGTTCCCATGGGGGTGTACTGCCGCATGAGCGAGAGCGGGGTGCGGGGCGGGAGGACTTCCTTCAAAAAATCGAGGACGCGCAGCGAATCGGACGTGCATCCCGGCATGACGAGGTGGCGCACCAGCAGCCCCGAGAGGAGCTTCCCCTCCTGCCACGCGGCGGGCGTCTTTGCCATGAAGGCGACGGCGCGCGAGGCGTACGCAAAGTAATCCCGTCGCCCCGTGTAGCGCTCGGAGAGGTCGGGGGAGAAAAATTTGACGTCGGGCAGCCATACGTCCACATAGGGGGCGATGCGCTCCAGCGCGTCCGTCTTGCAGTACCCGCCCGAATTGTAGACGACGGGGATGGCGGGTTTGTAGAGGGCGAGCGCCTCGCAGATGAGGTCGGAGACGTGGTCGGGCGTGACGAGGTTGACGTTCTCCGCTCCCATCTCCTCCAGTTCGCGGAAGATGGCGGCGAGCCCGGCGGGCGAAACTTCCTTCCCGCGCATGGCGCGCGAGACCTCGAAGTTCTGGCAGAACACGCATTTTAAGGAGCATCCGCCGAAGAACACCGTTCCGCTGCCTGCGCGGTAAGAGATGGGCGGCTCCTCAAAGGGATGCAGATAATATTTGGCGACGGTCAGCCCCTTCACGCCGCACGCGCCCGCGCGCACGCTGCGGTCGGCGCCGCAGGAAAGGGGGCAAAGAGTACATTGCATAAAAAAAGTATATCATGTCTGCGCGCAAAAAGCAACCCGAAGACGGACGGAAACGGTTGACTTTTTTTGCTTACAAGATTATAATGAGCGGGCTATGAGAAGATTTTTTACAAGTGAGAGCGTGACGGAAGGTCACCCCGATAAAGTTTGCGACAGCATTGCCGACGCCATTCTGGACGAGCTCGTCAAGGGCGATCCCATGACGCGCTCCGCCATCGAGTGCTGCGCGGCGTACAATACCCTCTTTCTGACGGGCGAGGTGAGCTCGCGCGCGGAGGTGGACTATGAGCAGATCGCCCGCCGCGTCATCCGCGAGATCGGCTACACTTCGGGGGATTTCGCGTACGACAAGTGCCGCGTCATCACCCTCGTGCACGGTCAGTCGGCGGACATCGCGCTCGGCGTGGACGCCTCCCGCGAGATGAAGGCGGGCGGAGAGGGGTACGACCTGCTCGGCGCGGGCGATCAGGGCATGATGTTCGGCTATGCCTGCCGCGAGACGGAGGAGCTCATGCCGCTGCCCATCGTGCTTGCGCACCGCCTTGCGTACCGCCTCACCGAGGCAAGGCGCTCGGGGGAGCTTTCCTATCTTCGTCCCGACGGCAAGACGCAGGTCACGGTGGAGTACGAGGGCAAGACGCCCGTCCGCGTGGATACGGTGGTCGTGTCCACCCAGCACGACGCCGCCGTTTCGCAGGAGCGCATCGCCGAGGATATGAGAACGTTCATCATCGGCAAGGTCATCCCCGCGCACCTGCTCGATGAAAACACGCGCTACCTCATCAACCCCACGGGCAAGTTCGTCATCGGCGGACCGGAGGGGGATTCCGGGCTGACGGGCAGGAAGATCGTCGTCGATACCTACGGCGGAAGGTGCCCGCACGGCGGCGGCGCGTTCTCCGGGAAGGATGCCACCAAAGTGGACCGCAGCGCGGCGTACCTTGCGCGCTATATCTGCAAGAACCTCGTTGCGGCGGGCATCGCGGACGAGGTGGAGCTGCAGGTCGCCTACGCCATCGGCGTGGCGCGCCCCGTCTCCGTCTTTGCGGAGACGTTCGGCACGGGCAAGCTGCCCGACGACGTCATTGCGGACATCGTTCAAAAGGAGTTCGACCTGCGCCCCGCCGCCATCATCGACACGCTCGGGCTTCGCCGCCCCGTGTTCCGCGCGACGGCTGCCTACGGACACTTCGGCAGAAGCCTGTTCCCGTGGGAGCGCACCGACCGCGCCGCAGACCTCAAAAAGTATCTCAAATAAGATCCGGCTCCCTTTCCAAAGGGAGCTTTTTTCATGCGCCGGGCGGGCGAGGGGCGTGGGCGGCGGGGGAAGTTGTAACGAAGTTGTCACGAAGATGTAAAATGATTGTAAAATCCTGTCGCATCGCACCAAAATTTTCCGCGCCGTCTTGACATCGCGCGCAAAAAACTGTACAATATTGTCCGGGAGGAGAGAAACGTATGAAATTCGGCATTCTGACAAGCGGCGGGGACTGCGCGGGGCTCAACGCAGTCATCCGTTCCATCGGGCTGTACCTTTTGCGCAATGTGAAGAACGCGGAGATCGTCGGCATCCCCGACGGCTACGGCGGGCTCATCCGCGGGGAGAGCTTCCCCTTGAAGCGGGAGGACTTTGAAGGCATTCTCGATAAAGGGGGCACGATCCTTCGCACGTCCCGTCAGCCCTTCAAGCGGATGACCGTCTCCGAGGAGGGCGGCTCGCGGCTCACGAAGATGCTGGCGAACTACAAAAAGATGGGGCTGGACTGCCTCTTCACCCTGGGCGGCGCGGGAACGCACAAGACGGCGGCGCTGCTCTCGATGGAGGGCTGCAACGTCATCGGCGTGCCCAAGACCATCGACAACGATATTTACGGCACCGACGTCACCTTCGGGTTCCGCACGGCGGTGGAGGTGGTGACGGACGCCATCGACCGCATCGCCACCACGGCTGCGAGCCACAGCCGCGTCATGCTCGTCGAGGTGATGGGCAACAAGGCGGGCTGGCTCACCCTGCATTCGGGCATCGCGGCGGGGGTGCACGTCATCCTCATCCCCGAGATCCCCTTCGATCTCGACGCGGTATGCGGCGCCGTCTCCGCGCGGCTGGCGGTGGGGGAGCGCACGACTTTGATCGCCGTGGCGGAGGGCGCGGTGCTCGCCTCCGAGGCGAAGTACAAAAAGGATGAACGCGCCTTTGTGCGCACGGCGTTCGGGGAGACGACCGTCACCCGTCACCTTGCCGAAGTCATCGGGGAGCGCACGGGCGCGGAGACGCGCTATTCCGTGCTCGGGTATCTGCAGCGCGGGGGCACACCCTGCGCGTACGACAGGCTGCTCTGCTCGCGGCTGGGCGGGTTCGCCGCCAAGCTCGCGCGGGAGGGGAAGTTCGGCGTCACTGCCGCCGTCTCGGGCGGGAACATCACCTTCAACGCCCTCGCCGACGTCGCGGGGAAATACAAGTTCGTCGACCCGCAGGGCGACGACGTGCAGTTCGCAAAGAGCATCGGCGTGTCGTTCGGCGATCGGCCGTCATCCTGAAAAAGCGCCCCCAATGGGCGCGGCGGGCATACTTTTGAAATACGTACATACAATAAGAGGATATTACGTCGTTTGTCTAAAAAGGAGCTAACTATGAAGTATTCGGTCATCGACATCAGTTCGAGCAGCATTTCCATGATCGTGGCGGCTGCCGACGCAGACAAGACGGAGGTCGTGTTCAAGGAACGCGCCTCCCTCTCCCTCGTGCACTATCTGGAGGAGGGCGCGCTCTCGGCGCGCGGCACGGAGAAGCTCACGGAGATGCTCCTCCGCTTCAAGGAAACGGGCGCGGAGCTGGGCGTGGAGCGCTGCTATCTCATCGCCACCGCCGCCCTGCGGCACGTCAAAAATTACGACGAAGTCGCCGCGCAGGTATTGGCGCAGACGGGGCTGCCCGTCAACCTCATCGACGGCGCCACCGAGGCGTACTGCGACTATGTCGCCAATCTCTACTATAAGTCGTTCGAGCGCCCCGTCCTCATCGACCTGGGCGGAAAGAGCATCGAGATCTGTGACCTTGCCAAGAACAGCAAGGAGGAGATGATGTGCTTTTCCTTCGGGCTGCTCGACTTGTACCGCAAGTTCGTCTCCAACATCTATCCCGACGAGAAGGAGGCGAAGGACATCCGCCGCTTCGTCAGGGAAAAGTTTGACGACGCCGACCTCCCCGGGGAGGGGGTGTATTCCACCGCCGTCCTGGTGGGCGCGACGGGCAACGCCATGTACGACATCTATGCCGACTTCGCCGACGACAGTTCGGCGACGGGGGCGCGCGTCATCCGCCGCAAGAAGTTCAAAAAGCTCGTCAGGCATCTTCTGACGGGGGAGGATCGTTCCCGCCTCGTGCTCAACAACGCGCCCGAAAAACTCTATCTCATCGGCTCTGCCGCCATCGTCCTGAAACTTCTCTTCAAGCGCTTCGGCGTGGAGAACGTCCTCGTCAGCGAGCGCGGCGTCAAAGAGGGGTATCTGCAGCTCGTGCTCGAGGGCAGGGAGGAGGGCGCGTTCTACGCCTTCCCCAAGGCGGAGGAAGGGGCAGAAAAGCCCGCCGCAAAGCGCGGCCGCCCCAAGAAGGCGGAGGAAACAAAGGAAGCGCCCGCAAAGCCCGCCGCAAAGCGCGGCCGCCCCAAGAAGGCGGAGGAAACAAAGGAAACGCCTGCAAAGCCCGCCGCAAAGCGCGGCCGTCCCAAAAAAGCCGCGCCCGCAGCCGAGGCGCCCGTGACGGAGGCGCCCGCAGCCGAGGCGGCCGCTCCCGAAGGGGCGGAGGGGAAGGAATAACTTCGGCGCAAGCCGCAGGACAGGATACGAGAGGAAGATCATGATCAAGGAATTTGCCATCCCGCAGAAGGTCAAAAAGAAGTTTATCCGCGATATTTACGTCAACCGCGAGTTCAGTTGGCTACTCTTCAATAAGCGTGTGCTCGACCAGTCGGTCGACCTCACCAACCCGCTTTTGGAGCGGTGCAAGTTTTTGTCCATCTTCACCTCCAATCTCGACGAATTTTTTATGGTGCGCGTGGGGAGCCTCGTCAACGAGAGCCTCACCGAACCCGACGAGACGGAGAACAAGACCCGCCTGACGGCGGCAAAGCAGCTCGACGGCATTGCGGAGGTGGTCGCCCGTCTCTACGAGGCGCGTGCCGTGTGCTATAACGCGCTGCGCAAGGACCTCTCCGCAAACGGCGTCAAGCTCCTGCGCGCGTCCGACCTCACGCCCCGCCAGACGGAGGAGTGCAGGGACATCTTCCTGCGCCACGTTCTGCCCCTTCTCTCCCTCATGGTGCTGGACGCCAAGCACCCGCTGATGCAGTTCGAGAACAAGCGCTCCTACGTCGTCTGCCAGCTCGAAAAGGACGGGCGGCGCATGATCGGCGTGGTGTCCGTCAATCCCTCGCTCGACAGGCTGTACCGCCTGGGCGGGGGGAAGAAGGTGCGCCTCATTCCCCTCGAGGAGCTCATGCGGATGTTCACGAAACTTGCCTTCACGGGCTATACGGTGAACGAGCAGATGATGCTGCGCGTCACGCGCAACGCCGACTTCGACACCGCCATCGACGATACCGATCTGGAGCGCGACTTCACCGAGATCATGAAGCAGCGCGTCGAATCGCGCGCCCGCATGGGGGTGGTGCGCCTCGAAGTGGACAGGGCGGACAGCAAGCTGAAGGATTTCGTCCTGAAAGTGCTCAAGCTCGATCCCAGGTTCTGCTTTACGGACGAGCGCTTTTTTGACTACAAATTCCTCTTCTCGGTGGGGAACTTCCTCCCGCGGGAGGACGCTTCGCGGCTCAGGTATCCCCCCTTCAAGGGCGCCCTTCCGCGCGAGGTCGCCATGGCACCCTCGCTCATCTCCCTCATCGGGGAGCGGGATATTTGCCTGTCCTATCCTTATGAGAGCATGGACCCCGTCGTCGACCTTCTGGAAGAGTGCTCGCGCGATAAGCGGGTGAGCTCCGTCATGATCACCATCTACCGCCTCGCGCACCATTCGCGCATTGCGGAAATTTTGTGCCGCGCCGCCGAGAACGGCAAGCAGGTGACGGTGGTCATCGAGCTGTGCGCCCGCTTCGACGAGGAGAACAACCTCTACTTCGCCAACAAATTGCAGGAGGCGGGCTGCACCATCATCTACGGGATGGAAAATTACAAGGTGCATTCCAAGATCATCTCCATCGTCTTAAAGGAGGGCGACGAGCTGCACTACATCACCCACCTCGGCACGGGGAACTACAACGAATCCACCTCCCGCCAATATACCGACCTCAATATTCTGACGTCGGACAAAAAGATCGGCGAGGACGCGGTGGCGTTCTTCCGCAACGTCGCCATCTGCAACACGGACTTTACTTACGAGCGGCTGCTCGTCGCGCCCGAGACGTTAAAAAGCGGGCTCGTCCGCTGCATCGACCGCGAGATCGAAAAGGCGAAGGCGGGGAAGGAGGGGTACATCCTCGCCAAAATGAACTCGCTGACCGACAAGGAGATCATCGATAAATTTGTGGAGGCGAGCGAGGCGGGCGTCAAGATCGAGCTCATCGTGCGCGGCATCTGCTGCCTGCTCCCGGGCGTGCCGCAAAAGACGGAGAACATCCGCGTCATCAGCATCGTGGGGCGCTTCCTGGAGCATTCGCGCGTCTATTCCTTCGGCAGAGGGGAGGAGCGCGTCATGTATATTTCGAGCGCCGATCTTATGACGCGCAACACCGACAAGCGCGTGGAGATCGCGGCGCCCGTCCTCGACGGGCGCATCGCGGAGCGCATCGACGCCTTTCTGCGCACCATGCTCGCCGACAACGTCAAGGCGCGCAAGCTGTGCGCGGACGGGGACTACCGCCGCGTGGAGACGCTGGGCGAGCCGCTCAACGCGCAGGAGGTCTTTCTTCTGCAGGCGGCGGAACGCTGAAAAGGGGTTTTTGAACGGATAAGCGGGCGGCGCGCCCCGAAAAATTTTCGGGGCGCGCCGTTTTTCTGTCCGTTTTTTCCGCCCGCCGCTTGCCTTGCGGGGGGCGGGTGTGGTACAATGATGGCAGGAGGAAGGTATGCCGTCAACCGTCACCGTCAGTTTTTTCAAGGGTACGCAGGGAAAGCTCTGGCTTGCCCTCCTTGTTGCGTCGCCCGTTCTTGCCGCCCTGTTCGCGGCGTTCGCGTGGATCTACCGCGCGGACGGGCTCATTATCATCATCGGCTGCTGCGCCATCGCCGCCGTGTGTATCATCATCTTTGCCGTCTGCCTTCTCACGGCGCGCCTGCGCACGTCGCGCTGGACGGCGGATACGGAGGGCATCGCCTACTTCTGCCTCGGCAGGCGCCGCCTCTTTTTTTCGTGGGAGGAGGTGCGCGAGGCGGGCTTTCTGCTGCTGGACGGCGAGCGGCGTACGGACAGGCTGCGGCTCTATCTCTCCACGTCCGAACTGCGCGGCAAGCTGAAGGGCGGCGTCTTTGCGGGGCGGGAGGAGGGCTTGTCCGCCAACCGCAGGGGCGCGGGCATGATGCTCTATCCCGTCCCCGCCTGCTACGGCGAGAACGGGGGCGTGTGCTATCCCCCTGACGACGAGCTCGTCGCCTTCGTGCGCGCGCACGTCAAACGCCCCCTGCGGCACGAGAACTTCTTCCTCGACCCCAAATAATTCAAAAGATGTTTGCGAGCGAGGGGCGGTAGGCGGCGGGGAAGGTCTCGGCAAGGTGGGTGAGCACTTCCAGCTTGGGCAGCGCCTCCTCGTACCGCGCCTCGGCGACGAGGCGCACCGTCTCCGAGAGGTAGTTATCCATGCGCATCACGTCGTTGTGCGGCAGCAGTACCTGCAGCCGCTCTTTTTTTGCCTCCCACGAGCGCTGCACGGCGCGCGCGTCCTCGTAGTTCGCCCGTTCTTCTTCCGTCTTTTCGGTGAGGGCGGCAAGCTCTTCCAGAACGCCCGAGAAGGTGCTGCGGATGGTGAAGTGTTCAAATACCGCCGCCCCCGCAAGCAGCAGGCAGACGGCGAGCATGGCGCAAACAGAACGTATCATTATGTACCGCCCGTGTCCGAAGGGGCGAAAAGGGGGCATACCATGTCCGCGGAACGTGCCGAAGGAGCGCACCATGTCCGCATTTTGCGCCCTGTTGGCAAAAACGGGGCTACCATGTCGCGCCGTGCGGATACTGTACATGGAAGGTCGTAAAGCGCTCGCCCTTTTGCTGTAAATAGCATTTTCCGCCGCCGTCGGCGGTGAGCACGAGCACGCGGCGGACGTTCTTCACGCCGTGCGCGCGCAGAAGTTCCTCAAAATAGGGGCGTCCGAGCCCCGTTAAGGCAATGTTCTTCCCGTCGAACCTGCCGTTGTCCACAATGACGAGGGGGAGGGAGGTCTGCATCCTTTCATAGTCCGCCTTGGGCAGCGCGGAGAAGGTGCCGTTGGATTCGTAGAGCGCGTAGTCGATGGCGTCGAGGGAAAAATACCCCGCCGCGCGCAGCGATTCGATAAGGTCGGAGACGTCGAGATCGTTCTTTTTGAGCTGATAGTCGTCGATGCCGTTCTTGTTGATGACGACGGCGGGCTTGCCGCTCAACACCCCCTTCAGGGGCTTTACTTTGAGGTCGAGCAGCATCACGCCCTCGTGCAGCACAAAGATGGCGAGCACGGACACGACGCCGTACAACAGGGGGATGGAGGTGTCCGCCATGGGGATGCAGGCGAGCTCGGAGATGAGGAGCGTGATGACGAGCTCGAAGGGCTGCATTTCGCCGATCTGCCGCTTGCCCATCAGCCGCATGACGACGAGCAGCACCGCAAAGATGACGGCGGTGCGGATGATGACGAGTACCATGCAAAAAGGTTGCGCGTTTTTTGAAAAAAGTATGTCCGTTCGCTTGCTTTTTTCGGGGAACGTGGTATAATAGCGTTCAGAAGAGTAGCCAAGGCGCGTTAAGTGCTGCGAAACGGGACGTTGTTCGCAGACGAAAGGGAGACCTGCGGTGCCGCGGCGCGTCCGCTCAAATCGTGTTCTTCACCTTTTTCGCGGACCTTCCAGATTTTCGGGAGGTTTTTTCTTATGTCATCGCAATCGCTTGCAACCTATCCTGCATGGAAGCGGGTGCTCTTTTCCGACTTCATGCTCTCGCGCGGGAAGGCGCAGCGCATCGCCGTGGTGGGCGTGATGGCGGCGCTGTGCATCGTCTCCAATATGTTCCTCGAGATCAAGTTTTTCGACGTGCAGTTCTCGCTCACCATCTTCGTGTCCGTGCTCACGGGGATGCTCATCGGACCGTTGTTCGGCTTTTTCGCCGTCTTTCTGGGTGACTTTCTGGGCTATGTCTACAATAGCTGGGGTTACATCTATATGCCGTGGGTGGGGCTCTCGTCCGCGCTCTTTGCGCTCATCGCGGGGCTCGTGATGGGCATCCGCATCCGGAAAAAGTGGGGTATTTACTGCAAGCTCGCCCTCATCTGCCTCATCACCTTCTTCGTCTGCACGGCGGGGGTGAACAGCGCGGGATTTTATTTCTACAACAAGTACTCCGGTTTTTCCACGGCGGTCATCGAATATGCCGAGTCGCATTTCGGCGGAACGGTCTCCTATTTCGTCTACGTCTGTTACCGCCTCATCTTCAAACTGCAGATCCTCAACAGCATCGTCAACTATGCGCTGCTGTTCGCGGCGGTGCCCCTCATCAACCTCGTGGGGGCGAAGGGCGCCCCGCTCGCCTGAATGCGCCGCAAAACGCAAGAAAGTATGTGTAAAGTCAGCCCGACTGCGTCCATCGGGTTGACTTTTTTTCTTCTATCCATTATACTGTTATCTGTTATTGTAGTTGCGATCCGCAAGGGGATCGAGGAGGCTGTATGAACTTGTCCCTGCTCGCTGCCGAAGGCGCGCTCTTCGGCATCGCCAACCGCGGCGTCATCATCTTCGGCGTCAAGGTATATTGGTACGCCATCTGCATCGTCTGCGGCATGATTTTGGCGGCGTATTTGTCCGCGCTCCTCATGAAGCGCAGGAATATGTCCCCCGACCTTGTCTTTCTGTTGTTTATCGTGTGCATCCCGAGCGCCATCGTCGGCGCGCGCCTTTTTTCCTGTCTCACGGACGAGGGGCTGGGCATCGGCGCCTTCTTCGACTTCCGCGACGGCGGTCTGTCCATCACGGGCGGCGTCCTGGGCGGCGTGCTGGCGGGATTTATCGTCTGCGCCGTCAAAAAAATAAACTTCCTGCGCGCGGCGGACTGCGTGGTCATCAACATCCTCATCGCGCAGGCGCTCGGCAGGTGGGGGAACTTCTTCAACGGGGAAGTGTACGGCGGCGAAGTGACCAACTCCGCCCTGCAATGGTTCCCCTTCGCCGTGCCCATCAGCCCCGACCACTATAACTGGGACGTGGGCGGCATCGGCGGATTCTCCGACCCCAACGCCACCTGGCACTACGCCTTCTTCCTCTATGAATCGATCGCGAACCTCATCGGCTGGGTGATCTTCTTCACCCTCGCGTGGAAGACGGACAAAAAGCCCAACGGCATCTTCACCTGCCTCTACTTCGTCTGGTACGGAACGGTGCGCTCGGTGATGGAGCCGCTGCGCGACCCCGAATATATCCTCAATGCGGGCGGCGTTCCGTGGTCGCTCGTCTTTTCCATCCTCATGGCGGGGCTGGGCATCTGCGCCATCCTCGTGCTCCTGCTCCTCAACTTCCGCACGGAGAAGGCGTTCATCGGGAGCAGGACGGGGGATTCGTCCGCGCTCACCGCGTACGTTCCCGCCTATAAGGACGACATCCCGTACTATTCCAAGGTGAATATGTACGGCGACAAGTACCCGCCCGAGCCCACCAAGGAGGAACTTGCGGCGGAACGGGAAAAGCGCAAAAAGGAGCGCCTTGCCGTGCGCGAGGCGCGCAAGAACGGCAAGGACGGGGAGAACCAATGAGGAACCTCACCCTTCTCACCGACCTCTATCAGCTCACGATGGGGCAGGGGTACTTCAACGAGGGCAAGCATGAACAGCGCGCCGTCTTTGACGTATTCTTCCGCCCCAACCGCCTCATCACCTATTCGGTGGCGGCGGGTATGGAACAGGCGGCGGAGTACCTCGAAAACCTGCACTTCTCGGAGGACGACATCTCCTATCTCCGCTCTTTAGGGATCTTTTCGGAGGAGTACCTTGCCTATCTCTCCCGTCTGCGCTTTACGGGCGACGTGCGCGCCGTGCGCGAAGGGGAGATCGTCTTTCCGTACGAGCCCATCTTCACCGTCTCCGCCCCCATGGTGGAGGCGCAGCTCGCGGAGACCGCCGTCCTCACCTTCATCAATCATCAGACGCTCATCGCCTCCAAGGCGGCAAAGATCTGCGCCGTGGCGGGCGGGGGCGTGATGGAATTCGGCTTGCGCCGCGCACAGGGCGCGGACGCGGGCATCTACGGGGCGCGCGCCGCCATCATCGGCGGCTGCGTGGGCACCTCCAACGTGTATGCGGGCAAGCTCTTCCACGTTCCCGTCTCGGGCACGATGGCGCATAGCTGGGTGATGAACTTCCCCTCCGAGCTGGAGGCGTTCCGCGCCTATGCAAGGAGCTTTCCCGACGGCTGCCTGCTCCTTGTCGACACCTACGATACCATCCGCAGCGGCATCCCGCACGCCATTCAGGTGTTCCGCGAGCTGCGCGCTTCGGGGCACGAGCCGGTGGGCATCCGCCTCGATTCGGGCGACCTTGCCTACCTCTCCAAAAAGGCGCGCGAGATGCTCGACGAGGCGGGCTTTGAAAACGCCCTCATCTGCGCCTCGGGCGATCTCGACGAAGTGCTCATCCGCTCTTTGAAGGAGCAGGGCGCGCGCATCGATACCTGGGGCGTGGGCACCAAGCTCATCACGAGCGCCGATATGCCCGCGCTCGGCGGGGTGTACAAGCTCGCCGCCGTGTATGAAGGCGGGAAGGAGATCCCCAAGATAAAGCTCTCCGATACGACGGAGAAGATCACCAACCCGGGCGTCAAAGAGGTGCTGCGTTTTTACGACGCGGCGACGGGCAAAGCCATCGCCGACTACATCACCCGCGCGGGGGAGAAGGTGGACGCGGGCAAGCCGCTCACCCTCTTCCATCCCGTGGAGACGTGGAAGCGCATGACCATCAGAGACTTCACGGTGCGCAGCCTGCGCGAGGACCTCATAAAGGGCGGCAGGCGCGTGGCGCCCGCAAGACCGCTCTCGGAGATCGCCGCCTACCGCAAGGCGGAGATGGAAAACTTCTGGGAGGAGTACCTGCGCCAGGATATGCCGCACATCTATAAAGTCGATCTGTCCGACGAGCTCTACCGCCTCAAACAGGAGCTGGTGCGCTCGTTCCGCGGGCAGTGAGGGGAGGGGTGCCGTGTTCGGACTGTATTCAAAACGCGACGTGGAAAAGCTCGTCGCACGGCTGCGGGAGGAGTATTCCTCCGTGCTAAAAGAGCAGCAGCGCGCCGCCGAGGCGCTCAAAGAGGAGAACCGCACCCTGTCCGCGCGCCTTTCGGAGCTGGAGGCGGAACGTGCCAACGTCGCCGAGGCGCTCATCGGCGCCTCCCGCGAGGGAGACAGGCTGCGCGAGGAGCAACAGGCTGCGGCGGAGAATGCGGGCAGGGAGCTTGCACTGCTCACCGAAAAATGCCGCCTTCTCTCACGGACGCTCGCCGCAAAATATCCCGACGCGGAGGACGTGCGCGCCTTTTCCGCCTTTGTGGAGACGCTGCGTTCTGCCGCGGGGGAGGAGGACGAGGAACCGTCCATCGACATGGACGAGGTGCTCGCCCCCAAACAGCCCCTCGACCTCGGAAAACTCTGCAAAGATCTCGGGCTCATGGAGGAGAATTGAGGCGTCCGCACGCGCGGCGCCCCGCAAAAAGGTCGTTATGAAATCGCAGACACTCAAAAATATCATGATCGCGCTGGGCGCGGGCATCCTGCTTCTTATATTGCTCTTTGCCGACCTCGCCACCAAGGTGTGGGCGGAGGAAGTCAACGTCCGTCAGTCGGAGTACTTTCTGGGGATCGTGCGCCTGTGGTACACCACCAACCCCGGCATCGCCTTCGGCATCTTCGGCGGGAACGAAACTGCCATGACGGTCATGAGTTATGTCACCGTCGTGCTGGCGGTGCTCATCGCGCTCATGTTCTTCACCCTCTTCCGCCGCAACACGCCCGTCAGGTTCTGCCTCGCCGTCGTGGAGGCGGGCGCGCTCGGCAACATCATCGACCGCTTCTCGCTGGGCTTCGTGCGCGACTTCGTGGACATCGGCCCCCTCGGATTCGGCGTGTGCAACCTTGCCGACTTCTTCATCACGGGCGGCATCGTCGCCGTGCTCGTGTGCATCCTCTTTATCGGGAAGGACGCCGTGTTCCCCCTGACAAAGAAGTGGCGCGCCGAGGCAAAGCGGGAGGACGAGGAGCGCGACAAGCGCCATAAAAATGCTTGAATTTGTGGCGGAGAGCAGTGCGCGCGCCGACGTGCTCGTGAGCGAACAGTCGCAGCTCACGCGCTCCGCCGTCAAAAAACTTGCGGACGAGGGGCGCCTGTTTTGCGACGGCGTTCCCGTCAAAGCGGGACACTCCGTTAAGGCGGGCAGCCGCGTGCAGCTCGACGTCCCGCCGCCCAGACCCATCCGCGCGCAGGCGGAGGACATCCCCATCGACGTCCTGTATGAGGACGGCGACATTGCCGTCGTCAACAAGCCGCGCGGCATGACCGTGCACGCGGGCGCGGGCAGAACGGAGGGGACGCTCGTCAACGCGCTGCTCTTCCGGCTTCAATCTTTGAGCTCCATCAACGGCGCCATCCGCCCGGGCATCGTCCACCGCATCGACAAGGACACGACGGGGCTTCTGGTGGTCGCCGAAAACGACGCGGCGCATCTCTCCCTCGCGGAGCAGATCGCCAAAAAGACGTGCCGCCGCGAATACCTCGCCCTGCTGGAGGGCAGGGTGAAGGAGGACGAGGGGCGCATCGAGACCAACATCGGGCGCGACCCGAAGGACCGCCTTAAAATGGCGGTGCTGCCCGCGGGCGGGCGGCGCGCCGTCACCTTGTTCCGCGTGGCGGAGCGCTTTTCGGAGCACACCCTCGTGCACTTCACGCTGCAGACGGGGCGCACCCATCAGATCCGCGTTCACGCAAAGTACATGGGGCATCCCGTGGTGGGGGACAGGACGTACGGCTATAAAAAGCAGCGCTTTTCGCTCGAAGGGCAGCTCCTTCACGCCTTCCGCCTCACGCTCACCCATCCGCGCACGGGGGAGGAGATGACGTTCGAAGCCCCGCTGCCCCAAGATTTTGCACACGTTCTGGAAATTTTGCGCAAGGAGGACGCTCATGCAGATATTGAATGCCGATGAAATGCGCCGCGCCGTCACGCGGCTCGCCATGCAGGCGGTGGAGGCGGAGAAGGGGACGGACTTCGTCCTCATCGGCATCCGCACGCGGGGCGTCATCCTCGCCCGCAGGATGCAGGCGGAGATCGAGCGGCTGGAGGGCGTGCGCGTTCCGTTGGGCATCCTCGACATCGCCCTCTACCGCGACGACCTTCTGGACGGCTGCGATGCCGTGTTCAGGGGGAGCGAGGTGGACTTCGACATCGAGGGCAGGCATGTCGTGCTCTGCGACGACGTCATCTTCACGGGCAGAACGGTGCGCGCGGCGCTCGCCGCACTCTCCTCCATGGGGCGCGCGGGCAGCGTGCGGTTGTTTGCGCTCATCGACCGCGGGCACAGGGAGCTGCCCTTCCGCGCGGACGGCGTGGGGAAGAACGTCCCCACCGCCCGTTCCGAGCGCATCACGGTCCATTTCACCGAGACGGACGGCGCCGACAGCGTCGACCTCTATAAATAAGTCAATTTTGTTTTCAGGAGGCAAAGTATATGGCACAAACCAAGCAAACCGAACAAAAGAAGACGGAAAAGAAGACGCCGAGCCGCCGCTCCGCGTTCACGTTGGGCAGCCTTGTCAACGTGCTCGCGTTCTGCGCGCTCGCCGCCGCGGCGATCCTGCTCGTCTTGGGACCCATCCTTCGCTGGATCCTCGAGAACACGGGCGGCGCCGTCGTCATGCAGGCGCTCAACCTCGTCTCGCAGTACTGCCTGCTCGCAGCCATCGCCATCCCGGGCTGGTTCTTCGTCCGCGGCAAGCGCAAGGGCTGGAAGATCGCGTATTTCGTGTTCCTCGCCATCTACATCGCGGGCACCATTCTCGGCATGACGCTGGGCATCTGAAAAACGCAGACGGGAAAACGGCACTTTGCTGCCGTTTTTTCTTTACAAATCGCGCGATTTTTTCTATAATCTATATAGCCAATTACGAGAAATTTTCAGGGAGGGAAGGGTATGCAGCCCGTCATTGCCATTGTCGGACGCCCCAACGTGGGAAAGAGCACCTTTTTCAACAAGGTGGCGGGGCGCAAGATCGCCATCACGGAGAACAGGCCGGGCGTCACGCGCGACCGCATCACCGCAGACTGCGAGTGGCGCGGCAAGCCCTTCACGCTCATCGATACGGGCGGCATCGAGCTCAAAAGCGAGGACGTCATGTGGCGGCAGATCGCCGTTCAGGCGCAGGCGGCGGTGGAACTTGCCGACGTCATCCTCTTCTTTACGGACGGGCGGGAGGGGCTCACCTCCTCCGATTATGATGTCGCCGACTATCTCCGCCGCTCCAAAAAGGCGGTGGTGCTCGTCGTCAACAAGGTGGACGACTATTCCCCCGAAAAGCTCTTTGAGTTCTACTCTCTGGGGCTCGGCGAGCCGTACGCCGTCTCCTCCGAGCATTCGCGCGGCATCGGCGACGTGCTCGACAAGGCGGTGGAGTTCTTCCCCAAGGAGGAGGAGGTCAAGGACGATTCGCTGAAGATCGCCGTCGTCGGCAAGCCGAACGCGGGCAAGAGCTCGCTCGTCAACCGCCTTCTGGGGCAGGAGCGCTCCATCGTCACGCCCATCGCGGGCACGACGCGCGACGCCGTGGATACCCGCTTCGAGCGGGACGGCAAGGCGTATACCATCATCGACACGGCGGGCATCCGCCGCAAGCGCTCGGTGGAGGACGACGTGGAGTACTATTCCGTGCTGCGCGCCTTCGACGCCGTCCGCCGCGCCGACGTGTGCCTGCTCGTCGTGGACGCCGCCGAGGGCATCACCGAACAGGACGTCAGGATCATCGGCTTCGTGCACGAACAGGGCAAACCCTCCGTCATCGTCATGAATAAGTGGGACGTCATCGAAAAGGACAGCCGCACCATCCAGACGTTCGAGGCAAAGCTCAAAGAGGAACTGAAGTTCATGGACTACTTCAGATCGGTGTATATCTCCGCCAAGACGGGGCAGCGCACCGAAAAGATCCTCGCCCTCGCGCAGGAGGTGTACGACCACGCGGGGCTGCGGGTTCCGACGGGCGACCTCAACGACCTTCTGATGGACGCCATGCGCGTCTCCGAACCGCCCTCCTATCAGGGCAGGCGCATGAAACTATATTTCGCCTCGCAGGTCGCCGTTCATCCGCCGCTCTTCGTGCTCATGGTCAACGACGAAGGGCTCATGCACTTTTCCTATGAGCGCTATCTCGAAAACGTCATCCGCAGCGCCTACGACTTCTCGGGCACGCCCATTAAGATCAAGGTGCGCAACAAAAAGGAAGGCGACTGAATGAAAGAATTTGTCTTTGCGCAGAGCTGGTATTACTTTTTGCTGATGGCGTTCGTCTGCTATTTCGTCGGCTGTTTCAACTTTGCCGTCATCATCGCAAAAACAAAACATAAGGACGTACACAAGATCGGCAGCGGCAACCCCGGCACCATGAACATGAGCCGCGAATTCGGCTTAAAAGTCGGGCTCGTGAACTTTCTTCTGGACGCCTGCAAGGGGGGCGTTCCCGCGCTCGTGAGCTTTTTTCTCTTCCGCAATTATGTGTTCGCGGGCACGCAGGTCGTGGTATCCGACTTCACCCGCTACTTTTGCGGCGTGTTCGTCATCATCGGGCACATCTGGCCCGTCACCATGCGCTTTCGGGGCGGGAAGGGCATCGCCTCCTCGCTGGGGCTCTTCTGGTTCAGCCTCTCGTGTGAGAACGCCTGGAACATCCTCATCGTGTTCGCGCTCCTTCTCTTTGTGGTCGTGGGCTACATCGCGCTCACCGAGTGGGGGTCGATGGGGTCGCTTCTGGGCGTGACGGGCTTCTCCGTGTGGCAGGGGCTTATCTTCTATTTCCGTTACGACGGCTGCGGGATGCTTTCAAGCGGCTGGACGATCGCCCTCTTTGCGCTCCTTCTCGCGCTCAACGCGCTGACGTGGTTCGCCCACCGCAAAAACCTCGTCCGCCTCTTTTCGGGCGAAGAACACCGCACCTCCGTCAAAAAGCTCTCCAAGGGCAAGCGCGGTACGCAGAATATGTGAACGTCCCTCTGAAATAGGATCAAAGTGCCCGTTCTGCGGCATTGCCCGCCCCCGCCTGAAGTGAACCCCAAAGTTTGGACAAAAATTTAATCAAGTGGTTTGGTAATGAGTTCGGTATTGTACCGGGCTCA
>CALVTL010000023.1 GCA_944362555.1 uncultured Clostridia bacterium
GCGATGATCGTGCCCTCGACCACGTCCTTTTGTCCGATGACGTCGCGCCCCACCTGCTCAAAGATGTTCGCGCACTGCTTGCTGAATTTCTGGATGCTTTCCTCTGTTACCATAACGTTATAAAACCCTCTTAAATTTTTTCACAATAGTAATATTATACAATTAATTCAACAGACTGTCAAGATATGCCTGCAGAAAATCGCCGATATCTCCATCAAATTCGCCGGAAGCGATCGCTTCCATCGCCTTTTCATACCACTCCCCGTAAATTTCGGAATAGTTGACCTGACCGTCCCCGGGATCGACCGAATTGTTGGAATTACCGCCCTGCGTTCCCGACCCTTCATCGCTGTCCCCGGAAGGAGGCGGAACGCCTTCCTCTTCGTTGCCCTCACCGGGGTCGCTGCTCGAATTGTTATCATTTTCGTCCTCGCCGTCCTGCGGAAGATCCTCCGGCTGATCGGAGGGCGGCTGATCGCCCGGTTCATCACCGGGATCGCCATCTTCGTCTCCTCCGATAGGCTGAAATTCAGGAAACACAAAAATCGTTTCCTGCACGTTGAGATCCTGTCGGACATCTCCTTCCACCCCATCCGACCACTGCACGAACATATAGCCCTCGTCCGGAACAGCCATCACGGGTTGTGAATCGGAGCCCACTTCGACCATCTGATCCGACTCACCGTCAATATATCCGCCGTCGCTCTCCGCATAGCTCACAAGCACAAACTCCTTGGGGGCAACGGGCGTAAGGATCTCGTTTCCGCTCGGGAGCACATGGAAGATGCTCAATGCGAACAGAATGGAAATTGCAACGGTAGCTGCCCCAAATATGCCTGCAAGAACAATGCTTACAGCAGAAACTTTGTAGTTGATATTTTTGGGTTCGACCGATTGAAGCTGACGCTGTGCATCCTCCCGCTGGCACATGGCGATGTATGTCGCATCCTTGCGGAATTCCGCCATTGTGATCATGCGTTCTTCCAACCCGAGACGATCCAGCCTGCGGGCGATGTCCATCGTATTCGGACGGAACAAGAAAAAGTACAGAAGGACCGTCGTCAAGGCGATCGCGGCGATCCCGATCCCTATGCCGATCCAAAGCCCCGCAATAAAATCGGTCGCCCAGCTTATGAATGCCGTTACAAAAAAGATCGCAAACCCTACCGCAAGCCCCCAGATAAGCGCCTTGATGACGCCCTCTGCTGCAAGTCGGTTATAATACTTTTGAAACAGATGTTCCCGATCGCTCATAAGAACCTCCTAATGAAATATAGATTCATCATATTGTGTAAATTCGGAATGTCTTCCCAATACGGCTTACAACTCACCGACCTGTTCGGCCGATGAGTTGAAGTCGGTTTTAAGTTTTAGTTCCGTCCTTCCTGAACAGGCGCATTATTGTTCGGGAATTCTTCGGCCGGAACATACTTTACAGTCGCATTTACAAGGCCATTTTCCAAATCAGACCAGGAAGGCGTAAATGATGTCGCTGTATCCAACAGGTAAATCGTTTGATCGGACGTCCAACCGTTAAATACATTCTGTCGGATCGTATCGACATCCTCCGTGATCCAGATCTCCTTAAGCTTGCTTCCTGCAAATGCGCTGCCGCCAATGTAGAATCTTCCGGTCACTTCAACGGAATCGGGGATCTTTAACACAAAGGATTCTTCCGATTTACCGGAAGCATACGCAACAAACGTCAGCGCGCTTCCTTCCCACTTATAAAGGTTTCCATCAATGGCGAGGAAGGTATTGTTCCCCTCTGCAACTTTAAATTCTGTAATATTCGTGCAATAATCAAATCCGCTATAATAAGAGGAACCGGCTGCCGTAACGTTCTTACCGATCGTAATTGAGGTAAGGTTGAGCGCTCCGTCAAAAGCACCTGTTGCAATGCGCGTAACGCTGTCGGGAATGACGTAGGAAGTTTCACCCTGTGGTCTCGCGGCGGGAAGATAACGGATCAACGTTGTTTTATCGGCGTTATAAAGGATCCCGTCCTCAATCACAAAGTTTACATTTCCCGTTACATTGATTGTCGTGAGGTCATCGCAGAACGCAAATGCGCCTTCTGTCAAGCCATCCCCCCCGAGAGATGCAGGCAAAGTGATCGAGGTCAGCCCCGAGGACTTGAATGCAAATTCGCCGATCGCCATAAGCGTGGACGGAAGTTCAACCGTCTTGAGCGAAGTGCATCCCTCGAACGCATTATCACCGATCTCACGGATCGCACTCGGAAGCGTTACCGTTTCAAGTGCGGTACAACCGCAGAAGATAAAGTCTGCAAGGTAATCGGTCCGGTAAGACGACATATTGACCGTCGTTCCCTCAAACGTGACCGACGTAAGGCTTGTGCAATTCGCAAATGCATACTCACTGATCAATGTGACCGTCGCGGGAATGGTGACTTGTTCAACTTTACTTCCGGAGAATGCCGCAGTCTGGATCTGCGTGACCGTATCCGGGATACGGAACACCGGTTCCGCAGAAAGGTAGGCAATGAGGATGGTTTTATCTGCATTATAGAGAACATTGTTCTCCGCGACAAGATTTACCGTTCCACCTTCAGAAGGTGCAGCAACGGAGATGTTTGTGATCGCAGACCCCATAAATGTCTCGGGACCAACTTCATTAACAGAAGCAGGGATGACAAGAGAAGTGATCATCGTTCCGGTAAATACACCCTTTCCGTCATAAAGACCGTAGGAATTATAATCTTCGGTCCCAAGCGTCTGCAGCCCTTCGGGAAGCGTCATGCTTTGAATTCCGGAACAACCGGCAAACGCAGAATCGCGGATCTCCACGAGTCCGGAGGGCAGAGAAAGCTCCGTGAGCGAAGAGCAGTTCATGAACGCACCGGCTCCGATCGTGAACAAATTCGCAGGATCCTCAAATTTGACCGTCTTTAAGTTAACACAGTCACGGAACCACATCTCTCCGATCATGCCTTTATAGAATTCGGGATAATCGGGATTGGCGATCGTGCCGTATGCCGTACGGATCGTCACTTCTTCGAGGTTTGCACACCCTGCAAACACACTCGTTGCAGACTCATAATCGGAGGCAGAAGGGAATTGAGGGTTATAGTACCGCTCCGATGCAGGCAAAGATACACTCCTGAGCCCACTGCATCCCTGGAAGGCATACTCACCACTTCCGCCATAGCCACTAAGATTGAGTTGATCGGGCAGCGCCAAATCGACAAGCGAAACACAGTTGCGGAAGGCATGATGACCGATGTAGTAGTACACCCCTCCCTTCACGTTCCCGGAATATGGCAAACAAGACCCAAAATCAATATCGGACAGGCTCGTACAGCCATCGAATGCATAAGAACCGATCGTAGGATAAACAGCATCTTCTCCACCGGCATAATGCGAATAGAAGCGCAGGAAATCAGGAAGGGAGACCATCTTCAGTTTCGTACACCCCTGGAATGCATAGCTTCCAACGGTAAGCGGGCTCGTAAACTCCTGTGTCCCATTTTCAAACGAGACAGACTCGAGCGATGTACATCCCTCAAATGTGTGTGGTCCGATCCCCTCACGCGTCGTAGAACCGGAGCCGGAGTTACGCAGACGGTAAGGAAGAACGAGAGATTTGAGCGCTGTACAATTCCGGAACGAATAATCGTCAAGATACAACACAGAAGAACCTTCGTCATCAAATGTAAGAGACTCAAGCCCGGTGCAGTTTTCAAACGAATATTGCCCGATGCTCGTCACCGTCCAAGGCACATTGAACGATTTGATCGAAATGCAATTCCGGAATGCCCTTGCGCCAATCGAAGTAAGCTGACCTTCGAACACGACCTCTTCAAGATTTGTGCAGTTGGCAAACACATCGCTTCCGATTTCCGTTACGCTGTCCGGAATGGTGATCTTTCTGATAGCGGTACCTGCAAAGGCAGCGTCCGGAAGCGCGCGGACCGTATCGGGAATGACGACCTCCTCATCTGGATTATACACAGAATAAATCTCTGTTTTAACGCTGTTATAAAGAATGCCGTTCTCAAGGACAAATTCTGCATTTTGCTGGTCAAGATTGAACTCGATATTTCTGCAGTTCAAGAATACGTTCTCACCCAAACTGACTATCGTTGAACGAAGTTCAAAAGATTCAAGCAAGACGCAGTCCGCAAAAGCCGAGTCGCCGATTGCCGAAACACCGGAAAGTATTTCAATAGACTTGAGCGAAATACATCCTTCAAAGACCGATTCACCGATCTCCGTGACCGATGCAGGGACCGCGAACGACTCCAAAGAAGTACAATTCAAGAATGTCTCGTCATCGAGAAGCGAAATTCCATCGGGAATCTCAATTTCGGTAAGGGAATAGCAATTTTCAAATACACTGTTCCCGAGAGAGGAAAGAGACGATCCCTCAAACACGACGGATGTGAGATTATTGGGCGCTGCCGAAAGATTGGTAACAGCAAACACATTATTTCCGATCTCCGTAACGGCGGCGGGAATTATAATGGCACTGATACCGGAATTCTGGAACGAATTGTTCCCGATAGAAGAGATCCCTTCGGGGAGGCGTACAACCCCCTCCGTTTCCGCCTTGTCTCCGTGATAAGTAACGGTAGTGAGACTATAACATGACGAGAACGTGCTTACAGGAAGCTCTGTAAGGTTGGAGGGAAGCACAACTCTCTCCAATCCATGGCAAGACGTAAAGACGCTCGACCCCATCTCAGTGACCGTGTCCGGAAGGACAACTTCTGTCAGCGCATCGCAATATGCAAAGACATTTCCGCCAAGCGTTGTTAGTGCGCCATTCTCCGCAAAACGGATATACTCGAGCGATGCGCATTCATAGAATGCATTATCGTCAAGTTCAACAAGCGATGCCGGCATCACATATACAGTCTCGCCGTTTTCCACGATCGCTTCGCCGATGGTCTTCAACTTGGACTGATAATAGAACGCTCTTGCACCGATCGTTGTGAGATGACTGCCCTCTTCAAAAACCACACGCTCCAATCCGCCGGTCGTCGAAGAGCCGAGATAAAATGCATAGCTCTCTATTTCCTCAATATAGGCAGGGATCGTAAGCTCTTTTAAACCTGTGCAACTATGGAATGCATACGTTCCGATCGACTTCAATGCGCCGTCCTCTGCAAACTCAACAGTCGAGAGCTCTGCATTGCCATAGAACGCCCTCGCTCCGAGTGAGAGCAATGTCTTCGGAAGATGCAGCGAACGAATAGCACAATTATAGAACGCATATCCCCCGATTGCTTCAAGTTTGCTATTCTCCGGAATGGTAAGCGTTCCGAGAACATCGCAAGAATAGAACGCCCTATCGCCGATCGTTGTCAACGCGGCAGGAAGCGTGACAGATAAAAGTCCGTCCATTTCGGTAAATGCATAGTCATCGATCTCCGTCACGCTTTCCGGAATCGTGAGCGAAGTGATCGCATCGTTATAATGGAATGCATAACCCGAAATGGTCTTTAACGTGTCGGGGAAAGTAATAGCCGTCAGATACCGAGGATAACAATAAATGGAACTGTAAATGCCGAATGCTCTATCGCCAATGACCTCGGTCCCTTCGGGAACAGCATACGATGTAGCCGTTCGTCCAAACGGGTAAGCGATGAGCTGCTTCTTATCTGCACTGAACAGAACGCCGTCTATATCGCAGTATGTCGCATTCTTGTCCGCTACGAAAATATTCTCAAGAGTGTTGACATTTGTTGTACTATATCCTGTCGAGAATGAATACGGCGTAACGTCTTTCATGGATGCAGGAAGCGTGATCGATGCGAGCGCCGCGCACTTATAGAACGGAGAGGTCGAATAGGAGGTTCCGCCGAGCTTTGTCACGCCTTCCGGGACAGTGAACGAAGAGAATGCCGTCTCGGCAAACGCTGTGTTCCCGATCTCCGTCAGGGTTCCCTTTTCAGAGAAATGAATAGTATCAAGTGCCGTACATCCATTAAACACGCTTGTGGGAAGAGCCTTTACGCGGGCAGGGATCGAGATCTCTTCCAATGCAACACACTTATAGAACGTCCCGTTTCCGAGCTTGAGCTCTTCAGCCCCTGCGGGATCTTCAAAGACGACTTCCTGTAAATTCGGAACATTATTGAAGGTGTATGTTCCGATCGAGGTGAGCGTCGAAGGGATGGTAATGCTTGTAAGACCGCTCCCATAGAACACGCCATAGGAAGTACTGCCTGCTGCCGTCGAAGTGACGCTTGCGGGGATCGTAAAGGACGTAAGACGCGTCATATTCATAAACGATCTTGCGGGAAGCGTCTTGATCGTGGTCCCTTCGGCAAACGTAACAGATGTGAACTGGCTGCCGTAGAATGCATACGTCCCGAGCGTCCAACCGCCGGATGTGCCGACAGGAAGGCTTGCCGTGACACTTTGAGCTGTTTCGTCCCCGCTGTTCTGGAACGCATAGTTTCCGATGGACGTCAAAACGGTATTGTTTTCAAAAGCAACGCTTGTCAGCGTTTTGATACCGCTAAACGCATAGTTTCCGATCTTCTTGACCGTTGCCGGGATAACGACAGACTTGAGCTGCGTGTTTCTGAATACATACGTTCCGATTTCTTCAAGATTGGATGGAAGTTTGATCTCCTCAATCGCGCTGCCGTCAAACGTATAATTCGCGAGCTTCTTCAGCTGGCTGATCACTTCCTGAGGAGTTTCTTCCGTTTCGTCCTCGGCAGTTTCACCCGAAGTTTCTCCCTCTGCCTGCGTCGAGACGCCTGCATCCTCTTCGGCACCTTCGTCGGGAGTTGTCTCCTCTCCGGGCGTCTCCTCATCCTCTGCAGGCGTTTCGGGCAGAAGGATCTCCGTAAACACGACCTTCTTCAAAGATGCCGTATTGCGGAAGGCATACGTGCCGATCGTCGTAACGCTTGCAGGGATCGCCATTTCCGTAACAGCGGAAGCGTCAAACGCATAATTCCCGATCTCCGTGACTTTATCATGCAGGATGACCTGGGAAACTTTGCTGTTCTGGAATTGATATGCCGCGACCTTCGTAATGGTCAAAGGCATCGTGAACGTCCCCGTCTTACTCATGGGGAATGCAACGATCTGGGTTTTACCGGCATTGTAGAGCACGCCGTCTTCTGCCTTATATGCAGTGTTGGATGCATCGAGCGTGATCGCGTTCAAAAGCGTGCATCCGTAGAATGCATCATCGCCGAGCGTCTTCAGCGACTTGGGCAAAGTTACCGTTTCAAGCGACTCACACTCCGCAAAAGCCCCCTCTCCGATGCTCGTAACGGTATCCGGGATGGTGAGATAATTGACAGGCGTCTGCGCAAGCGCATAATCGCCGATCTCCGTGAGCGTGGAATTCGCGTCAAAGGTAATATCGGTAAGACCCGCAATGCCTGCAAGGGCATAATCGCCAATGGTCGTAAGGCGGGCAGGAAGAACGAGCTCCTCGACTTTGGTTCCGTAAACAATGCCCCCCAGAGAGGAAGTGGAATCCCCAAGAACGAGTGCTTTCCCGTTTTCTGCATCGGCAGGTGCAAACGTAAACGTTGCAAGGCTTGCGCATTCTGCAAATGCTGCACCGCCGATCTTTGTGACACTTGCAGGAATGGTGACGGATGTGATCGCCGTCCCATAGAATGCCTGCGAGCCGATGGTCTCCAGGCCGTTCACAAGCGTAAGCGTTGCAAGCGATCCGTTTTCGATAAACGCGCCATCACCGACCGAAGTCACGCGCTGAGGCAAGCTGACCGACGCAAGCTTATTGCAGGAAGCAAAGGCATTTTCGCCAATGGCAAGCTTCGCGTCCCCATCTGTAATGGTAAGGGAAGTAAGATTTATAAGAGACTCAAACGCACCTGCCTCAATGGACGTGACCGTCGCAGGAATGACAACGGAAGTGATATTTCTGTTATCTGCAAAAGCGCCTGCACCGATGGTCTTCAGCGTAACGCCTTCGGGAACCGTATAGTTCCCCTTCAATCTTGAATAGAACAAGATCGCAGTCTTATCCTTGTTGTAGAGATCTCCGTTCACAGAAGAGAACGACGCGTTGTTCTCATCAACATTGATAGTCATCAAAGCATTGCAGCCATCAAACACGGAGATAAAATCAAATTCGCCGACATTCGCCGAAAAATTGATCGTCTTTAATGTACTGCAATTGAGGAACGCAGATTCTCCGAAAGATATACCGGTTTTTGACGAACCATTAATGGTCAATTCACCAAGCCCGGAGCAACTCCTGAACGCTTCTTCCCCAACCGTTTCAATAGTTGCAGGCAATGAAAGTTTTTGAAGCCCGTCGCAATATGCAAATGCACGTTCTCCGATCAAAGTAACATTGCAATTTTCTGCAAACGAGAGATTGAGAAGCGACGAGCACCCATAGAATGCCCTTTCACCGATCTCCGTTTCAAATGCACCGCCATCCATTCCTTCAAACGTAACATCGCGGAGTGCCTCACAGTTTTCAAACGCACTCTCATCGACCGTCTCGACGTAATAAGGAATAACGATTTTCGTGATCTTATCACGCCCTGCAAAGGCGCTTTCCCCTATCGTCTCGATCCCGTTCGGAATGGAAACTTCACCCGTCTTGCCGAGCGGGCAATAGAGAATGGTGGTCCCCGCTGCATTGCAGAGGTAGCCGCCGCGTGCAGAGAGCCCGGACTGCGTTGCACCATCATTCTCAACGGTAAACGTCGTCATGGCAGTACAGCCCGTGAACACGCCGGAGATGTTCTCGTTGTCCGTTCCGAGAGACACAAGCCGTTGCGGGAGCGTAATGCTCTTAAGTGCAGTACAGTTGTGGAATGCACGATCGCGAATGGTGAGCTCTGTACTTCCGCCCTTAAAGATGACCTCGGTGAGCTGTTTACAATTATAGAAAGCAGATTGCTCGATCGTTGTAAGGCTCGCGGGAAGCGTGACAGACGTCAGCTTGGTTGCCGCAAAGATACGGGAAGGCAGAATCTGAACGCCTTCCGGCATGACATAGGCACCTGTACGACCAAGCGGGAAGAATGCAAGACGAACTGCACCGCTCTCCATGCGCTCGAACAGAACGCCGTCAACCGAATAGTAATCGGAGACAAGCACCTCTCCCGTTTCATAAATATTGACCGAAGTAAGGTTGGAGCATTTTACGAAGGGTCCGCCGGTATCGTCGCTGCTACCGATCTCCATCAACGTGTCCGGAATGTAAATCTCGGTGAGCGTCGTACAGCTCTCAAACGCGGAAGCGAGCATAACGCCGACAGGAAGCCCGTTATAGGTTCTGGGAATCGTGACCGAAGTGATCGTATTGGGGTTCAATTTTCCTATTTCGTTCCCCATTTTTACCGCATACACATCAGCACCTGTTCCGGCTTGAACGGTAAGATCATAGTCGAAAGCCTCGATCCAGTACGCATAAAGCGTAACGTCATCCGTATAACGATCCCAGTCAACAAGCGATTTGCCTGACGCATCGGTATAACGCTCTCCAATTCCATTTCGAGCCTCATACCAGCCGACGAAGACATATCTGCCGTCCTTCATGCCCGCCTGGGACAATTCAACCGTGGAAGGAACTTCAAGTTTGAAGGGTTTATCGTAAACGATCTCGATATTCGCCTGCGTGACAACGCCACCCTGCGCGTCGAGCACAGCGGAATAAGGGGCATTCTGCCAATCAGCATAAATGAGGACGTCGTTGGTTTCCTCAAACATCATAGGGCTTTCGAAACGTGTGCCGTTATTGGAAAGACCCGCAGGGATATTGAACCAACCGACAAACTCGTACCCGTTGCGCGATGTTTCGGGAAGCGTAAGAGTATCGCCGTAAGCAACGTATACCGATGCAACCGCACTACCGCCGCGCGTATCGAACTCCACCATGTACGCATTGACGGAAAGCGTCTTTGCCACATAATTCTGACCGTTGGCATTGAAACGAACGCGAATCACGTTAACGCCGCGCTGCGTCAGTTTGACTGCGGCGGAGGTTACGTTCGTCTCATACTTTGTCCATGCGCCATCGTTGACCTGCACTTCATAATACGATGCGCCAAACACGGGATTCCAAGTAATAACACCGTTCGCGTACACAAGCGAACCGCGCATCCCAAGGTAGCTCAACGTCGCCGCATCGCTCCAAAGCGAATTTGCCGCGCCGTTTGCACGGACGGAAACGACGATATCACCCGAATCGACATAATCCGTCAAATCAAATTCATTGCTTGCGGCAGGATATTCCGTACCGTCGATTTTTACGGTATATCCGGTCGCGTCCGTCACAGCGTCCCAGGAAAGCTTGCTTCCGCTGACGGTAAGATTTTGGGGGGCAGCCAAGGAAGTCTTTGTCACTTTCAAAGTGGCGGGAACGGGCGAATTGTAGCCCGTCGTGCGGGGATAAATGCTGAACGAAAGCTCGCCCGCCGGCTGATTTTTGACGGAAACACTCGTGACATTACCGACATCCGTCACCGTTCCGTTGACGGAAACGACGTAGCTCATCGCATCGGGAACGGCATCCCAACGGATGGTCTCCGTCGCGGCGTCATAGGAAAGCCCCGTGACCATAGACAGTTCACGGTTGTAGACGAATGTTTTGGATACGGAGGACGCATAGCCGTCCGCCTCCGCCGTAACGGTGAAGCGGATGCCGCCCTCCTGCATCGGGCAGTTTACAAAATTGTAATAGGTCGCAGAACCAAGCGACACGTCGGTGTGCGTATGGCTGTCGTCACCGCAATCTACGGTTATATAATAACGTTGTGCATTTGCAACACCCTCAAATACAAGTGTAGAAGGCTCCACAACGCTGAATACCGTGACGCGAGGAAGCGCTTTATTTCCATAGTAGCGAACGGTCGTAGCAGGTTCGCCGGTCATTGCCTGCGTTTCCCACGCGCTGACCGTTACAACATACTCGCCCGCGTCCTTCGCCGAGAAATCAAAATCATAATGTGTCTGCGCACCATTGGAAGTCGCAACGACCGTACCGTCGGCTGTTTTGATTTCGACGCTGTACGTCGCAGCACCATCTACGGCCTCCCAAACAATACCGGACGCCGTTACCTCAACGGCGGGCTGCGCAAGTCCCTCCTCGTCGTCGGACTGCCAGACGGCAAAGAGCGTGGTGTCCGCATTGAGCGGCATCCCCGCCTTGTATTGATAGGTGAGCTTGTCGGCGCTGTCGTAATCGCTGACGTACCAGCCGACAAAGGTATACCCCTCTCTCTCTGGAACGGGCAGAGCCGTCGTGATGACGCAACCCTCCACCGTCTGCACGGGTGCGGGCGCCTCCTCCGCATCATATCCGAGATCGAAGTCGACCGTATACTCCGCATTGACGGGCGAAGTCTCCAGCCAGTAGGCATACAGCGTGATATTCCCCGTCACGGGCTGCGCATCGAACAGGAAGGGCGTCATGTACGCCGTGTCCGTGTACCAGCCGATGAATGTATACCCGTCGCGTTCGGGATCCTCGGGTTTTGCTACCGTCTTGCCGTTGATAACGGTGGAGGCCTGAACAGTACCCCCCCCCTGCGCATCGTAGGAGACGGTATAGTTGATCTTCTTCAAAAAGCGCATGGACGCATTGTTGTACGTCAACGTGATGACGTTGTCGGAGAGCGTCGCCTCAATGTCATCATCTTCCGCGCGTGCGAAATCGAAGGTGAGCGTCTCCCCCTCCAATGCGTATGTCCCCGTCTTGTTCTCGCCCATCACGAGGAACGTGAACTGGTCGACATTGTTCAGCGCGATCGTATACTCATCCGTGCCCGCGTCGAAGTAATAGACGCCCGTTTCGGGGCCTTCTTCTCTCGGTTTCTCTTCAGGCTCGTCATGACAAGCGGCAATCGCAAACGCCATTGTTGCAGACATTGCAACCGCCAAGATCGCTCCAAGCCATTTTCTGAACTTCATAGCCGAATCCCTCCTTTCATTTTCCCGGGCGATCCCCCTCAAAACGGTATCGTCCGAAAGTGTATAATACTATATATAGATATAGGTTGCACTTATTTTATCACAATTCCATCATCTTTGTCAAACAAATCTATTATAAAAAGGCATCAAACTCCATGATATTATGCATAATTATGAATTATAGTTATCAAATAACGCAAAAAAACGTATATATTCATTCTAAACATGAAAAAATGCAGAGAGGTCACCTCCCTGCATTTTCCGTGATTGAATTATGCGGCGTCCGCCTCGGGGGCGTACGTGTCCGTGATGTCCGTGAACGAATCCTCGTCGATGCGAAGATAGAGATCTCCGAGGGCGGAACTGTAAATATGCAATACCGTCCCGTTCTCAAGGCTTTCGTAATTGGCAGAATACACGTTCCCGTAGAAGTCGACGAATGTCGCTGTCATATATCCGTCCGTCGTGACCATCTGCCAGTCGGAGGAAATATATTTGCCGTCCATCCCTTCGTCGTATACGATATAAGCGGAATAGCTTTCCCCCTCTGCAGATACACTGACCAACGTAAAGGTAAACGTCTCTCCGCCGTCCTTGGCGGTAAACTTCCACTCGGTGGCACTTCCCTCGACGGGGTCATACGTCCCCTCCACCTTGGTGCCGTCCGCCTTGGTCCATTCGGCGCCGCCGAATCCTTTCAGCAAAAGAGTCTGTTCAGACAAAATTTCCCCGCCGCTCACCAGCACATATTTCCCGACCATGCCGTCCGTGGCGGTAAGGATCGCCTCTTTGTCGGAGGGATCATCATCGGTGACAAGAAAGAGAGTGCTCGCCACAAGTTCGTTGTCGTCATCATATACTGCAAGCAACAGATAGTTCTCTCCGTCCAGCGCCTGGACAAGATAAGAAATATTCGATGTTGAATTGCCATCGGCGTCTGTGTAGACCACTCTTCCGAAATCGTCGCGCTCCAGTACTCCCATGACGGCACTATCCTGCATGATAGTATATGTCATGCCTTCGTCGTCACTCGGAACATAGATGAGCAGCGTAACGCCGCTCATACTGACGACCGTAACCACAAAATTCAGTTTGGTTCCGTCTGTCCAGGTCACTACATATCCGTCTGTGTTGTTCCCGGTATATGTACCCGTCGCGACTTGGATCGCCTCTCCGGTAGTGAGGTTTCCGCGCGTCAGCGTCGCATTGCCATATCCGTCCAACGAGAGCATATCAATGGTTTCACCTTCCTCGTCGGTTGAAACATTGTAATATGTCCCCATCTCTGTTCCGGGTTGCGATAGCGTTTTATTGTCATAACGCAGGCGCGCAGCGACCGACCCGGATGTAGAGATCAGAATAAGATAGGTGTGCCCATCCTCCGCAGCTTCGATCTCGTAATAATACTGCCCGCTGCTGCCGTAAAGCGCGACCCCGAATCCGGTAAGCGTCAAATCGGTATCATAGAGCGTGAGCTCCGCCACCTCATCCTCCGCGAAGGGCATGAATGCCGCAGAGCTGTAAGCAAATACAAAACTCTTGTAATCATCGTTCGTGCATTCTCCGCTCGCTGTGAAAGTATATTCGTAAAGAATACTTTCCTCCGAAGTTGTGTTCTGAACGGATCCCTCTGCAACGATCGAACCGCCCTTATCGTAAACAATGGCGTGCCCGTCCGGATAAATTACAAATTCCTCTCCGTCCACGCCGATCCGTTCCAGAAGATCGACATGGCTTCCCGCCATATTGACAAACTGGTTGGCGGTTCCCGTACTTCCCTCATTCCAGAACAACGTCCCTGTGTTCGGGTCATTTTTGTCGATGCGAAGCGCAAATGTGGAACCGTATCCGTTGACAATATAAAGGAATGTATAATTCCCATACCCGTCTCCGAAGGAATAAGATACGTTTTCCGTATTCTCGCTCCCGACACCCTTGAGCGTTGCGATGCCATACCCTCCAAGCGTCAGAATATATTCCGTCGTTTCATCATCCAACGTCTGGGAGAAGGTGTACGTCTCGCTATGACCGTCATGAACAGCAAAAACAACCGAGCTCGACGATGAAAGCAGCGTATAACGGAAGGTCCCATAGGCTTCCTTAAGCTGCGCTTCCATTTCGGCATCCATTTCCACATACGTCTTTGCCGTAAACGTATATTCGCCCTGCGCGTCCGCAAGCTCATTGTATTCCCCTTCGATCACGGGCATATAAGAGCCATCCGACATGAGAACAGAAAGGACCGCAGTACCGTCTCCTCGCATAAAAAGCTGTGCCGTCAATCCATTGGTCATGTTGTACTGCGAATAGATGCCAACCTCGGTGCCGACGAGCGTCGCTTCCTTAACGCCTGGCGTGACGCGGAGCGGATAGACAGACGCGGCGTCTCCCGAACCGACCATGAAATAGAACACATAATATGTTCTTCCGTCTTCGCCCGATCCCTGTGTGTAAGAAACGAGCTGCCTGTACTGCGTCGTCCCGTTTACAGTCTGTGCGGACGTATCGTTCGGCGTAAAGGTATAGTCGAGCTCTCCGAACCCGTTAAGCTCAACTTTCATCGTGCCAGGATTTGTTCCTTCGCTCAACGCAAAAGTATATTCACCGCGAAGGTCGTCGGAGAGCATGAACACAGGAACATACTGTCCGCTGATCTGCACGAGTCCCATTTGGACGATATACGAAACTTCGGAAGTTTCGCTTGCAAACACAAACTGCAGTTCCGCATTCTCCTTGTCGAGAACGGTGTAACTACCGGACGCCATGCCTTCCTCCGTCATAAAGATGACGGTACCATAACCATCGAGCAAGGCAATGGGATAATTGATGGAATTTGACGCGTATGCGTAGAATGTCCCGGCAAAATCGTCGCGGATGAGGAAAACATCCTCCTTGCTCTCTGTAAGTGTAGCAAGCTGGAAATAGAACGTCGTCGGCTCGATCTGTGCATCATCCGCAGACGTAAACAGATACTCCCCGTCCGCATAGACATACGTCCCTTCGATCGCGGAAGCCTCGGCAGAAGGCTGATATACTGCGCCGTCAATACCGTCCAATGTCAACGATACCGAAGTAACTTCTCCGCTCGTCCAATCATACTGCGAATAAGTGAGTTCAAATTCCCCGTAGTAATAGGCGAAGTTTTCGCCGTTGGCGGAGACGCGGCCGCGGGGAAGGGTATCGTCATTCGCGTTTTCGCCGAACCAGAACGTGCGTTCTTCGGCGTTATAGGAGCCCGTCTGCACCATGTCGGCGCGTTCGAGCAAGACCTTTCCGGGCTGCTCCTGCAACACATACAGAACGTCGCCGCCGCCGTTGGAATCCTTCAAGCCGCGGTTCCAGCACGCATAGAGGATGACCGTCCCCTTGACGGCGGGGAGTTTCTCCCCTGCCGCATACTCCACGGAGCCGCTTGCAGACGTGGACCAGCCCGCAAAGCGATAGCCCTCGATGGCGAACGCGCACTGCGGAAGCGTGCTCTCCTCGCCGTAATATGCCGTTCCGTTGGGCATTTCGCCCGTGGATTCGGCGCCGGAGGGCGCATTGTCGAAATAATAGATGGTATAGGCGCGCAGGTCGTAATATGCCTTGTAGACGTTGCCGCCCTCCGCCTTCAACGTGATGGACTGCGTCTTTTCCGCATTGAGCGTATAGCCCGTGACGGAGCCGAGCGCGGAAGAGATGTCCACCTTGTCCCCCACGAACCCGCTTCCGCCGTCGACGGTGACATCGGAGGCAAGCGTATATTCCTCGCCGCCCGCCGCCGTCTGCTTGTACACTTCCACCGTGTAGGGAACGGTATAGCGCGCCGTGAGCGAAATGCCCGTCTCGGGAAGTTTGGTCCCTGCGGCAAGCAGCGTCTCGCTCTCGCCCACAAACCAGCCGCCGAAGGTGAGCCCTTCGGGCGCGGCGGGAACGATCGCCGAAACGTACTCAAAGACGTCCGTTCCCACTTCCAGCTCGAACGATGTCTGCGTGAGCGTGCCGAGCCCCGCGTTCAGCGTGAGGATCGCCGTGGCGATCTTGTCGAACTTGGCGTAGTATATAACGTTTTCCGAGGGCATCGTGGAAGGAATGCTCACCGCCTCCCCCGTGAAGTCGGCGGAAAGATACCAACCGTCAAAGACGAAGCCCTCTTTTTCGGGATCGTCGGGCGGCGTGACGGTTGCCCCCGCCTCCGCCGTGATGGGATCGATCTTTGTCCCGCCGTTCGTTTCGAACGTGAGCGTGTAGGCGGAAGGCTTATCCGCGCACGCCGCGAACACCAGCGAAACGAGCAGCAGCGCGAACATTCCCAGCGCCGCAAGCCATGATTTGCGAGCAGAATTTCTCATAAGTTGCCTTTGTCTCCCCTTGAAGGCGCACCGCATCGTTCTGCCGCAAAGCAGGCACGTTGCACTGCGCCCGAAATTGGTACATAATATGCGTACTTTATATAGTATATCAAATTCCACCCCCGATTTGTCAAGTAATTGCGCGGCAGAAGATGAATTTTTATTCATAGATTTTGTGATTGCTGTTATAAATAAAATCTATGGATGAAAAAATGCACCGATTTCCGCATAAAAAAACGGGCTCGCGGGGAGCCCGAAGAATACAAAATATCTGTTCAGAAACATTGCGCGCGGCGGCGGACAACGAAAGCCGTCACTTCAAAAACTTTCCGTACACTTCGGAGACGGGCGCGAAGGAGGCGAACGTCTCGGGATAGTTGCGCAGGATGCGCTGCACCTCGCCGATCTGGCGCTTGCGGATGACGCACACGAGCACCGACCTTTCCTGATGGGAATACATCCCCGTCGCGTGCAGCTCGGTGACGCCGTGGTGCAGGCGGTCCATGATCTCCTTGGCGATCTCCTCGGGATGGTCGGTGATGATCTCAAAGCGGAACGCCACCTTGAAGCCGCGCAGGATGGCGTCGCTCATTTCGCTCGTCACGAACAGGGAGACGAGCGCCAGAAGGACGGGATCGAGCTTGACGGCGAAAGGCTCCCCTTGATGATAGACGAAGAAGGAGGCGAGCACGACGCAGGCGTCAAAGACGGAGGTCATGGCGCTCACGCTCAGATTGCGGTACTTTTTGTTGACGAGGGAGGCAAGCACCGTCGTGCCGCCGCTCGTTCCGCAGCTCTTGATGGTGACGGCGAGCGCCACACCCAGCAACACCCCGCCCGCGATGGCGGCGAGGATGGCGTTATAGTCGGGCGAATAGCACAGATATTCCATGCCGGGAATATAGTCGAACACGATGAGCAGCCCCGACGTAAAGAGCATGGACAGCGTGGAGACGACGGCGCCGAACTTGCCGATGAGGAAGAAGGCGACGAAGAAGAGCGGCACGTTGAGCATGATGAGGAAATACCCCGAATTGAGCCCCGTGAGCGCCTCCAAAAGCACGGCAATGCCGTTGATGCCGCCCGGAGCGAACTCGTTGGGCGTGGTGAACATGAAGATGGCGAGCGCGCGCACGATGCCCGAGAGCAGGATGGAGAACGCGGCGAAGGCGATGATGCGCGCCGTGAGAAAGGATCTTTGGTTTTTTTGCGGCATTGGGTGAAAACTCCTCGGGCGCGGTGCGCCCGTGAGAGCGGTGCGCCCATGCGATTATCTTATCATACTTTTCCCGTTTATGCAAGAGCTATCGGACAAATTTCTGCAAAAAGAAAACCTGCCCCGAACAGGGCAGGCTTCATTCCGACAAATTTCAGATCTCAGATGAGGCCGAGCAGGCTCTCGTACGTTCCCGGGAAGAACAGGAAGATGACGCACAGCGCAACGAGGATGCAGAAGATGAGGAAGAACAAGAAATTGCGCTTGACCATGGCTTCCAGACCCACGATGGCGGCGATGACGAACGCGCCGTACTGCCAGACGATCTTGAATGCGTTGTACAGCCAGTCCACATTGCTCAAAAAGGGCCACTGCGCGTCGATGAGCAGCAGCGCAAAGACGACGATGTAGACGACCGCCAGAATTTCGCCGATGATGTCGAACACCTTTTCCATTGTCTGTTTCCAGGCTTTACCCATGTTTTCACCTCCGAAAAGTTACCCGTATTATACACCTTCCGCCGCCCGCTGTCAAGCGCGTGCGGAAAAATTTTCCTTCCCCTTATTTTTCGGCAAATCGGCCGGAGTTTATACCTCTTTCTTGCGCGTCTCCTCTTTTTTTGCGGGAGAAAAGACGAGCATCTCCTCCGCACAGAGCCCGCCGCGCAGCAGCAAAAAAGCCTCCTCCGCGCACGCGAACAGGATGACGGCGCCCGCCGTGACGAGGGAGGCGCTCACCGAGGGAAAGACGTGCGCGAAGTTGTTTGCGATGAGCAGCGCGCCCGTGGCGGCATAGCCGAGGGCAAGCACGCAGCGAACGGCACAGGCAGGGATGCTCCTTCGCGCGGCATACGCGCCGAACCCCTCCGCCGCGGCGAACACGGCGAGGAAGATGCCCAGCCCCAGGGCGAGCACGCCGCGTCCGAAGTCGGTGCAGGAAGCGAGCGCCCACACCCCGACCGAGACGCACACGACGCCCGCGAGCATCCGCGCGACGTGCACGGGCTGTCCCACAAAGAAGGCGACGGCGCACACGGCACCCGCCGCAAGGAGCAACGCACCCACCGTGACGGCGAGCGCCACGGGCGGCAGCACGTCGTTGCAGAAGAGGAAAATGCACGCAGGCGCCGTCAGGACGATCGGCACGAGCGTCCCCCAGCGAAAGGTCCTTTTGGTCTGTTTTTCCATATACGTCCCCCCTTTTTATAGACTGAACGCCTCCAGCTCGCGGATGCGGTGCGCGTCGATGGCATAGATGAGATTGACGAGTTCGTCGTCGCCGAACGAGCTGTTCCGCCCCTCCTCATACTCCGCGTCGATGCGCTCCTTCATGGCGGCGACGAGCGGATCGCGCTTGTCCACCTTGTGCTCGTCGGGGAGCTTATAGTAATCGTTGATCCAGAAGGCGATGCCCGCAAGCCCGCTCGTCTTGTTGACGGAGACGCGGGCGGGACGGTTCAGGATCTTTGCCGTATCGAAGATGTTGTAGATCTCCTCGTCCTTTAAGAGCCCGTCCGCGTGGATGCCCGCGCGCGTCGAATTGAACGCGCGCCCCACGAAGGGCGTCTTGGGCGGGATGTTGTAGCTGATCTCGCGCTCGAAGTAGTCGGCGATCTCCGTGATGGCGGTAAAGTCCATGCCGTCCATCGTGCCGCGGAAGGAGGCGTACTCCACCGCCATTGCCTCCAGCGGGCAGTTGCCCGTGCGTTCGCCGATGCCCAGAAGGGAGCAGTTGACCGCCGAAGCCCCGTACAGCCACGCCGTGGAGGCGTTGGACACCGCCTTATAGAAGTCGTTGTGCCCGTGCCACTCCAACAGTTCGTGCGGGACGCCCGCATAGTGGTTGAGCCCGTACACGATGCCCTGCACGCTGCGCGGCAGCGACGTGCCCGGGAAGGCGACGCCGAAACCCATCGTGTCGCACATTCTGATCTTGATGGGGATGCCGCTCTCGCGCGAGAGCTTCATGAGCTCGGAGGCGAAGGGCACGACGAAGCCGTAAAAGCTGGCGCGGGTGATGTCCTCGAAGTGGCAGCGCGGGCGGATGCCGTGAGAAAGCGCGCTCTTGACGATGCCCAGGTACTTATCGAGCGCCTGACGGCGCGTTAAGTGCATCTTTTTGAAGATGTGATAGTCCGAGCAGCTCACCAAAATGCCCGTTTCGGCGACGCCCGCCTCTTTGACGAGCTCGAAGTCCTTGGCGTCGGCGCGGATCCACGTCGTGATCTCGGGGAATTTCAGCCCCGTATCCTGGCAGGCTTTGAGCGCCTCCTTGTCCTTTTTGGAATAGATAAAGAACTCCGACTGCCGCACCAGCCCCTTGGGTCCGCCGAGGCGCGCCATGAGCTTGTAAAGATCGACGATCTGCCTGACGGTGAAGGGCGACGTGGACTGCTGCCCGTCGCGGAAGGTGGTGTCCGTCATCCAGATCTCGTCCGGCATATTGATGGGAACGTGGCGGTTGTTGAATGCGATCTTGGGGATGGACTCGTAGTCGAACATCTCGCGGAAGAGCTCGGGCTCCGCTACGTCCTGCAATTCGTAGTGATAGATGGTGTCCTCCAACAGGTTGGACTTGTTGTTATAGTAGATCACGGGAGCCTCCTTTCGGACAAAATTTTGCGTTTATTTTTCTATTTTACCAAAAATCCCCGCGCGTTGTCAAGCTGCGGACGGTGCGGCGGGCAAGAAAACGCGCCGCCGACTATTGGGAAAAATACATTGCGGCAATGCGAAAATCAAATCCCCCGCCCCCTCTCCCGCCCGCAGCGCAGCGCCGGAAAAAGGGAAACCCCGAGGGGCTCCCCTTTTCCGAAGATTTATGGAGATTGTCGTGTAAGCATTGTTATGGCGCCTTGGGCGTGTGCGCGTGCGGCGCGGACGGAGCGTCCTTTTTGGTGGAGCAGACGGAACAGCCCGCGCACCCGGAGCAGCTCCCGCAGCCGCAGTCGCACCCCGTTTTGCCCTGTTTTTTGCGAACGATCGCAGAAATGATGACACCGAGCACCACAAGGCAGGCAGCGATGATGATGAGGATCTCGTACCACTGCACGGCTATTTCTCCTCTGCGCCCGCCTGTACGGCAGCGTCCGCAGCGTCCGTTCCGAGCGGGTGCTTTTTATTCCACAGCACGATGCCCGCGACGGCTGCTGCAATGAGCACGGCGAAGATGAACGAAGTCCACCACCATTCCCCGATGAGATAGATCATCATGGAAACAGCGTATGACGTGCACAGCCAGAATAGAAGCGTCCACTTGAATTTTCCTTTGGGAAGTTCCGCCTTTGCCGTGGCGCACGCCGCAAAGCACGGGATGGTGAGCATATTGAAGGCGATGAAGGCGATGAGCGCGGGAACGCCGATGCCCGTTCCTTCGATCATGGCGACGACCTCCTCCACGCCGTCCTCCGTGGAGATGACCGAGCCGACGATGGCGGCGGCAAGCGTGCCGAAGGTGGCGATGACGTTCTCCTTGGCGACCAGCCCCGTGATGGCGGCGACGGCGAACACCCAGCCGAATTCCCCGAGCTGCGAACCGAAACCGAGCGGCGTGAAGAGCGGTTGGATGAGCATTCCGAGAGACCCCAGGATGCTCTCGCTCATGCGCAGGTTGTCGCCGTCCTCGTTGATGAGGAACTCCCAGCTCCAGTTGAAGGAGGAGAAGAACCAGATGACGATGGTCGAGGCGAGAATGATGGTGAACGCCTTCTTGACGTAGTGCTTTGTCTTATCCCACAAGTGGATCATGAGGGAGGAAAAACGCGGCGCGTGGTAGGCGGGAAGCTCCATGATGAAGGGCGGAACTTCGCCGCGCATGGTGGTCGAGCGCATCAGAATGACGGTGACGATGGCGGTGCAGATGCCGAGAAGGTACATACACATCGTGATGACGTCGGCATTCCCCACCCCCGCCGAGGCGACGATGGCGCCCGCGACTGCCGTTAAAATGGGCAGCTTTGCGCCGCAGGAGAAGAACGGGATGACGCGGACGGTGGAGGTGCGCTCCTTTTCGTCCGCAAGGGTGCGGGTGTTGATCATGGCGGGCAGCGAACAGCCGAAGCCCATGACCATGGGCATGAACGCCCTGCCCGAGAGCCCGAAGCGGCGGAAGATCCTGTCGAGGATGAAGGCGATGCGCGCCATGTACCCCGAATCTTCCAGAATGGAAAAGAACAGGAAGAGCGTGAGGATCTGCGGGATGAACCCGAGCACCGCGAACACGCCGCCCAGGACGCCGTCCACCACGAAGCTGCCCACCCACGGCGCGGCGTTCGCGCACGCCATGTCCGCAAGCACGTTGATCCATTCCAGCACCCAATTCAGAAGGTTTGTCAGGATGACGCCCGGGGAGAATACCGCGCCGTCGTAAAAGCACGCGAGCAGCGTGACGGCGCCGTTCTCCATGTCCAGCCCCAGCTCTTCGAGCGAGGGAAGTCCTCCCGCCATCGCGGAGATGTACAAAAAGTCCTCCGAGAAGGTGAGATGGAAGATGGCGAACAAAATGACGATGAAGATGGGGATGCCCCAGACTCTGTGCGTCAGGACCTTATCCGCCCTGTCGCTCTTTGTGAGGCGCTCTCCCCCCTTCCCCTTGCGGGTATAGGCGGTGGAATAATTGGCGGAGATGTACTTATAGCGCGCGTCCGCGACGACGGCTTCGAGATCGCTCCCGAACGTGTCGTCCTTAAAGGTCGCTTTGAACTCCTCCACCATGTTGACGAGTTCGGGGTGCATCTTCGTCTCGATCTCGTCCATTTCGGAGAGCTTGACGGCGTGGAAGAGGGGCGCGCCCACGTTCTGCGCCTTCAGGGCGATGCTCACGTCCCGCACGAGGTGGGCGATGGGCGAATCCTGAAGCACCGTCACTCCTTCGCGCGGGGTCTTGGAGACGGCGATCGCCCTGTCCATGAGCTCCTTGATGCCCGTTCCCTTAAGCGCCGAGATGGCGACGACGGGGAGCCCGATCTTTTGTTCGAGGAGCTTGGCGTCGATGATGTCGCCCGTCTTTTCCACCTCGTCCATCATGTTGAGGGCGATGACCATGGGGACGTCGATCTCCATGATCTGCGTCGTTAAGTAGAGGTTGCGCTCCAGATTGGTCGCGTCCACGATGTTGATGACGCACGCGGGTTTTTCGTCGAGAATGAAGTTGCGGGAGATGACCTCCTCGGGCGTGTAGGGCGAGAGCGAATAGATACCCGGAAGATCGACGATCTGGACGGGCTCCGCGCCCTTTTTGTAGGTGCCCGTCTTTTTATCGACGGTGACGCCCGGCCAGTTCCCGACGTACGCTGTGGAACCCGTGAGGAGATTGAAGAGCGTCGTCTTGCCGCAGTTGGGGTTTCCCGCCAGAGCAAACTGTTTCATCGCTTGACCTCCATCGTGACGCACGCCGCCTCCGTTTTGCGAAGCGTCAGCTCATACCCGCGCAGCGTCACCTCAATGGGATCGCCGAGCGGCGCCTTTTTGCGCATCACCACTTCCGCCCCGGGCGTGACGCCCATGTCGAAGAGGCGGCGGCGGATACGACCCTCCCCGGCGACGGCGACGATGACGCCCTTCTCTCCGGGAACGAAGTCCTCCAAAGTCTTTTTCATCCTGCTATGTACCTCCAAAAAGGATATTTCCCGAATGCTGCACCGCGCTGCGCGGCGTTTTGGCGCGTCAGGCGACGTAAATGTGCGCGGCGACGTTCTTGTCGAGCGCGAGCCGCCCCTCTTTGACGCGGCACACCGTGCTCCCCCCTGCCGAGGAGAGCACCGTCACCGTGGCGTCCACCAAAAGCCCCAGATTTGCAAGGTGCTTTTTGGTCTTTTCATCGGCGACGATCCTGACGATCCGCACTTCCCTTCCAAGGGGCGCTAAAACAAGCGGCATAAGATCTCCTTTCCGCCCTCCGAGGCGGCGTTCGCAAAAGCGAACTATCTTCCGAAATACTGTTCGCCTCCGCGAACTATCCGCCCGAAGTAAAGTTCGCCGAAGCGAACATATCGGGCGAAATTTAAGTTCGCCTCTGCGAACTATCTGTATTCTATCACTTCTGCCCCGCCCTTGTCAACTGTTTGAACGAGGTTTTTTTACAATTTGTAAAAAATTTGCGCGGCGGCTTTTTCGCCGCCACGCGGGAACTGTTCAGGCGCGCACCGCCTCGCGGTAGAAGGCGTACACCTCCTCCTCCGTGTCGAAGCAGGCGATGAAAAATTCGTCCCCCATTGCGGGCGCAAGGGCGGGATCCACCTCGCCGCACTCCTTCATGTGGGAGCCATAGCGCAGCAGCAGTTCGTCACGGGAGAGCGCATAGTGCTTGCCCCGCCGCCTGCCCGCGAAGGCGCAGAAACACTTCTTGCGCTCCCCGTACAGCGCGGGCTTTCCCGCGATCATGTCCGCCCACAGTTCGTAGACGTCCACGCCGTTCGCGCAGTTCATCATATCGGGCGAGCAGCCGCCCGAGGGGCGCATATTCACTTCGAGGGCGCAGTACTCCCCCTCCTTTCCCAGCGCACAGTCGTGGTTCAGTCGGAAAAATTCAAAGTGGATGAAACGGCTCTTCACGCCGAAGCTCTTCACCGCCGCCCTGCCCATTTTGCGCAGCGCATCGGGCAGTTCCTTTACGATATAGAACATACTCTCGCGGTGCTCGTTGACGATGTCCATGAGCGAGGCGGGCGTCACGTTGCCCGTTTCAAACACGGGCTGCCCCTGCGCGTCGATGATGGCGTCGTACGAACAGATGGTGCCGTCGATGTACTCCTCCATGATATAGCCCGCGCGCGGCGCGCTGAAGAAGGTGTTGAGGTCGGCGTCGCAGGAGATGGGATAGGTGGCGTTCGCGCCCACGCCGTTGTCGGGTTTGACGACGGCGCGCCCCACTTCCTTCAAAAAGTCGCGGCAGACGAGGTAATTTTCGGCGGGGCAGTAGCGCGCGACGGGGATGCCCGCCGCACGGTAGCGCTCTTTCATGCGGGATTTAAATTTGACGGGCGGCATCTCGGCGGAATGAAAGCCGCTTGCGATGTTGAAGTCGTCGCGCAGGCGGCCGTCCCGTTCCAGCCAATACTCGTTGTTGCTCTCCAGCCAGTCGGGCTTGCCGTATTTGAAGGCGAAGTAGGCGACGGCGCCGTACACCTCGTTGTAGTGTTCGAGCGAGGAGACGTAATAATATTCGTCGAGGGCGAGGCGCAGCTCCTCGCGCAAGCCGTCGTAGGGGCAGTCCCCCACGCCCAGAACGCGGATGCCGCGTTCGCGCAGGGCGGCGCAGAACCGCCAATAGTTCTCCGGAAAATTGGGAGAGAGAAAGACAAAATTCTTCATGCTTTCCTCCGCAAGCGCTCTTTGCTTGCAGAAATATTATACCCCTTACAACATAGATTGTCAAACAATGCGACAATCTTCGCGGAAAATTCCCCGCTTTGTTTGACATTGTACGCAAAAAGACGTATAATATCATAAAAAGGTATTACACGTTCGGAGAACAGTATGATCAAGATCAAGGAGGTCGCCACGCGCGCGGAGCGCAAGGCGTTCATCGAGTTCCCGCTCAGGCTCTATCAGGGGAATACAAACTTCGTTCCGCCCCTCTATGCGGAGGAAAAGCGGCTCTTTTCCAGACATTATCACTACTACGATACCTGCGAGGCGGTCTACTATCTCGCCCTGAAGGACGGGAAGGTCGTGGGCAGGATCTCGGGCATCCTGCAGCGCGCCGCCAACGAAAAATGGAAGGAAAAGAAGGTGCGTTTCACCCGCTTTGACTGCATCGACGACAAGGAAGTCGCCGCCGCCCTCTTTGCCAAGGTGGAGGAATGGGCACGCAGCAAGGGCATGGAGGAGGTGGTCGGTCCCCTCGGGTTCTCCGACCTCGAGCGCGAAGGGCTGCTCATCGAGGGATTTGACGAGCTTGCCACCTTTGAGGAGCAATATAACTACCCCTACTATCAGACGCTCATCGAGGGGCTCGGGTATGAAAAGGACGTCGATTGGGTGGAGCACAAGCTCTATCCGCCCGCCGTGCCCGACAAGCGCATCAAGGACCTGCGCGAAAAGCTGATGGCGCGCCATGAACTGCATATGTCCACCGCAAAGAGCAAGAATGAGTTCATCCGCCTCTACAAAGACGCCTTTTTCGAGCTGCTCGACACCACCTACGCGGAGATCTATGGCACGGTGCCCTTTACGGAGAAGATGAAGAAGGAGCTCATCCGCAGCTTCCGCCAGATCATCGACTTAAAGCACGTCACGATGGTGCTCGACAAGAACAATAAGCCCGTGTGCTTCGGGCTGTGCTTCCCCTCCATCGCGCGGGCGGTGCAGCCTTCGGGCGGAAGGATGACCCTTCCCGCCCTCTTCCGCATCTTAAAGGCGGTGAAAAAGCCGGAGATCATCGACCTTGCGCTCATCGGCGTGCTGCCCGCCTACCGCGGCGCGAGCCTCATTATGATCGACGAGATCATGAAGATGCTCACGGAGGGCACGGCGAAGTACTGCGAGACCAACCTCAACCTCGAGGACAACTACTCCATCCTCAACCAGTGGAAGAACTTCGACAGCGTGCTCCATAAGCGCAGAAGATGCTATAAAAAGAAGCTCTGACCTCTCCCCCTCGGCAGCCGCCGAGGGGGTTTCGATTTGCCCCCGCGCTCCGCCTCCTCGCGCGAACTCCCGGGAATACAGGGTTCGCTCTGTTTACGGCGCACCAAAAAGCGCCGTAAGAGATTTTCTTCGGCTGCGCCTCGAAGGCTTCGTCGGCGGAAAAAGCCTTCCGCACTATGCCCGCGCCGCGCTCCGCCGCCTCCTCGCGCGAACTCCCGGGAATACAGGGTTCGCTCTGTTTACGGCGCACCAAAAAGCGCCGTAAGAGATTT
>CALVTL010000024.1 GCA_944362555.1 uncultured Clostridia bacterium
CGTTGTAGACGATCTCGCCGCAGTCGACGTGGTTCGCCGAGATGTCCAGCCCCTTCTCCCAGGTGAGGTCCTTTAAGATGCGGCTGCCCAGCGCGCCCAGATCGCCCGTGACGATGAGGTCGTACGCCTGCGGCTCCTCGCCCGTCTCGCGGAAGTGCGCGAGGATGGTGTCCGCCGCGGCGGGCGCCATGGCTGCGCCCATGTTGTTGACGTCGGTGATGCCGAAGTCCACCACCTTGCCGAGGGTCGCCGACGTCACCGCGATGCCGTCCCCTTTTGCGGAGAGCAGCGCCGCGCCCGCGCCCGTCACCGTCCACTGCGATTGGGGCGGGCGGGTACAGCCCAGCTCCAGAGGATAGCGGTACTGCCGCTCCGCCGAGGCAAAGTGACTGCCCGTCGCGGCGACCACGTTCTTTGCATAGCCGCCGTCGATGAGCATGGCGGCGATGGCGAGGCTCTCCGCCATCGTCGAACAGGCGCCGTATACCCCCAGAAAGGGAACGGAGAAGTCGCGCGCCGCAAAGCTCGCCGAGATGATCTGATTGAGCAGATCGCCCGAGACGATGGCGTCCACCTGTTCGCGCCGCAGCTTTGCGTTGGAGATGGCGCCGTCGATGACGTGCGAAAGCATCTTGCACTCCGCCTTTTCAAAGGTGCTCTCCCCGAACATATCGTCCGAGAGCGCCGTCTCGACATACCGCCCGACGATGCCCTCGCACTCCTTCGTCCCCGCCACGGTGCTCACCGCCGCGATGCGCGGACGGCGGGGAAAAATGATGCGCTGTCCCATATCGAAGGCAGTTTGCCCCGCCATGGCAAAATTATGCAAAAAAGCGCTCCCGCGAGCGCTTTTACTTCTATTTTTGAGGATGAAACGGTCAAAGCCGCGCCGAGCGGTGGAGCGGGATGCTCGCCTCCGCATTCAAGGAGAGCGGCGCAAAGTTGCCGAGGCGGTACTGCACCAGCCCCTCCGCCGCGATCATGGCGGCGTTGTCCGTGCAGTGCTTTTTTGCGGGGAGCACGAGCCTGACGTTCTCCTCGCGGCAGGCACGGGTGAGGCGTTCGCGCAGGTAGCCGTTGGCTGCCACGCCGCCCCCCGCCGTCACCACCCGCGCGCCCGTCTCGCGCACGCCCTCCATCGTCTTTTTGACGAGCACGTCGAGCGCGGCGTGCTGGAAGGAACAGGCAACGTCCGCCCGCGAATACGCCAAATCGCTCTGCTCCATCTTGTGGACGTAATTGATGACCGCCGTCTTTAATCCGCTGTACGAAAAGTCGTACCCGCCGCCACCTTTGAGCATTTTCGGCATGGGGATGACGTCGTTCCCCTCGCGGGCGAGCGCCTCGATGTGCGGCCCTCCGGGATAGGGAAGGGACAGGACGCGCGCCACTTTGTCGAACGCCTCCCCCGCCGCGTCGTCCAGTGTTCCGCCGAGGACGCGGAATTTGTCGGCACGTTCCGTATAGAGGATGGCGGTATGTCCGCCGCTCGCAAGCAGCGTGAGGAAGGGCGGCTCGAGCGTCTTGTCCTCCAGATAAGCCGCCGCAAGATGCCCGCGGATGTGGTCGACTCCGATGAGCGGGATGCCCAGCCCGTAGGAAAACCCCTTGGCGAAGGAGAGCCCGACGAGGAGCGCGCCGAGAAGCCCCGCGCCGTAGGTGACGGCGACGGCGGAGAGCTCCTCCTTTTTGACGTTCGCGTTTTTCAGGGCGCGCGCAACGACCTCGTCCACCGCCTCGGCATGGGCGCGGGAGGCAAGTTCGGGCACGACGCCGCCGTACTTCGCCTGCGTCGCCGCGGACGAGGCGATCTCGTCCGATAAAAGTTCCCTCCCGCGGATGACGGCAGCCGCCGTCTCGTCGCAGGAGGATTCGATGCCCAGAATGAGCGGTTCTTGTTGCATGAGATCTTTCATGATGAATGAAATACGTTTTTTGAAGGGGAACGCCGCTTTGCGAGAATAAAAAGACTCTATACGCCTGCTTGCCCCCTCATCCGTCAGGCTCGTACCTCGCCTGCCACCTTCCCCCCAGGGGGAAGGCGAATTCATAAATGACCGAGGCTTGCCGCAGCGGGACGCCGCGTTGCGAGAATAAAAAGGATCTATACGCCTGCCTGCCCCCTCATCCGTCAGGCTCGTACCTCGCCTGCCACCTTCCCCCCAAGGGGAAGGCTTATTCATAAATGACCGAGGGAAAACGCAAACCCGACAATGAATCGTGCGATGAATGCCCGTTCCCCTTTTGGGGCGCAGATGCGAGCAAGGCAAGGAGCGCGAGGATAAGCCGAGGGAGTTTACTTTGAGGTAAATGACCGAGGCTTGCCGCAGCGGGACACCGCTGTACACGGGGCGGTTTCGTCGCAGTCGCGCACAAGTCGCGGAGGGCGCGGAGTTCCCGACGGGAGTTTACAAAGCGTAAATGACCGAGGGAAAACGCAAGCCCGACAATGGATTGTGCGATGAATGCCATTCCCTTTTTGGGGCGCAGATGCGAGCAAGGCAAGGAGCGCGAGGATAAGCCGAGGGAGTTTACTTTGAGGTAAATGACCGAGGCTTGCCGCAGCGGGACACCGCTGTACACGGGGCGGTTTCGTCGCAGTCGCGCACAAGTCGCGGAGGGCGCGGAGTTCCCGACGGGAGTTTACAAAGCGTAAATGACCGAGGGAAAACGCAAGCCCGACAATGGATTGTGCGATGAATGCCATTCCCTTTTTGGGGCGCAGATGCGAGCAAGGCAAGGAGCGCGAGGATAAGCCGAGGGAGTTTACTTTGAGGTAAATGACCGAGGCTTGCCGCAGCGGGACACCGCATTGCGACGCATATCCGCCCCAAAATTACGATTTTTTCAGATAATCAATGATAAACCCCTGGATCTCCCCATCCATGACCGCCTGCACGTCGCCGACTTCGTAACCGGTGCGGTGGTCTTTGACGAGGGTGTAGGGACAGAACACATAGGAGCGGATCTGCGAGCCCCATTCGATCTTTTTGGTCTCGCCCTTTAACGCCGCTTCCTCCTGCATCCGCTGTTCGAGTTGTTTTTCCAGAAGGCGGCTGCGGAGATATTTGAACGCCATCTCCTTGTTCTGGAGCTGACTTCTCTCGTTCTGACAGGTGACAACGATGCCCGTCGGAAAGTGCGTGATGCGGATGGCGGTCTCCGTCTTGTTGACCTTCTGCCCGCCCGCGCCCGAAGAACGATAGACGTCGATGCGGATGTCCTCATCCCTGATCTCGATCTCGCCGTCGTCCTCCACCTCGGGCATGACCTCGACGGAGGCGAAGGAGGTCTGGCGGCGCTTGTTCGCGTCGAACGGGGAAATACGCACGAGGCGGTGCACGCCGATCTCGGCTTTGAGATACCCGTAGGCGTTCTCCCCTTCCACCTTGAAATCCACCGATTTGAGCCCCGCGGAATCGCCCGGGAGACGGTCGATCTCCGTCACTTTATAGCCGTTTTTCTCGGCATAGCGGCAGTACATACGATAGAGCATCTGGCACCAATCGCACGCCTCGGTGCCGCCCGCGCCCGCGTGCAGCGACATGAGCGCGTTGGAAGAATCGTACTTCCCGCGCAGGAGCGCGCGGATGCGCATCTCCTCGATGTCCTTCTCCGCCGCCGTCATCATCTTGTCGAGTTCGGGGACGAGCTCCTCCTCGCCCGATTCTTCGATGAGATCGACGATCTCGCCCGCGTCGGCGAGCGCCTTTTTGCCCTTTTCGTAGGCGGCGATCTTGTTCTCGATGGTGGAGATCTCGCGCCCGATCCTGGCGGAACGCTCGAGGTCCTGCCATACTTCGGGTTTTTCCTGCTCTGCCTTCAGCTCTTTGAGGTGGACGGAGATGTTGTCGATGTCGAGGGCGTACTTCGCTTCGCCGAGCGTCTCCTCCAGCCCTTTGATGCGCAATCTGTAATCGTCTGCTTTGAACATAATATTTCCTGTTTTCTCTTTTCTCACGGAATTTTATCGCGCCTTTGCGCGAGAAAATTCACGAACGACCTAAATCGCCTTTTTCCGGGCTCCCTTGCAATATCCCACAACAATGCAACGCATTTTTGTGGAAGCCCTGTAAAGGGAGCTGTCACGAAGTGACCGAGGGATTGTTCCATGCCTTCTGACAATCCCCCCTTATCCCCCCTTTACACAAGGACTCCCGCAAAAACGTGAAACGTTTTTGTGGGACGGTCGCAAGGGGGGCAAGGATAGAGGCTAAAATTTCGCCGCAAGGAACGCCGCGCCGTTCCGCAGCGGTACCCGATTTGCCGATACCTCGGCTTATGGAGAAAGAGTGAATTGGCGCGAGCTAAAATTGTAAGCCCCTAAAATCGCACCAAGAGAGAAAACGAGCCGCAGCCTTGTCGCGGCGATGTTTTCTTTCCCTCACAGAATTTTGTCGCGCCTTTGCGCGAGAAAATTCGTGAACGACCCTTTTAGTACGGTCTCCCGTGGCACTTTTTATACTTCAAGCCGCTGCCGCAGGGGCAGGGATCGTTGGGGCCGACCTTCTTTTCCTTCTTCATGGTCGCGGGGTTGAACTTCACCTCGCCCGAGGAGCGCAACGCGTTGACGTCCACTTCCTTGGGCATCGCCTCCGTGCCGACGGGCGCAACGTTCTCCGCCTGCTGCGCGGGCTGCTCGCTCTGCTGCGCAGACTGCGCGGGCGCGCTCTGCGCCTGCGCAGTCTGCTGCGCGTTCTGCTGTTGCTGCGCGTTCTGCCGGGCAGGCGCGGGCTGTGCGGGACGGTTCGCCGTCGGGAAAATGCGCTGCACGGGACGGGGCTGCGCTTTTATCTGGCATTTCAGCAAGAAGCGGATGGTGCGCTCCTGGATGCGTTCGACCATCTCGTCGAACATGGCGAACCCCTCCTGCTTGTAGGCGATGACGGGGTCGGTCTGACCGTATGCGCGCAGCGTGATGCCCTTGCGGAGCTGATCCATCGCGTCGATGTGGTCGATCCAGTTGCTGTTGACGAAGGAGAGGAGCACGTCGCGCTCGATCTTGCCGAAGTCCACCTGCGGCATCTCCTCTTTGATGCGGGCGATCTTCTCCTCGTAGCACTTCTGCGTCTTTTCGGAGATGCGCTTGATGGCGACGTCGTAATCCCACTTCTCAAGCTTTTCGCGCGTGACGTAATTGGTGCCCTCGGGCAGAAGGAAGCGCTCGAGCGCCGCGTTGAGGTCGGCTTCGCTCCACTTCTCGGGCATATCGTCGGCGTTGACCGCCTCGCGCACCACCCCCTCCACATAGCCGGGGATGTACTTCAAAACCTGTTCGTGCACGTTCTCGCCGCGGATGACGCGCATCCGCTCCGCGTACATGATGGTGCGCTGCTTGTTCATGACATCGTCGTATTGCAGGACGTTCTTGCGGATGCCGAAGTTCCTGCCCTCGATCTGCTTCTGCGCGTATTCGATGAGCCCGGTGAGCAGTCTGGATTCCAGGCACTCGTCGTCCTGCATCTTGCTCATTTCGTAGATGCGCTTCATGCGCTCGCCGCCGAAGCGCACCATCAGATCGTCCTCCAGCGAGATGAAGAAGATGGAGACGCCGACGTCGCCCTGACGTCCGGAACGGCCGCGGAGCTGGTTGTCGATACGGCGGGATTCGTGGCGCTCGGTGCCGATGATGCACAGCCCCCCTGCCTCGATGACCTTTGCCTTCTCCTCGTCCGTCTTTTCCTTATAAGACTTATAGAGTTCCTGATAGCGGGCGCGGACGTTCTTTGCTTCCTCGTCGTCGCCGAGATCGACGAAGGAAGTGGCGCGCTCGATGGTCTCGTGCTCGACGCCCTCCTCGCGCAGACGTTTTTTGGCGAGGTACTCGGGGTTGCCGCCCAGAAGGATATCCGTTCCGCGGCCCGCCATGTTGGTGGCGATGGTCACGGCGCCGAACCTGCCCGCCTGCGCGACGATCTCCGCCTCGCGCTCGTGGTTCTTGGCGTTCAGGATGTTGTGCTTGATGCCGTTGCGGATGAGCAGACGGGAGATCTCCTCCGAGCGCTCGACGGAGACGGTACCCACAAGGATGGGCTGCCCCTTCTCGTGCCGCTCGACGATCTCGCGGACGATCGCCTTCTTCTTCCCCTCCACGGTGGAGAAGATGCGGTCGGACATATCCTGCCGGCGCACGGGCTTGTTGGTGGGGATCTCCACGACGTCGAGGGAATAGATGGTGCGGAATTCCCCCTCCTCCGTCTTGGCGGTACCCGTCATGCCCGAGAGCTTTTTATAGATACGGAAGTAGTTCTGGAAGGTGATGGTCGCGTAGGTCTTGTTCTCCTCGCGCACCTTGACGCCCTCTTTCGCCTCGATCGCCTGATGCAGCCCGTCCGAATAGCGGCGGCCGATCATGAGGCGGCCCGTAAATTCATCGACGATGACGATCTCGCCGTTGTTGATGATGTACTGTTCGTTGAGGTGGAACAGGTGATGCGCTTTGAGCGCCTGCTGGATGTGGTGGTTGAGGGCGGCGTTGGTGACGTCGGCGATGTTCTCCACGCCGAAGAACTTCTCCGCCTTCTCGGCGCCGTACTCGGTGAGCCGCACCTGGCGGTCCTTGCGCTCGACGACGAAATCCCATTCGAGCGCCTCCGCAGCAGCGATCTTCTGCGCGGAGGAGACCCCCTTCTTCTTGCGGGAGACTTCCTCGGCGTCCTTCAAATCGTCGTCAAAGCCGCCGTGCAATGTGCGGACGAACTTATCCACGCGCTCGTAGAGGTCGGAGGATTTGTCCCCCTTGCCCGAGATGATGAGCGGGGTGCGCGCCTCGTCGATGAGGATGGAGTCCACCTCGTCCACGATGGCGAAGTTGAGCTCGCGCTGCACCATGAGCTTCAAATCGTTTTTGAGGTTGTCGCGCAGGTAGTCGAACCCGAACTCGTTGTTGGTGCCGTAGGTGATGTCGCAGTTATAGGCGGCGCGCTTTTGCTCGTCGTTCATGCCGGGGACGACGACGCCCACGGTGAGCCCCATGAACTTGTGCACCTTGCCCATCCATTCCGCGTCGCGGCGGGCGAGGTAATCGTTGACCGTGACGATGTGCACGCCCCTGCCGGAGAGCGCCTCGAGATAGGCGGGCAGGGTGGCGACGAGCGTCTTGCCTTCACCCGTCTTCATCTCGGCAACGCGCCCCTGGAAGAGGCAGATGCCGCCGACGATCTGAACGTGGAAGTGCCTCATGCCCAGAACGCGCCCGCTCGCCTCGCGCAGCGCCGCAAAGGCGTCGGGGAGGATGTCCTCGAGCGTCTCGCCCTTTTTGAGGCGTTCCTTTAAGATGCCCGTCTGCGATTGCAGTTCGGCGTCCGTCATCTTCTCGTACTTGGGCGCGAGCGCCTCCACTTCCGTAGCCGCCTTGTTGAGCTTTTTGAGGCTCCTGCGGCTGTCGCCGCTTAAAAGATAGCGAATCAAACCCATTGTTCTTGCTCCGTTTGCGCCCTTTGCGAAAGCCACAAAGTACGCCACTATTTTCTAACTTTTCCATTTTACTATGATTTTGCAAAAATGTCAAAGCGATTGCCGCCATATTTTACGAAAATCTCCCGTCCGAACCCCCTTTTTCTCGCGAAAATGCACATTTCCCCGCGCAGGTAGCGCGCGGCGCCGCCCTTACGACAACATTCGCGCAAAACCGACATTTGCGGAGAGGTTATGACAAAAAGAATGTGCTATCATGCGGGTATGCTCCTCTCCGTGCAAGGGCTGGGCGCCCTGTATTCCGTTCTCGCCCTCCTCATCTGTATCCTCGTCGTGTTCGGCTTCCGCCTTGCGCGCATCGGCTGGCGCTCGCTCTACAAAAAGCTCCCGCCCGAGGCGCCCCCCAAGGCGGAAAAACCCTCGGAACCCGTCTACTTCCTCGTCGAGCGCAAGAAAAAACGCGCCCGCGCGGAATACTCCGCGCCGAGGCGCATTGATTTCAAGTAAATCCAAAAACCCTCATTCCGCCCCTGCACCCGGATGCATGCAGAGATATTTTTGCCATGTTGCGGAATATCTGTCGCCAAACGTAACGCTCGTAATCGCATCATAAAAGATATGAATGCCATCCGTCCGCCTTCCGTCAGCATCAAAAGAAGAAAAAACAATATAGGTCTGGTCAACCCGTGTGATATACCCGAGATAAAAAAAGCCTCTTCACCCGGCGCTTTCATTCTGTACAATGAGCATGAGATCATGCGGAAAGCTCTCAAACACGCTTTTCCATGACGAAAGATCGATCGTAGGCCTTTCTACGCCGCAAAGAAGCCCGTTCTCCTCATTGATCCGGACACAGAGGTCGTCTTTTATTTCAACACGCCGCAGATCTGCGAGCCTTCTGATCTGGAAACCGTCGAGAAGAAAATCATCTTCTTCCGCCCCAAGCATCAGCTGATCTGAAATACCGAACAAATAAAAATACCAATACTCCGGATCATAGGAAAAATAGCACCGACACAACCGATAAGTTCCGACCGCTCCCCGGAGCAAAGAAAGAGATTCCTGTCGCTTTTTCATCATCGCCTCACAGTCATTGCAAGCAAAGCCCCATCAGCACAAAAGCTGATCACGCCTTTCAGTCTTCGTAGCGCTCGATATTCCTGCCCGAATCCCACAGCCGCTCCAGATAGTAATAGAGGCGGGATTCCTCGTTGAAGATGTGGACGATGACGTCGCCGTAATCGAGCACGCCCCACCTGCCTTCGCGCAAGCCCTCCTTGCGAACGGGCAGCATCTGCGCGTCCTTTTCGAGTTTCTCCTCCACCGCGTCGCCGAGGGCTCGCACCTGCGTGGTGCTCCTGCCGCTGGCGATGACGAAGTAGCTGCAGACGACCGTCTGCTCGTGCACGTCCAGAATGACGATGTCCTGCGCCTTCTTGTCGGAAAGCGCCTTCGCACAGGCGAGCGCAAGTTCGTGACCTTCCATAGTTCCTCCTTGATCCGGCAGCGTTGATCACGTCGCCGCATTTTTTTGATTTTTTCGATAAATACGGGGTTTATCTGCGTATTATGTCTGACATAATACTATTCTTTACCCTTGATTTCTTGCTTTATCCACCGATACGCCTGCTCCGTGAGCGGATAGACGGGCTTGTCCGTTCCCGCAAGATAGGCGAGCTGATCTTTGAGAGAGCGGTATAAACACATCTTCAGATCGACCGAAAAGAGCGCGCGCAACGCGTCGATGCCGGCAAACTCCCGCCCCTCCTCCAGAAGATCGGAGAGGTAAACGAGCATCCCGAGCGCCGTCATCTCCGCCCTTCCGCTCGTGTGATAGCGGATGGCGTCGAGCACCTCCTCGTCCTCGATGCCGAAGGAGTGCCGCGCGAGATAGGCTCCCGTATATTGGTGCATGACGGGCGGCGGCACGTCTGCGGGCGGCGTGAAATCTTCAAGAAGGGGCGAGGTGAGCGGCACATATTTCCCGCAGTCGTGAAGGGCGGCGGCGAGCAGCGCCTTCCCCTCCTCCACGCCCGCCGAGGACGCGCGCTCCACCGCCATGCGAGCGACGCGGTAGCTGTGTTCCCTGCGTGCCTCCTTTTCGAGCGCGAGCGCGGGAGCGATGGCGGGATGGGCGTACAGACCGTGCGCGCGGAGATAGCCGTACACCGCCTCGGGGATATCCGCGGGACGCTTGCCGAAGGCGAGATCGACGCGCACCATGCGGGAAGAGACCTCCTCCCCCGCGAACGGGACGGCGAGAAAGCGCTTATGAAAGCGCGCGTAGAACTTCTCCGCGAGGGCAGCGGGGTCGCGTCCGCCCCTGCCGCAGGCGGCGAGCGTAACGTTCTTCAGAATGTCGTCGGGCTCCCGCCAGGTGAAGAAGTCCTCCAGCATATCTTCCCCCACCAGAAAGAAGCGTTCCGCCTGCGGACAGAGGGCGGCAAAGTGGCGGCAGGTGAGATAGGAAAAGCTCTTTCCCGCGGCGTTCACCTCAAAATCGCTGACCTCCGCCCACGGAAAGGGCGCAAAGGCGAGGCGGCACATCGCAAGGCGGTCTTCACCCGAAGCAGCCGCCCCGAACTTCTTGTGCGGCGCGGCGCCCGCGGGGAGGATGATGACCTTATCCAGCCCCAGCACCTCCTTCGCCGCCTGCGCAAAGCGGACATGTTCGTTGTGAACGGGGTCGAACGACCCCCCGTAAAGCCCGATCTTCATACATATAGTATACAACACATTTGCCCGCTTGGCAAGTATGATATGAAAAAAAAGCGGCAAAAATAGAGGCATGAAAAAATTTGACTTCCCCCTCGTTGCCGACGTCCTCTTTTATACGCTCGCAGCGTGGTTCGTGCTCGTGGGCGTGCTGCGCGCGGCGCACGTTGCGGGCGGCGTCTGTTTTGCCGCCGCCACGCTCATTGCCCTCGCCTTCGGCGGCGTCTTGCTGTTTGCATTCTCCCTGCGCCGAAGACGGCGCGCCCTCGGAAAGGCTGAGCGGGAGGAGCGCGAAAAACTCATGCTGCATCTCGCGCTCGAGACGGACGAGCGCGTGCGCGCGGCGCTGCTTGCGGCAATCTGCGCGGACGGGAAGGACGCGCACTGCGAGGGCGACGCGCTTGCAGCGGACGGCACGATCGTCGTGCCCGTCTTTGCCATGCAGCCCCTCTCGGCGGACACCGTCGCGCGGCTGCTGAAAACCTACAAGGAGCGTCCCTTCCTGCTCGTCTGCAACGCCCTCTCCCCCGAAGCGGAAGGGTTGCTGCGCGCCTTCGGAAGGAGCGCCATGCGCGGCGAGGAAGTGTACGAACTCTTCCGCAGAACGGACACGATGCCCGCGCCCCTCATCTGCGGCGAGCTGCCGCGCAGAAGCGCAAAAACGGCGCTCAAACGCGCCTTTTCCCGCCACAACGCCTACCCCTTTTTTGTGAGCGGCGCAGGGCTGCTCCTCATGAGTTTATATGTGTTTTTCCCCGTCTACTACCTCGTCGCCGGAAGTCTGCTGCTCTTTGCCGCAGTGCTCATCCGCACCTTCGGGCGGGAAGCGTGAAGGGGTTTTGGGGCAAAAACACACTATTATGTCACGCATAGTACCATGAAGAATGCCAAAAATCCCCCGCGAAGGGGGATTTTTTCACTTTATTTTGTAAAACGATGTTCAGAGCGAACGCATGGCGTCGGGCAGGAAACGGATGGTATCCGTCGGGTCGGGAGCGTATTCCCCCATCGCCTGCGCCGCAAGCTCCCCCGCCTTTCCGAGCAGCCAGCTCGCCGCACAAGCCGCATCAAAGGGCGCGACGCCCCGCGCGCAGATGCCCGCAAGCAGACCCGAGAGGACGTCGCCGCTCCCCCCTTTGGCAAGCGCGGGCGAGCCCGTCGGATTGATGGCGACGCGCTCGCCGTCCGTGATGACGGAGCGGTTATTTTTCAGAATGACGGTGACGCCGCGCAGCGCGGCAAACGCCTTTGCCTCCCCCACGGCGTCCGCCAGCACCTCGGCGCACGGCTTTCCGACGAGGCGGGCGAACTCCTTGGGGTGCGGCGTTAAAATGACCTTGCACGACTTTTTGTCGAGCACCTCCGTTCCGTACGCCGCCAGCGTGTTGAGCGCGTCCGCATCGAGCACGAGCGTGCCCGTGTACGCCTCCAGAAGCTGCGCAAGATGGACGTAGAGCTGTTCGGAAACCCCCGCGCCCATGCCCGCCGCGATGCAGTCGGAGGCGAGGATGTCGCCGTCGATCGCCGTAAATTTGCGCAGGATGACGGCGGGGAGCTTTCCGACCGCACCCGAAAAGAGCGGCTCGGTGACGCAGAGCTTGGTATACCCCGCGCCCGATTTCAGGCAGGCGCCCGCGGCGAGGAACGCCGCACCGCTGTACGCCCCGCCCGCGAGGATGCACGCCGCGCCGTAACTTCCTTTGTGCGTGTTGGAGAGACGCTTGGGGAAGAGTTTTTTGACGTCCGCCGCCTCCCACACTTCGGCGCCGCGCTCCTCGGCGTAAATGCCGATGTCGGCGACCGACACCTTCCCGGCGCAGTCCACGCCGTCCGCCATGATGAGCGCGCGTTTGAGCTGCCCCATCGAGAGCGTTTCGTCGGCGCGCACGCACACCTCGGGCGCAATGCCGCACTCCAAAAGCCCGCTCGGAAGATCGCAGGCGACAACATATGCGCCGCAGCCGTTGATAAAGTCGACGAGCGCCTTCCCCTCGCCCTCCACGGGGCGGGAGATGCCCGTTCCAAACAGGCAGTCGACAACGACGCCGTATCTGCGGCGCGGTATGCGCCCGAGCACTTCCCCGCGGTATTTTTCGCGCATGGCGGCGCAATCGGGGGAGAACTTTTCGGCGAGGCAGAGCACGCTCACGTCCTCGCCCGCCTCCGAAAGAATGCGGGCAGCCACAAAGCCGTCGCCGCCGTTGTTGCCGCCGCCGCACACGAACAAGGCGTCGGAGACGCCCTTTTGCTCCATCGCCTTTGCGACGGCGCGGGCAAGCGCGCTCCCCGCGCGCTCCATGAGCTCCGCGGAGGGCGTTCCCGCAGCGATGGTCGCCGCATCGGCGCGGCGCATCTGTTCATTGGAAAATGCGTACTTCACTCTTCCTCCTCCCACGCGCCCCGCATCTCTTCCAGCGCGGCGCGCGCGGTGTCGTGATCGAACCCCTTGGAAATAAGATGGGCATACGCCTTGCGCAGCGTCTTTACGTCCTGCTCCTTGCCGCGCAGATACTTTTGAAGGACCTCCGCTGCCGCCCCGCGCTCGTCCCGCTCGGGGAGCGCCGCGAGCGCGCTCTCGGGAATGCCCTTGCGTTTGAGCTCCATGCGGATGAGGCGGCTGCCCTTGCACTTGCCCGCGCTCTCGGCGTAGGCGCGCGCATACGCCTCGTCGTCGAGGTAGCCGTACCCCTTCATCTTCTCTACGACATAGTCGCTGACTTCCTGCAAATACCCCTTGCGGCGCAGGAAATCGCGCACGTCCTTCTCCGTCTTCATGGAGGCGGAGATATGGGTGAGCGCCTTGTCGAGCGCCGTCTGCTTTTCGCCTTCAAGCTGCAGGGCGGAGAGCTCCTCCTCCGTGACGATACTCCCCACTTTGAGGCGGTGCTCCATGACGGTGAGGAGCTGCATCCCGCAAAAGAACCTGCCGTCCACTTCGATATTGCAGCGCTTTGCGTCGTGCTTTTGCGGCGTGATGGCGGTGATCTCCATGCTAATCCCCGCCCCAGGTGCGGTTTTTTTGGAACCACTCGGTGTCCTTCAGGATGGTCGTATTGTTGGAGCACCAGAGCTTTAAGCTCTTTTGCGCCTCTCCCTCGCCCGCACCGTAATAGAACACAATGTCGCCGTTCATCTGCTTATAGCCATCCGTCTCCTCGTCCCACATGATGGTGACGTACACCTTTTCGGTATAGCCGGAGATACGGTCGATAAATGCCTGCGTGGGAAACACGTTCTCTTCCGCCGCGCCGTACTCATTGTAACCCGCGCAGCAGCACACGGCGACGTATTCGGGCGTGATCGCCTTCAACAGAACGTCGTTGGAGGACGTCTTGCTTCCGTGGTGTCCCGCCTTGTACAAAACAACGTGCGGGAGCTCGTTATACTCCACGAGGTATTCCTCACCCTTTTCTTCAAGGTCGCCCGTAAAGAGGTAGTTGTTCTCCTTGCCGCCCTCCAACTCCTGCGTCAGGAGCATACACACGGAATAATTATTTTCATCCGATGAATCATGTTCATAAAAATAATTGTAGAGGATGTTCATGGAGACGGTCTGCGCCTCATCGAGATAATATGTACGCTGCGCGCCGTCCTCACCGTTCCAGCATTGCAGCCCCGTATAGACGTCCGCGCCCTGCTCTTCGGCATACTCCAATGCCGTCAGATAGCGCGCATACAACGTGGGATTGCCCGCCGCCGTTTCCAATTTCTTATCCGTTTTGTCAAATGTGATGACGGTGCCGATGTCGTAGCTGTATAAGATCCCGTTATAACTTCCGCCCGAGCTCGTTCCCACCATGCCTGCGATATGGTCGGTATCGGCGTGGGTCACAATGACGTATTCGAGCACGCCGTCCGTGCAATATTCGTCGAGATACTCTTTGATCTCTGTCACGTTGCCCTGCGTGGGCCCCGCATCGATGAGCACTTCGGTATCCCCCACTTTGATGAGCGCACTGTCTCCGCTCGCCTTGACGGCGGGAGCGATGAAGTGGATGGACAGATCGGCGGAGGAGATCTCCGCAAGGTCTCCGGCAGCGATCTCCGTGCCCGTGCCGTCCGTGCCGGACGGCTTTTTCAGCCCCGCGAGGAAGTTATCCACCTCCTCCTTGAACACGAAAAAGTACAGACAGGCGCACACGGCGATGACGATCACGAGAAAGAGGATGACGCCGAGCACCAATTTGGGATGCTTTTTGGCGGCGCGCTCGGCGGCTCTCGCCGCCCTTCTTGCATTTCTTGCCATGGTTTAACCTCAATAGACGAACTTCAGAAAGCTCCAGCTCATGGCGGGGAGCTTAAGCGCGGCACGCGAGCCATTCTTCACCTCGGGCAGCTCCCGCGCGTGCGGAACGACCGTCTCGGGCGCGTCGAACGTGTTGACGGCGAACAGGTCGGGGGAGGTCATTTCGAGGTACTCCGCCGCGCGCAGGTCGCCGAAAGAGCGCAGTTCGAGCGAAACTTCGCGCGACTCCTGCGCATAGTTGCAAAGGGAGACGCACACCTCGCGCTTTTTCGCGTCGTGCGTGACCGCCTCGTTGATGTAGCGCGCGCTGCCAAACATATTCTCGAAGGTGTCCGAATCGGAGATGGCGCGCACGGTGTCCCCGCTCGCATTGCCCGCGATGGTGCGGAAGGGATAGAAGGAGGTCTGACGGACGACGCCGCCCCCCTTCTTGGTCATGATGGGCGCGATGACGTTGACGAGCTGCGCAAGGCAGGCGGCGCGCACCGCGTCGCAGTTGTTGAGCAGCGTGTTCATGAGCCCCGCAAAGACGAGCGCGTCCTGGAAGGTGTACACATCCTCCAGAAGATGAGGAGCGCGCTTCCAGAGCGGCTCCGTGCGGGGCGCCGTGACCGTCCAGATGTTCCATTCGTCGAAGGAGATGCCCACGCGTTTCTTGGAGCGCTCCTTGGCACGCACATACTCGATGGTCGCTTTGAGCGTGCCGATGTACTCCGCCATATCGTCCGCGCTGCCCAGAAAGTCCTCGAGCGGGCGCTTGCGGGCGGCGCTGTACATATAGTAGCGGTGCATGGAGAGAAGGTCCGCCTCGCGGTAGGTGTGTTCGAGGACGACTCTGTCCCACTCGGGGAAGGTGGGCATCTCATGGTTGGAAGAGCCGGAGACGATGAGCTTGAGCTTTCCGTTCGCGCCCGCCCTGCCGTCCATTTCGCCGTTCGTCCAGCGCATGACTTTGGCAGCTTCGAGCGCCTTTTTGCCGTATTCGTCGGCGGAGAGGTGCCCGATCTGCCAGGGGCCGTCCATCTCGTTGCCGATGCACCAATACCTGACGTTATAGGGCGCGTCCGCGCCGTTCGCGCGGCGCATCTCCGAGATGGTCGTTCCGCCCGGATGATTGCAGTATTCGACGAGCTGCGCGGCGTCGGAAATCGTACCCGTGCCCATATTTACCGCCATCATGGGCTCAACGCCCGCAATGCGGCACCACTTCATGAACTCGTCGGTGCCGAACTCGTTGCTCTCCGTGGAGAACCACGCAAGGTCGAGACGGACGGGGCGCTTCTCGCGCGGGCCGACGCCGTCCCGCCAGTTGTACCCCGAAAGAAAATTGCCGCCCGGGTAGCGGACGATGGGCACGCCCAGCTCTCTGATGAGGGCGATGACATCGGTGCGGAAGCCGTCTTTGTCTGCCGCGGGATGCCCGGGCTCATAGATGCCCTCGTAGACGGCTCTGCCGAGATGCTCCAGAAACGAGCCGAAGAGGTGCTTATCGATGTCGCCGATCACCAGATTCGCGTCGGCGAAAATTTTGATTTTTTTCACGTTGATTGCCTCCGAGAAAGGTCGCATTTTCTGAAAATATCCACGCGGGACAGAGTTTTACACCAATCCGACGGCGGCGGCAATGTTGACTGCCGCCTCGTCGATGTTGTGCAGAAACTTGTTGATCGCCTGCTGTGCGCCCGCGTCGATGACGCCGTCCTCCGTCGTGCGCAGCACCTTGACGATCATATCGAAATTGCCGTAGATGACGACGCACTCGGGATCGAGCGCCTCCAGGACCTTGTCCTTGCTGCCGTGCTGCACGGCGTGCATCCTTTTGATGGCGTCGTTCATCTCCGGAAAGAGCATGACGTTTCCCGAGGAGAACAGCTCCTTCATGGTGGCGTTGAGGCGGACGAGCTGCGTCAAAAACTCCGCCGTCTCCTTGCTGACTTCATTATCCATTATAATGTTACTCCGTTCTTTTCCAGAAGTTCGCGCGCCGTGTCCACGCTGTCCGTGCCCGTTCTGTTCTTGATGGGCGCAAACTCGCGCGAGCGCTCCACCTCGAAGGGAAGGCAGCTCCCCGCACAGCGCACCATGTCGAGAATGAGCGTTTCAAACTTGCAGCCGTTCTCCCTCTCGGGCGTGACGAGCACGCCCTCCTCGTTAAGATACGGCACTTTTTTTCTTGCGACATGGACGGGAAGGCGGGCATCGACGATCTCGCGCAGCGTTTTTGCGCAGAAGAGATAGTTGAGGATGACGCCGTCGGCATAGACGAGCCGCCCCGCCCCGTCGCGCAGGTTCGCCATCTCCTCGCTCAATTCATAGTATTCGATGACGGAGGGCAGACCGTCCTCCAGACAGAGCACGCCGACGCGCTCCTCGGGATACGCCTTGCGCACATACTTGGCGCCCGACGCCCTGCCGCTCGCAATGGTCGCACCCACGAACACGGGGTCGGCGATGCGCTGCAAGACGTTGTCTACCGCAAAAACGTTGAACCACTCCACGCCCCGCCGCTCGGCGTCCGCACCCAGCCCCGCGCGCAGGAAGGAGGAATACCAGCCCCCGTTCCCGTTGGGGGAAAGGGCGAGACTGTCCTTGGCGGAGAGCAGAAGCTTTCCGTCAAATCCCACGGCGGGTGCCATTTCCTGACGGAAGAAGGCGACGTCCTTTTCGGGATAACCGAAATAATCATGTTCTGCAAAGAAGGCGCGCGTCGCCTCGTCGTTCGCCTCGCTCGTCATGACGTAGAGCGGGACGCTGCCGCCGCACTCCGACACCGCGTCCGTAAGGTTACGGATGAGCTGCTCGAAGATAAACAGCGGGCGCGTGACGCCGACGTTATAAGTGCCCTTGGGCGCGTCACTCCCGAGGCGGGTGCCCTGTCCGCCCGCGAGCAGCACGGCGGCGACTTTGCCCGCGCGCATCGCCTCTTTGCCGATGGCGAAAAACTCTTCACGGCGCGCCGCGATCTCCTCCATATCCAGCCCGTCGATGGGCGCGATGTTCCCGCGCGCACGCTCGGGATGGGAGACAAGCTCCAACAAACTCCAATCGACGCGGGAGATCTGCTCCGAGAGCTTCTCTTTTCCCGCATCGTCCAATTCGTCCCACCATCGGAGGACGTGCTGCTGTCCCCGCGCGGCGAGGACGTCCTTTAACTGCCGATCTTTCATTTGTATCCCCAAGTATAATTTGTCCCGCCTGCCCCGCCGTCATACGGCAGGATGCCGCCGCTCCCTTGCGGGCCATGCGGGCAGAACGGGCGAACGGGCGCAGCGCGCGCCCTTTCCTCTATTATAGAGAAAACGGGCGGGAATGTCAATCCCCGCCCGCAAAATTATTGTTCTTTTTGGAGAAGGAAGGCACCCGCGCGGAAGAGTGTGCCGCCGTCCGACCCTTCCTCCTTGCAGCCGATGCGAAGAACGCCGTCCTCCATGCGGTAGGGAAGGTCGCAGAAGGCGCGCGCGAGCCGCCAGCCTGCGGCGGGAACGCACACCTCCTCGCGCGAGTTGAGCGCATGGACGAGCACGAGACGCTCGCTTCCGAGCTGCTTTTCGTAGATCTGCCTGCCGCAGGGGGCGCGGTAGTATTCGACGTTGCAGTCGATGTTCACGATGTCCCCCTTCGCCACGATTGCACGCACGGCGCGGTAAAACGCAAGCCCCTCGCAGATGAGCTGCGTCTTTTCGGGCGGCATCATGAGCACGTCGCCCGAGAGGCACACCCGCCCCATCATGGCGGCGCACAGCGAATAGACGGTGCGCGAGGGCGTATCCTTCCCGCGCAGCACCACCCAGATCTGCGACTGCCTTGCGGGGATGACGCGCGAGACGTTCGCCGCGACGAAGGGGATCTCCGCGCATTCGTGCGCGTCCGAGAAGGAGCACATGGAGACCATGTTCATGCGCATGGGCTCGATGCGGCTGCCGCCCGAGGAACAGTTTTCGATGACCATCCCGTCCACGGCGTCCTGGATGCGTTTGAGCCACAGAAGGCTCTCCTCCGCGACCTGCCGCCCGCCCTCGCCGAGGCTCTCCGCCCCGTCCGCGCCGATGCCGTAGGCGTCGTTATAGTCGATCTTGATATACCCGAACCCGTTCTTCACGAGAAAATCGATCATACGCTCGGAGAGATACGCTTTGACTTCCTCCTTGCGGAGGTCGAAGAAGCGGCGGTTTTTGTTGGTGATGGTGTAGCCATCGCGCGTCAGAAAGAGGACATCCCGATAGAACACCTCCGAATCGCGCCCCGCGTTTTCAAACTCGAACCAGACGCCGGGCACCATGCCCTCGGCGCGGATGGCGTTGGCGACCGCCTTCACGCCGTGCGGAAAGAGGGCGGCGCTCTCCTTCCAATCGCCGATGGCGTTACACCAGCCCTTGTCGTCCGGCTTGTACCAGCCGGCGTCGATGACGAAATAGCCGATGCCGAAGGGCTTTACCGCCTGCAAAATGGCGCGGATGTTCTCCTCCGACGGCACGCCCCACGTCGTGCAGTATTCATTGAATAAGACGGGGAGCTCTTCTTCGCTCTCCGGCACCTCGAGGCGGGCGTCCTGCTCGTGCACGAGGGCGTTGCAGGCGTCCGTAAGTCCGCCGCGCAGGACGGTGAAAAACGCCTTCGGCGTCGTAAAAGTCGCACCTGCGGGGATCTTTTTGCGCCAATGGGCAAATTCGTAGTCCCCTATGCCGCAGGAGAAGGCGCAGCTCTCCTTTTCCTCGTACACCTCCATCTGCCAGGAATAGGGCGCCTCCGTCTGCGCCGCCCACAGCACGCCCGCCCGTTCGTCCTCGATGGCGGCGAAGGGATAGTAGCCGCGGTTGGGCATACTGCCAACCTCGCCCCACTTTTCCACCTTGACGCCGTAGCGCGCCCAGCTCATATCCAGCCCGAGCTGCGAGAAGGACTCCGTCTTTAAGCGGCACTCGCGGCTCCACGCGCTCGTCATGCGCACGAGCCGCAGCCCGACGGTGGAGACGGCGCCGCCCGAGGGCGCCGTGATGCCGCTCAACGAGAGGCTCGCGAGCATCTCCAGCGTGCGCTCCTCGCCCGTGGCGTTCTCGTAGACGAGATAGGACGTGAACACGCGGGTATCCTTATTATATTGCAGAACGTGCGTGTAGAGGTTGCCGCGCCCGTCCGAAAGCAGCGTCGTCACCCCCCTCTCGTCTGCCGCCTGCGACTCCACCGCGACGAGGGTCGCCGCGCGGTTGCGCATCGTCACGCCGCGCGTGTAGTCGATGAGCCCCTCGTCCCCCGTGAAGGCGACCTGCACGAGGCTGTCGCAGCAAAGGCGCGCGGGATCGACTTTTACGTCCTTGGGATAGACGGCAAGCCCGACGGTTGTCTTGCCGTCGTGCCCCTCGACGGGGCACTCTGCAAAGTATACGGCGGTATCGCCGAACAGATATTTTTCAAAAAACATTTCGCCTCACAAAATACGGGGCGGTACGCCGTACCGCCCCGCCCGTTCAACCGAAGTTATTTGCGCTTCCAGATGACGTCCGACCACATGAGCTGCTTTTTGAACTCTTCGATCTTGGTGTTCTCGTCGATGACGACGACCTCGATGCCCCACATATTGCCGAGGTCCACCATCTCCTGCACCGTGATCTTGGAGGAGACGACCGTGTGGTGCGCGCCGCCCGCATAGATCCATGCCGCAACGCCGTCTTTGAAGTTGGGCTGATACTTCCACATACAGCCCGCCACGGGAAGGTTGGGCATCTTGTGCGGATACTTCACGAGCTCGATCTTCTGCACGATGAGGCGCAGCCTGTCGCCCATATCCACCATGGAGACGGCGATGGCTTCGGGCGCTTCGATGCCCTCGAACACGAGGCGCGCGGGATCGGACTTTCCGCCGATGCCCAGAGGATGCACCTGGATCTGGGGCTTGGTCGCCGCGAACTGGGGCGAGACCTCCAGCATGTGCGCGCCGAGGCAGAGCCCGTCGGCAAGGTCGTAGGTGTAGTCCTCCATGAGACCCGTGCCCGTTTCACCCGCCATGTACTGCATGACGGCGCCGAGCGCGGCGATCTTCCAGTCACCCTCCGCGCCGAAGCCGTAGCCCTTGCCCTGCAGGTCCTGAATGGCGAGCCCGGGGAGCTGGTTCATGCCGTGAAGGGAACCGAAGTGATCGACGATGCCGAGATAGTCGCCCTTCTCCTCACAGAACTTGTCGATGGCGATCTCGTACTTCGCCTGCTCGCGGACGACGTCGATGCGCTTGGTGCCCATCGTATACTTCTTGTCGTACTCCGCCATCATGGCGTCCACTTCCTTGTCCGTGACCTTGTCGATATAGTCCACAAGATCGCCGACGGGATAGTAGTCCACCTGCCAGCCGAGCTCGATGTGCGCCTCCACCTTGTCACCCTCGGTGACGGCGACGTCGCGCATATTGTCGGAGAAGCGGCACACTTTGACGTTCTTGGAGAAGGCGTAGCCTGCGGCGACCTTGCACCAGGACGCGAGCTGCGCGAGCGCCTCCTCGTCCTTATAGTAGCCGACAACCACCTTGTTGTCCATGCGCAGACGGGTGACGATGTAGCCGAACTCCCTGTCGCCGTGGGCAGCCTGGTTCTCGTTCATGAAGTCCATGTCGATGGTGTCGTAAGGCAGCTTTTCATTGTACTGCGTGGCGAAGTGGCACATGGGCTTTTGCAGGAGCTTCAAGCCCTTGATCCACATTTTTGCGGGCGAGAAGGTGTGGCACCAGGTGATGATACCGATGCAGTTGTCGTCCGCGTTGACCTTTTTCACCGCCGCGACGATCTCGTCGGACGATTTGCACGTCGTGAGATATTTGACGGTGACGGGCATCTTGGAGTTGACGTAATTCGCCATCTCCTCGGAGTGCTGCGCGACGTGCGCGAGGACGTCGTCGCCGTAGAGCGTCTGCGAACCCGTGAGCCAGTACACGACATAATCTTTCATCTTTTTGAGCTGTTTCATAATATTACCTCATTCCTTGATAATGTTTTGATTCCCGAAGCCGTCGGGTGCGGGGTCTTATTTCTTTTTGGTCTGCCCGTAATAGGCGTTTTTGCCGTGCTTGCGCAGATAGTGCTTGTCCATCATGAACTGATCGGCGCGGGTGACGTCGGGGTTGATGTGCTCGGTGAGGAACGCCATCTTGGCGACCTCCTCGATGACCGTCGCGTTGTAGACGGCGTTGTCGCCGTCCTTGCCGAAGGAGAACACGCCGTGGCTCTTGATGAGCACGCCGGGCACTTCCAGGGGCTTGATGTTGTCATTCCTGAACTTTTCGATGATGGCAAGCCCCGTGTTCTTCTCGTACTCACCCTCGATCTCCTCTTTGGTCAGCGAGCGCGCGCAGGGGATGTCGCCGTAGAAATAGTCGGCGTGCGTCGTCCCGTAGAAGGGGATGCTGCGCCCCGCCTGCGCCCAGGCAGTCGCGAACGTGGAGTGCGTGTGCGTCACGCCGCCGATGTCGGGGAACGCCTTGTAGAACTCGATATGCGTGGGCGTATCGGACGAAGGGCGCAGATCGCCCTCCACCACCTTGCCGTTGAGGTCGACGACCACCATATCCTCCGCCTTCATGTCGTCGTACTCGACGCCAGAAGGCTTGATGACGACAAGCCCGCTCGCCCTGTCGATCTGAGAGACATTGCCCCAGGTGAAGAGCACGAGCTTGTTCTTGACGAGGTCAAGGTTTGCTTTGAGCACCTTTTCCTTCAATGCTTCCAACATAGTTTTCTTCCCTCCGGATATAAGATCAGTATTTTAACGAGCGGGTCGCCTCGCGCACGATGGGCAGCCCCGCGACGTAGCGCTTTTTGTACTCCTCGAAGCCCGCGACGTCGGCGGGATCGGGCGCAAGCGTGACGCCCTCCTGTCCCGCGAACACGCGCTCATCGAGGTACTCTTCGAGCGATTCGCCCTCATTTTTCGTGATGAGGTAATTGGCGAGGATCGCCATGCCCCATGCGCCGCCCTCGCCCGCCGTCTTCATGACGGTGACGGGTGCGTTGATGGCTGCGGCGAGATAGCTCTGCCCGACGCGCTCCGTCTTGAAGAGCCCGCCGTGACCCGTGATGCGGTCAAGCCCCACGCCCTCCTCTTTGAGCATGATGTCGCACCCCACTTTGAGGGCGCCGAACGCCGCGAAGAGGTGGGTGCGCATGAAGTTGGCGAGGTTGAATTTCCCCTCCGCCGTGCGCACGAAGAGCGGACGCCCCTTCTCCACTTTGGTAACGTGTTCGTTGGAGACGTAGTTGTAGGCGAGCAGCCCGCCGCAGTCCTTGTCCCCCTTCTCCGATTCAAAGTAGAGCATATCGTAGAGCTTCCACTTGGGGATGTCCACGCCCGCGAGCTTGGCAAATTCACCGAACAGATTGACCCAGCCGTTGATGTCCGACGTGCAGTTGTTGCAGTGCACCATGCCGACGAGGTCGCCGACGGGCGTAGTGACGAGGTCGATCTCGGGATAGGGCTTGGAGAGCGGCTTTTCGAGCACGATCATCGCAAAGACGGAGGTGCCCGCCGACACGTTGCCCGTGCGCTTTTTGATGGCGTTGGTGGCGACCATGCCCGTGCCCGCGTCGCCCTCGGGCGGGCAGAGCGGCACGCCGGGCTGCAGGTTGCCCGTGGGGTCGAGAAACTTTGCGCCCTCGGGCGTGAGTTTGCCCGCGTCCTCGCCCGCAAGCAAAATTTTCGGCAGGATGTCCTCCACCTTGAAGGGCACCCGCCCCGCGACAAGGTTGTTGAACTTGTCGAGCATCTTCTTGTCGTACTGTTTGGTCTTGGTATCGACGGGGAACATTCCCGACGCCTCGCCGATGCCGAGCACCTTCTGCCCCGTGAGCATCCAGTGGACGTAGCCCTCGAGCGTCGTCTGGAACACGATGTCCTTGACGTGCGTCTCGCCGTTTAAGATCGCCTGATAGAGGTGGGCGATGGACCAGCGGGCGGGAATGTGATAGTTGAAGAGTTCGGTGAGCTTCTCCCCCGCCGCCTCCGCCGTGTTGTTGCGCCAGGTGCGGAAGGGAACGAGCAGCTTATCGCGCTTGTCAAAGACCATGTAGCCGTGCATCATGGCGGAGATGCCCAGCGCGCCCAGCGTGGTGAGCGTGACGCCGTACTTTTCCTTGACGTCGGCAGCGAGCTGCGCGTAGCAGTCCTGAATGCCCAGGCGGATGTCGTCCAGCGTGTACGTCCAGATGCCGTTGTCGTGACGGTTCTCCCATTCGTGGCTGCCCGATGCGATGGGCGTGTTCTTCTCGTCCACGAGGATCGCCTTGATGCGCGTGGAGCCAAATTCGATGCCGAGCGCGGTACGCCCGCTCTCAATACATTCTTTCGCGTTGCTTTGCATGATTACCCCCAAGACAGTTTTTTGCATCGTATTCTGCATATCTCTATTATAAATGAAAACGTGGAAAAATTCAATAGCAAAATCAAAATTATTTCACTTTTTTTGCAACTTTTTTCCACGCGGAAGGTGCTGCGGAACGCGCCGCAACGGGCGCCGCAAAGGGTGCCCGCGCACAGGAAACGCCCGCAGCGAACTGCGGGCGTTCCACGCGGTGCGGCACGCCGCACTCTGTTTACTTCTGTTCGGGCGTATGCCACTTCCAATTCTGGATCTCGGGCAGATCTTCGCCGTACTCCGCGATGTAGTTGCGGTGCTCGACGAGCTTGTCGTTCATCATCTGCACAAGGAAGGAACCCTTGTTCCCGAGCTGCGGCAGGCTCATCATCGCCTCGCGGACGAGGTGGAAACGGTCGATATGGTTCTGGACGCGCATATCGAATCCCGTCGTGATGGTGCCCTCCTCCATGTAACCGAACACCTTGATGTTGCGGTTGTGGCGGGTGTAGGTGAGCTCGTGGATGAGCTTGGGATAGCCGTGATACACGAAGATGACGGGCTTATCCTTGGTGAAGATGGCGTCGAACGCGCTGTCGCGCAGACCGTGGGGATGGTTCTCGTGCGAGTCGAGCTTCATGAGGTCGACCACGTTGACGAAACGGATCTTAAGATCGGGCATATAGTCGCGCAGGATGGTCGTCGCAGCGAGCGCCTCCACGGTGGGCGTATCGCCGCAGCAAGCCATGACGAGGTCGGGCTCTTCGCCTGCGTCGTTGGACGCCCAAGGCCAGACGCCGATGCCCTGCGTGCAGTGCTTGACCGCCTGGTCCATCGTCAGCCACTGATAGGTCGGGTGCTTGCTGGCAACGATGACGTTGACATAGCCCTTGCTCTTGACGCAGTGGTCGAAGCAGGACAGGAGGCAGTTGGTATCCGGCGGCAGATAGCAGCGGATGACGTCTGCCTTCTTGCAGGTGACGTGATCGAGGAATCCGGGATCCTGGTGGGTGAAGCCGTTGTGGTCCTGCTGCCAGACGTTGGACGTTAAGATGAGGTTGAGCGAGGAGATGTCCTGTCTCCAGGGCAGCTCGTTGGTGACCTTCAGCCACTTCGCGTGCTGGGACACCATGGAGTCCACGATACGGATGAAGGACTCATAGGAGGCGAAGAAGCCGTGGCGGCCCGTTAAGATATAGCCTTCCAGCCAGCCCTCGCACATGTGCTCGGAGAGGTATGCGTCCATGATGCGTCCCGCGGGCGCCACGTTGTCGTCCTCGACGTACACGCAGTCCTCGGGCGCGGCTTTGTCGTAGATCTTCGCCTCGAAGGGACGGGAGGAAACTTCAAACGCCGCATACATACGGTTGGACATCGACTCATCGGGGCCGAACATACGGAAGTTGCGGCTCTCCTCGTTGAGCTTCAGGACGTCGCGGATATACTTTCCGAGTTCGAGCATATCCTGCGCCTTCACGGTGCCGGGCGCGTCCATCTTGACGCCGTACTTGGTGAAGTCGGGCAGGCGCAGATCCTTCAAGAGCTTGCCGCCGTTGGTGTGCGGGTTCGCCGACATACGCCTGTCCCCCGTGGGCGCGAGCGCCTTGAGTTCGGGCTTTAACTTGTAGTCCTCGGTGAAGAGTTCCTCGGGCTTATAGGAGAGCAGCCACTCTTTGAGCAGTTCGAGATGCTCGGGCTTCTCCATCGTGATGGGCACCTGGTGCGCACGGTAGCTGCCTTCGATGTGCTTGCCGTCCACGACCTTGGGGCCCGTCCAGCCCTTGGGGGTGCGCAGGACGATCATGGGCCAGAAAGGACGTTCGGTCACGCCCTCTTCGCGTGCCTTTCTCTGGATCTCCTTGATCTCCTTGATGCACTTGTCGAGCGTTTCCGCCATCTTCTTGTGCATTGCCATGGGCTCGTCGCCTTCGACAAAATAAGGCT
>CALVTL010000025.1 GCA_944362555.1 uncultured Clostridia bacterium
TTTTCTGCTTACTTCCTTTTTTTGCCATAAAATATGCACCTCCAAAAGTCTGTCCAACTTTTGGGGTGCATATCAGTACGGGCGGGGAATTTTTTTATATTTTCCGAAAAAAAGTGCTTCAAACAGTTGACATTCTCCATTAAATATATTATGATACCATCCGTTGGTTTATTTTTATTAAACTTTGCGTTTAATTTTGCGAGAGTTGATTTTCCCGTGACAAAAAGTTTAGTATAACAAGACAAAAGGAGTGTTTTATGCAGCTCGGCAGAAAGATCCGCGACCTGCGCCAACAGTACAATCTCACCCAGGGGGAACTCGCCGACCGGTGCGAACTGACGAAGGGATACATCTCCCAGCTCGAGAACGACCTCACGAGCCCCTCCATTGCCACCCTCACCGACATTTTAAACGCGCTCGGGAGCAACCTCTCCGACTTCTTCCGCGAGGACGCGGAGGAGAAGATCGTCTTTTCGCAGGAGGAGTACATCGAAAAGCAGTCGGACGGCATGATCTGGAACTGGGTCATCCCCAACGCCCAGAAGAACATGATGGAACCCGTCCTCGTGGAGCTTGCACCCGACGCCGCAGCACCCGTCGACTTCCCGCACGACGGCGAGGAGTTCGGCTTCGTGCTAGAAGGGCGCATCGCCATCGTCGTGGGCGGCAAGGCGCACATCGCAAAGAAGGGCGAAAGTTTTTACTTTACGGCAAGCCGCGAGCACCGCATCCTCAACAAGGGCAAGGGCCGCGCCAAATTCTTGTGGGTCTCCACCCCTCCCAACTTCTGAAAAATCTCATTCGATAAGGAAAAACCATGGCAGAACACATCATCGAATTGCAAAACGTCACCAAGTACTTCGACGACAACCTCGTCATCGACAACGTGAGCTTCTACGTCAACCGCGGGGAGTTCATCACCTTCCTCGGCCCCTCGGGCTGCGGCAAGACGACGACGCTGCGCATGATCGCGGGCTTCGACCTTCCGACGAGCGGGAAAATTCTTTTGAGCGGCAAGGACATCTCCACCCTTCCGCCCAACAAACGCCCCGTCAATACCGTGTTCCAGCGCTATGCGCTCTTTCCCCATCTCAATGTGTTTGAGAACATCGCTTTCGGGCTGAAAAACAAGCGGGTGCTCAACACCTACCGCAACGCCGCGGGCGAGGAGTATTCCAAAAAGGAGAAGCTCTCCAAAAAGGAGATCGCCGCCAAGGTGGAGAAGGCGCTCGAACTCGTCGACCTCGAGGGCTTTGAAAAGCGCTCCATCTCCACGCTCTCGGGCGGACAGCAGCAGCGCGTCGCCATCGCGCGCGCCATCGTGAACGAGCCGGAGATCCTCCTGCTCGACGAGCCGCTCGGCGCGCTCGACCTCAAGATGCGCAAGGAGATGCAGATCGAGCTCAAAGCCATGCACAAGCGCCTCGGCATCACCTTTATCTACGTCACGCACGACCAGGAGGAGGCGCTCACCATGTCGGACACCATCGTCGTCATGGCGGACGGCGTCGTCCAGCAGATCGGCACCCCCGCCGACATCTACAACGAGCCCGCCAACACCTTCGTCGCCGACTTCATCGGCGAGAGCAACATCTTCAACGGGACGGTGGTCGGCGATAAAAAGGTGCGCTTCTGCGGCAAGATCTTCGACTGCGTGGACGACTTCGAGCGCAACGAGCCCGTGGACGTCGTCGTGCGCCCCGAGGACGTCAGAATGGTCGCGCCCGACAAGGGAACGCTCAAAGGGAAGGTCATCTCCGTCGTCTTCAAGGGCATCCACTACGAGATCACGGTGGAAGTCGGCAAATACGAGGTGGTCGTCCAGAGCACGGAATCGCGCAATGAAGGCGACGTCATCGGGCTGGACATCGCGCCCGACGGCATCCACCTCATGAAGCCCAAGTACACCTCCAACGTGTTTGAAGGCGTCATCACCAAGCGCAACACGGTGGAGTTCGCCGACGGCGAATTTGAATGCGACGTCACGCAGCTCTATCCCGGCAGCCACGTCGACGAGGAGGACTACCTCGTCACGGCGGCGGGCGAGAAACTCGACCTCACGGGGACGGAGGTCAGGGTGGAGATCGGACTCACCGACATCGCCATCAGCGACGACGAGGACGCGGGCGGCACGACGGGGCACATCATCTCCATCATCTACAAGGGCGACCACTACCGCCTCATCGTGCGCACGGACGGCGAGGACGAGGAGGACTTCGTGTTCGCCACCGACGATCTGTGGAACGAGAACGACCGCGTCTCGGTCATCGTTCCCAAGGAGAAAATAAAACTCTCCTTAAAGCACGCGGAGGATAAAAAGAAATGAGGCTGCGCTTTTCCAGAAAGATGCTGGGCATCCCCTACGCCGTCTTTCTCGTCTTTTTCGTGCTGCTCCCGATGCTCGTCATCCTCTTTTACGCCTTTACGGACAAGGAGATGCACCTCTCCTTCGGGAACTTCATCCAATTCTTCTCCGACCCCACCAAGTTGAGCACCATCGTCTACTCGCTCGTCATCGCGCTCATCACGACGGCGGTCTGCCTCGCCATCGCCTACCCCGTTGCCTACATCCTGGCACGCAGCAAGATGAAGAAAAAGTTCATCCTCCTGCTCCTGTTCGTGACGCCCATGTGGATCAACTTTGTCCTGCGCATCAACGCCATCCGCGAGCTCTTGAGCTGGGTGGGACTTCTGGGGGAAGCCAACTACTTCAACACCATCTTCGGCATGGTGTACGACTTTCTCCCCTTCATGATCCTGCCCCTCTATACGACGCTTTTAAAGATCGACGAGAGCTTGTATGAGGCGAGCGCCGACCTCGGCGCGGGCGGCATGACGACCTTTACGCGCGTCACCGTTCCCCTCTCCATGCCGGGCATCATGAGCGGCATCACGATGGTGTTCCTGCCCTCCATGACCAACTACGTCGTCTCCGATATGCTGGGCAACTCCAAGGTCACCATCATCGGCAAATTTATCTACGAATACTTCGGCACCAACTGGCACATGGGCTCGATGGTCGCACTCATCCTGCTCATCGTCGTGTTCCTCTCCACCTGGCTCACGGGCGGATTCAAAGAAGATGAAACGGTAAGGGGGGCAAATCTGTGAACAAGAAAACCATCGCTCTGCGCTGCGTGAAGGCGGCGTTCATAGGACTTGTGCTCCTGCTGCTCTATGCCCCCATCCTGCTGCTCGCCGTGTACAGCTTTATCAACACCGACGTCATCGGAACGGGCGGAGGATTCACCTTCGACCACTACAAAGACCTCTTCGGCGACGAACAGGTGATGACGATGATCGGCAACACCGTGGGGCTCGCGTTCGCCTCGGCGGCGCTCTCCACCGTGCTGGGAACGCTGGGCGCCATCGGGATGTATTACAGCAAAAAACGCGTAAAAACCGCCATGGGTGCGGTTTCCCGCATCCCCATCATCAATGCGGAGATCGTCACGGCGCTCTCGCTCGCCATTCTCTTTGTCACGTTCGGGATGCCCAAATCGTACTTTACGCTGCTCATGGGACACATGGTCATCTGCACCCCCTTCGTCATCCTCTCCGTCATGCCCAAATTAAAGCAGATGGACAATTCCCTCTACGAGGCGGCGCTCGATCTGGGCGCATCGCCCGCGCAGGCGCTCTTCAAAGTCATCCTGCCGCAGATCGTCCCGGGCATCATCTCGGGCTTCATGCTCGCCATCACGCTCTCGCTCGACGACTATATCGTCACCGTCTACACCCGCCCCACGGGGTTCGATACCATCTCGACGTACGTCTTTAACGCGACCATCCGCGGCAATGCGCATACCGCCGAGACGCTCTCCTCCTTCTGGGCGCTGACGACCATCATCTTCCTCATCATCCTCATCGTTGCCGTATCCGCAAACCTTGCGGGCCGCAAAAAGGAGGCGAACAAATGAAGAAAAGACGTCTGGGCGCACTGGCGCTTGCCGCCGTCGCCGCCCTTCCCACCCTCCTGTTCCTTGCGGGATGCAGCGGCGAGGAGACCGTCGTCCTGCGCGTGTTCAACTGGGAGGAATACATCGACGAGGGCGGAGAAGGCTCCTATCAGTACGACTATGAGGTGAACGAGGACGGTTCCGCGCCCCCCATCATCGAGGACTTCGAAGCGTGGTACGAGGAGACCTATTCCACCCCCATCCACGTCGAATACTCCACCTTCGGCACCAACGAGGATATGTACAACCAGCTCCAGCTCGGCGACAAGTACGACCTGCTGTGCCCCTCCGAGTACATGATCATGAAGCTGGCGGCGGAGGACTACCTTCAGCCCTACGACGAGAGCTTCTTTGACCCCGCCATCGAGGAGAACTACTACATCCGCAACGTATCCCCCTATATCCGCGAAATGTTCGAGAGCAACCGCATCAACAAGGCGGACGCCTCGGACGACGCGACGTGGGCGGACTATGCGGCGGGCTATATGTGGGGCGTGACGGGCTTCACCTATAATCCCGCATACGTCGAAGAAGAGGAACTTTCGGAGCTCGGCTGGGACATCATGTGCGCCGGACAGTACCAAAACAAGGTGACGACCAAGGACAACGTGCGCGATTCCTACTTCGTGGCGCTCGCCATTTTGTACCGCGACGAGATCGAGGCGCTCGACAAGAGCGATCCCGACTACAACAAAAAGCTCACCGCCATCCTCAACCGCACGGACGAGGAGACCATCACGAAGGTGGAAGAGATCATGCGGGAGATGGACGAGAACATTTACGGCTATGAGACGGACACGGGAAAAGCGGACATCGTGAGCGGGAAGATCTGGCTCAACTTCGCATGGAGCGGGGACGCGGTGTACGCGATGGACATCGCCGAGGCGGGCGAGGACGAGGAAGGCAACGAAACGGCGAGCACCCTTTTGAACTTCTTCATTCCCGAGGAGTGCGCCAATTTGTGGTTTGACGGCTGGGTGATGCCCAAGGGCGCCAACCGCCAGGCGGCGCAGGCGTTCGTCAACTTCATGTCCAAGCCCGAGAACGCCGTCCGCAATATGTACTATATCGGCTATTCGGGCGTCATCGCGGGCGAGGAAGTGCTCTCCTATGTCAAGGACTGCTATGAAGTCGACCCCGCGGACTATGAGAACGCGGAGGACGTCACCTCTTACGACCTCTCCTACTTCTTCGGCGATACGGTGGAGGCGGGCAGCGCCGTCTTCTATGCCGACAGCGAACAGGCGAGCTCCCGCCAGCTCCACGCCCACTACCCCACCGAGGACGTGACGCTCCGCTGCGCCGTCATGGACTACTACGGCGAGGAGGCGAACGAAGCCATCAATGAACTGTGGTCGCGCATCAAGAGCGAAACGCTGGACGCGTGGGCGATCGCCGTCATCTGCGTGGGCATCGCGCTCATCATCGCCGCCGTTCTGCTCTCCAAATTCGGCGGAAAGCTCGACCTCTTCCGCCCCAAGCCCAAAAAGGGCTACACACGCATCCGTCAGCAAAATCTCCGCTGAACGGACAACGCAGAAATTTCATTCCATACGACAAAGCCGCCCCTCCGGGCGGCTTTTGAAGTTTATAAACTCTTTTGTTCCTGTTTTATTTTGCCGCGCGTTCGCGCTCACGCATCGATGAGCCGTTTGCGGCGGGCATAGCGCTTCAGATACCGGTACTGCCACTTCCACGACCGCCCCGACCACGTCCATTTTCCGCCGCGGAGCAGGAAGTGTTTTTTGGACATTTCTGCGTTGATGCACGCCGAGACCGCAAAAGAGGTGAACGCGAGCGCCGTGCGCTCCATATAGTCGAACACCGCATAGAGACAGAGCACTTTGAGATCGGACGCCTCCAGCGTCCCTTCGAACGCTTCCAGACTGATCTCCTGCCGCTGCGGACACGCCATCGCCGCGCCCGTCATGGTCTTGGACGACGGCAAAAAGCTGCACTCGATGACGCAGTCGATCACGCCGTTCTCCGCTTCCACGCCGTGCGAGAGGTGGTCGCGCGCATAGAGAAGGAGCGCCGCGCCGTACACGGGCTGCCGCCTCCCGTTGTCGTCCCGTCCGCTCAAAATGCCGCCCGCAAGGGTACTTACAAAAATCAGCACCCCGCCGATCGCGCACAGCGCAATGAGGACTCCGTTCACAACGGAAGAAAAATTCACGTCCGGCACGAACCCCCGGCAAATGAGCCCGGGCGCCATCAGAACGACGCCGAGCACGATCGCAATGAGAAATGGGATCCTCAACCGCTTCCCCATTCCGAGGCGCCTGATGTGGCGGCGGAATTTTTCGGACGAAGTGTATTCTTCAAACGTCATACCGCTGATTTCAGACGCTGCCGCTGTTGACGACGGGCTGGGCGTCCTTGTTGCCGCACAGCACGACGAGGAGATTGCTCACCATCTGCGCCTTCTTTTCGTCGTCGAGCTCGACGATATGCTCGTCGGAGAGCTTGTCGAGCGCCATCTTCACCATGGAGACCGCCCCTTCGACGATCTTCTGCCGCGCCGCAATGATGGCGGACGCCTGCTGCCGCTGCAACATCGCCGCCGCGATCTCGGGCGCATAGGCAAGATGGGAGATGCGCGCCTCCAGAATTTCGATGCCCGCCATTTCGGTGCGCGTCTGGATCTCCCCTTTGAGGATGTCCGCCACCTCCTGCGCGGAACCGCGCAGCGACTTCTCATCCCCGTTGGTGGAGACGTCGTAAGGGTACTGCCTTGCCACCTGACGGATGGCGGCGTCGCACTGCGTGGAGAGATACGCCATGTAATTATCGACATTGAACACCGCGCGCGCCGTGTTCACGATGCGCCAGATGACGACGACGGAGATCTCGATGGGATTGCCCTCTTCATCGTTGACTTTCTGCTTTTCGTTGTTGAGCGTCATCGCCTTTAAGGAGAGTTTTTTGGCAGAGCCCATCGTGCTGCGGGCGGGATTGACCGCCGCGCAGAAGGGATTCACCCAGAAAAAGCCCTCCCGCTTGAGCGAACCGTAATACTTTCCGAACAGGGTAAAGACGTACGCCTCGTTGGGCTGGAGCGTCTTGAAGCCGCACAAAAGGATGAGCCCGATGACAAAGAGCAGCATCCCTGCGACCATTCCGTACGCAAAGCCGGGAACGTCGTTGACGTACACGGCGCCCACGCAGAAGAGCGCAAGCCCGCCGATGATGACAAGCAGCACAACAAAGAGCATCACCCAGCCGTTCTTTTCACGGGCGGGGCGCTCGGCAATTTCATGTTCCATAAATGCCTCCGATCTTTTTAAGTTGCTCCTGTTATCTTTGAGCAGCTCTATTATAATGGAAACCCCTACGCCTGTCAACCCTCATTGCAAAAAAAGAACGGGGCTTTGCGCGCAGGCAGATCCCCGTTCTGTGTTGTCGTGCGGCGTGAGGAATTCAGCCGACAAGTTTTTTTAAAATTTCGCGCACGGCGATCTTGCAGTGCTCGTAGGTGAGCCCGCCCTGGAAATAGGCGACATACGGCTTGCGGATGGGCGCATCGGCGGAGAGTTCGATGCTCGCGCCCGAATTGAAGGTGCCTGCCGCCATGATGACTTTGCAGTCGTACCCGGGCATATCCCACGCCTCGAGCGTGACGAAGGAATCGACGGGCGAGACATCCTGCACCGATTGGATAAAATCGGTGAGCTGACGCTCCGTTTCAAAGCGGACGGCGCGCGTGATGTCGGGCGGCAGCCTGTCAACGGACGGATAATTCTCATACCCCAACTGCGCCATGCACTTGCCGATGAGCAGCGCCCCCTTCACCGCCTGCGCCACGACGTGCGGTGCGAGGAAAAATCCCTGAAAATAGAGTTGGTAGCCGTAGGCATACGAGCCGACTTCCCCGCCGACGGAGGGCGCGGTGAGGCGGTTTTCGCACATCTCCACATACTTCGCTCCGCCCGCAATGTAGCCGCCCGTAGGCGCGAGCCCGCCCCCGGGGTTTTTGATGAGCGAGCCGACGATGAGGTCTGCACCGACTTCGGTGGGCTCGCGCGTCTCGACGAACTCGCCGTAGCAGTTGTCGACGAAGATGCACCCTGCAAAACCGCTCTCCCGTGCGGCAGCGCAGGCAGCGCCGATCTCGTCCACCGTAAAGGAGTCGCGCAGCTCGTACCCGCGCGAGCGCTGGATGTACACCATATCGTATTTTCGTTCGGAGAGCGCACCGCGGATGGCGGAAAGCTGCATCTTCCCGTCCGCGCCGAGCGCAAGCTCCTCAAAGGCGATGTTGAAATCGGCAAGCGAGCCGTTGCCCTTGCCGTGGATGACGCCGCGGATGGTATCGTAAGGCGTCCCGCTCACGCATAGAACGCGCATCCCGGGGCGGAGCACACCGAAGAGCGCCACGGTGAGTGCGTGCGTGCCGCTCAAAAGCGCGGGCGAAACGACGGCGCGCTCCGCGCCGAAGGCGCGCGCATACACCTTGCCGAGGCTCTCCCGCCCCTCGTCCCCGTAGCCATAGCCCGTCGTCGGGACGAAGTGCCGAAGCGCGATGCGCTCCTCGCGGAACGCCTTTAAGACCTTCTCCTGATTGAAGAGCGCGATCTTGTCGATGCGCTCAAACATGGGCGCGAGCGTATGCTCCGCCGCTGCGATCTGTTCTTCGACCGTCATAAAAATGTCTGAATCTCCTTTAACGCCGTCTGCATATCGGACGGCTGTAACCAATGCAAATTGGGCATTTTTTTGAAGAATGTGAGCTGTCGTTTGGCGTAATTGCGTGTGTTTTTTAGTATTATGTCACGCATAGTACTTTGCAAATCGCCATTTTTCAGACATTCAACCACCTCTTTATAGCCGATGCCCTGCATACACTGCGCATCCTCCGGCACCCCGCCTGCAAGCAGACCCTTGACTTCTTCGACGAGCCCTGCGTCCAGCATCGCCTGTGTGCGGCGCCCGATGCGCGCATACAGCTCCTCGCGCGGAAAGTCGAAGGCAAACGCCTCAAAGGGATAGCGCGGCTCGCGCGTATCGCGCTGCGCCGACTTCTTCTCCCCCGTCAGCTCCAGGATCTCCAGCGCGCGGATGACGCGCTTTACATCGTTGGGATGCAGCTTTTCCGCGCTCTCCGCATCGCGCTCGCAGAGCAGCGCGTGCAGCGCCTCTTTGCCGTGCGCGGCGGCATAGTCCTCATATTTTTTGCGCACCGCCTCATCCCCCGCGGCATGGCCGAACCCGCTTTTGAAGAGAATGGCGTTCATATAGAACCCCGTTCCGCCGCATAAAACGGGCGTCTTGCCGCGCGCGAGGATGTCCTCGACGACGGGCAGGGCGAGCGTTTCAAAGTCGTGCACGGAAAATTTTGCGCGCGGGTCGGCAACGTCGATGAGATGGTGCGGAACACCCCCCATCTCCTCCTTCGTCGGCTTGGCGGTGCCGATGTTCAGCCCGCGGTAGACGAGCAATGCGTCGCAGGAGACAACTTCCCCGTCCCACGCTTTGGCGCACTCCACGGCGAGCGCCGTCTTTCCCGATGCGGTCGCGCCGCAGATGACGATGAGCTTTTTCATACGATGCGTTTGAAGAGCTTTTCAAACTCGCTCTTCTTCATCCTGACGACGGCGGGGCGTCCGTGCGGGCACTTCATCCCCGTGTCGCCGTCCATCTCCTGAAGGAGTGCGCGCACTTCGTCCAAGGTGAGCGTCTCCCCGCCCTTCACCGCCGCTTTGCAGGCGGCAGTCGCCAATTTATCTTTGAGGATATCGGCAAGACGGATGGCGCGCAGGCTCTCCATCGAGGACAACACCTCGCCGAAGAACGCCGCAAGATCGACATCTTTGAGATCGGCGGGCACCGCGGTCACGCGCACGCTCGCATCGCCGAACTCCTCCACTTCAAACCCGAGCTCATGAAGAACGCCGAAATTTTTCTCCAGAAAGGCGAATTCCTGCCCGTTTAAAGAGAGCACGAAGGGAACGAGCATGGGCTGGGAACGGACGGCGCGCGCGTCCATCGCCGCCTGCAGTCTGTTGAACAGGATGCGCTCGTGCGCGGCGTGCTGGTCGACAAAATACGCCGTGTCCCCCGCCTCATAAATGAGGTAGGTGCGGAACAGCTCTCCCTTGTATTCGAGCGCGGCGGGGTCGACGCGTTCCTGCCGCAGCTTTGCGGACTGCTCCGATAAGAGGCGCTTGTTTTCCGCAAACACGTCCTCGGCGGGCGCGGAAAAAGCGGCGGGCGTCTGACGCTCCGCAGCGGGCGCGGCGGAGGGCTGGCGTACCTCCATGCGGACGGGCGCATCCTCCAGAAACCGCACGTCCTCCTTGGGGATCGCAACGTCGAAGGCGAGCTCCTTTTTCGCCTCCGCATAGCTCATTCCGCCTCCTTCCGATTTCGGCGCAGAAGGAGCGAAAAAGCTGTCCTGCATGGGTTTTTGCGCAGGCGCGGCGGGTACGGCAGGCTCAACGGGTGAAGCAGAAGCGGCGGCGGGCGCATTCACAAGATATTCGAGCGCGCGCGAGTTCCCGTCCAGAACGGCGGAAACGACAGAGTACACGCACCCGTAGACGACCTGATTATCGGCAAAGCGTACGTCCGCCTTGTTGGGGTGCACGTTGACATCCACTGCCTCGGGCGGAATGTCGAGAAAGAGCACATAGAAGGGGTACTGCCGCTTCATGAGATAGCTCGCATAGGCGTTCGTCACGGCGGCGCCCACCGTCTGGTTGACGACATAGCGCCCGTTCACGAACAGGCTCTGATAAGTGCGGTTCGCCTTGTAAAAATTGCGGCTGCCGAGAAAGCCCCGCAGGCGGATGCCGTGCTTTTCTGCGTCGATCTCGATGCAGTTTCCGATGGTCTCCGCGCCGTACACGGCGGCGAGCGCAGCCTGAAGCCCGTCCCCGAAGGAGCGGTACTTCACCTTCCCGCCCGCAATGTATTCAAAGGAAATTTGGGGGCGGGAGAGCAAAAAGCGCGCCATAACGCCGCCGATGTCCGCCTCCTCCTGTGCGTCCGATTTTAAGAATTTGAGCCGCGCGGGAACATTATAAAAGAGGTCCTCCACCGTGACGACCGTTCCCTTCGCACCTGCCGCAGGGCGTACTTCGCCGAGCGCGCCGCCCTCGCAGGCGAGCGAATAAGCGTCCCCCTCCTGCGTGCGGGAGACGATCTCCATGCGCGAGACCGCCGCGACGGAGGCGATCGCCTCGCCGCGGAAGCCGAGCGTGCGGATGGAGAACAGATCGTCGGCGGAATACAGTTTGCTCGTCGCGTGGGAGGAATAGGCGAGCGGCAGATCGCCCTTCCCCATGCCGCTGCCGTTGTCGGTGACGCGGATGAGCCGCTTTCCGCCCCCTTCGATCTCCACCTTGATCTCCGTCGCGCCCGCGTCGATGGCGTTCTCCACGAGCTCCTTGACGACGGAATAGGGTCTGTCCACCACTTCCCCCGCGGCGATCTTGTTGTAGACCGCGGGCGGCAATACATTGATCTTCACTTTAATTTCTCCTTCCACTCCGAGAGCAGCGCCAATGCCTGCATGGGCGTGAGGCAGTCGACGTCGAGCTCCGCAAGTTCGCGCCGCAAGTCGGGCGCGGCGGGCTCTTCCGCCTCCTCAACTTCCGCATGGTCGCGGATGCGCTTTTTCTCTCCGCGCTCCAGCTCCTTCAAGATGACTTTCGCACGGGCGGTGACCTCCTCGGGAACGCCCGCGAGCGCGGCGACCTCCACGCCGAAGGAACGGGACGCCCCGCCGCGCACGATCTTGCGCAAAAAGACGATGCTCCCCGCGATCTCCCGCACGCCGATCTTGTAATTTTTAACGCCCTCGAGCGTCCCTTCCAACTCGGTGAGCTCGTGATAGTGGGTCGCAAACAGCGTCTTGGCGCGCACCTTCTGCGTGAGATATTCGATGACCGACCACGCGATGGAGAGCCCGTCGAAGGTGCTCGTTCCCCTGCCAACCTCGTCGAGGATGAGCAGACTGCGCGCCGTTGCGTTGCGCAGAATGTTGGCGACCTCCGTCATTTCCACCATGAAGGTGCTCCTGTCAAGGATGAGGTTGTCGTTCGCACCGATGCGGGTGAAGATGCGGTCGGTGAGCGGAACACGCGCGCGCTTTGCGGGCACGAAGGAGCCCACCTGCGCCATAAAGGTGATGAGCGCGACCTGGCGCAGATAGGTGCTCTTGCCCGCCATGTTGGGCCCCGTGATGATCATGGTGCGCGACGCGCCGTTATCCAGCGTGCAGTCGTTGGGAACGAAGCGCTCCCGCGAGATCGCCTCCACGACGGGATGCCGCCCGTCCTCGATCTCGAGCGCACCCTCTTCCGCGATCTCCGGACGGCAGTACTTGTTCTCCTTGGCGACGGTCGCAAGGGAGACGAGGCAGTCGAGCATGGCGACCGCCTCCGCAATGCTCTGAAAGACGGGGATATTTTTGGCGAGCATCTCCACGATCTGCCCGAAGAGGTGCTCTTCAAGGCGGCTCGCAGCGTCGCTGCTGCCCAAAATTTTCCCCTCAAGTTCCTTCAATTCCTCCGTCGTGTAGCGCACGCCGCCCGCAAGCGTCTGACGGGGCACATAGGAATAGGGCACCTTGTCCTTGAAGGAATTGGTGACTTCGATGTAATAGCCGAACACGCGGTTATACCCCACCTTCAGGGTGCGGATGCCCGTGCGCTCGCGTTCGCGCGCCTCCAGCTCCAGAACGAGGGATTTACTGTCGTCCTTTACGGCGCGCAGCTCGTCGAGCTGCGCATTATAGCCGCGGCGGATGAAGTTGCCCTCCTTTAAAGTCGTCGCCTCGGGCGCGATGGCGGAATCGAGCAGCTTACATACGGGCGCGGTATCCACGAGCTGCGCGGAAATTTCCCCCAAAAGCGCCGAGGAAAAGCCCGTGAGCCGGAATTTGAGATTGGGGACGGTCGCCAGCGAGCTTGCGAGCAAAAGGCAGTCCCGCGGCTGGATATTGCCGTTGGAGACACGCCCCGTGAGGCGCTCGATGTCGCGCACGCCGCCCAACATATCCGCGAGCCCCATGCGCACGACCGTGCTTTTATACAGCTCCTCCACGGCGTCCAGCCGCCGCTCGATCTCCCCCTTTTCAAGAAGGGGCGCCGAGAGCATGGCGACGAGCTTTCTCGCCCCCATCCCCGTGCGCGTTTTATCGAGCAGCCACAGCAGCGAGCCGTACTTCTTGCCCTCCACGTTGTTCTTTAAGATCTCCAGGTTGCGCACGGCGGTCGCGTCGAGCGACATGGCTTTTTTTCCGTCCACAAGGCGCAGGCGGTTGATGTTGGAGAGCGCGTGTTTTTGCGTCTCTTTGAGATATTCGAGCAGCGCCCCCGCCGCGCTCACCACGGGGGAATGCGCCTTTATTCCGAGCGCGTCCAAAGAGGCGCTTTTGAACTGTTCCAGGACATCGCGCTCCGCCGCGGGATAGAAAAATGCCTGCGGAAGATAGCACGAAAAGGGCGGCAGCGCCCCGCGCTGCGCCTCGGCGTCATCCTTTACTTCCAAAAGCAGCTTATCGTTGCAGATGACTTCGGCAACGGAGAGGTTCATGAGCGCCGACAGGACGCCCTCCTTGTTCTCCTCCTCCGTGGCGCAGAACTCCCCCGTCGTGATGTCCGCCCAGGCGACGGCGTACCCGTCATCCGTCAGGGCGGCGCAGGCGACAAAGTTGTTGCGCCTCTCGTCGAGCTGATTCTCCTCGATGACGGTGCCTGCGGAGACGACGCGGATGACGTCGCGCTCCACCATTCCCCTGCCGGCGGTGGGTTCGGTGAGCTGCTCGCAGATGGCGACGCGCTCGCCCATTGAAACGAGCCGCGCGATATAGTTGTCCGCCGCATGATAGGGAATGCCGCACATGGGCGCGCGCTCTTTGAGCCCGCAGTCCCTGCCCGTCAGCGTGAGATCGAGCAGCTTGGAGACGCGCACCGCATCGTCAAAGAACATCTCGTAGAAGTCCCCGAGACGGTAAAAGAGCACGCAGTCCTTATATTTTTCCTTGACGGAGAGATAGTGCTCCATCATCGGTGAAAGCCCCATCGCAATTTCCCCCTTTCAGACGAGTTCCCCGAAGAGGGAGACGCCGTTCGCGCGCGTCACGCGCATCGTGACAAACTCCCCCACGCAGTTTTTTTCACTTGCAAAGTAGCCCATGCGCCCGAGCGGTTCCCGCCCGAGGTAGAGCCCCTTCTTTTCGTCGTAATCCTCGCACAGCACCTCGATCTCCCGCCCGACGTACCGTTCGCTCTTGCGGCGGGTGTTCTCGTTGACCTGCGCGATGAGACGCGCGATGCGCGCCTTGGACACCTCCTCCGCGATCTGCCCCTCCATCTCCGCCGCCTTGGTGCCCGTTCTGGGCGAATAGATGAAGGTGAACGCCGAGGAAAAATCCGCCTCCTTCACGAGGGAGAGCGTCTCCCCAAATTCCTCCTCCGTCTCGGTGGGGAATCCGACGATGAGGTCGGTGGTGAGCTCCCCCTCGGGGATCTCCCGCTTGAAGAGGGCGGCTTTTTCGAGATATTGCTCGCGCGAGTAGCGCCTGTTCATGAGCGACAGGATGCGCGTCGAGCCCGACTGCGCGGGAAGATGCAGCAGGTTACAAATTTTATCGTGCTTCTTCATCACGGCGACGAGCCGCTCGGAAAAATCCTTGGGGTGCGACGTCATGAAGCGCACGCGGAACTTGCCCTCCACGGAGGCGACCGCGTCAAGCAGGGCGGGGAAATCGGTCTCGCCGTCGCGGTAGGAGTTGACGTTCTGCCCCAAAAGGGTGATCTCCTTATACCCCGCCGCCACGAGCGCGCGCACCTCTTCCAGGATCTTCTCCCGCGAGCGGCTCTTTTCCCGCCCGCGCACATAGGGAACGATGCAGTAGGTGCAGAAATTGTTGCAGCCGTAGGTGATGTTCACCCATGCGTTGGGATAGCTCGTGCGGAACGCCTCGGCGCCGTCCTCCGTCTCCGCCCTGTCCGAGAGAAGGGACACGACCTTTTTTTCGCGGCGCTTGCGCTCGATGAGGGCGGGCAGCTCCGCGACGTTGTGCGTTCCGAATATGATGTCGATGAAGGGAAATTTCTTTACGAGCAGCGCCGCCTTCCCCTCCTCCTGCGCCATGCAGCCGCCCACGGCGATGAGCATCCCCTTTTTCTGCCGCTTGAGCTTTTTGAGCGCGCCGATGTTGCCGAACGCGTGGTTCTCCGCATTCTCGCGGATGCAGCAGGTGTTGAATACGACGATGTCCGCCTCCTCGATGGGCGCCTCTTCGGAATATCCCGCCCCGCGCAGGAGCCCCGCGATCTTCTCCGATTCGTGCACGTTCATCTGGCAGCCGTAAGTGACGATGTGATATTTCATGCCATCTCCTCCCCGTCAAGATAGGACGGGAGCACACCCAGCACCTCCCCCACCTTTTCATGCAGAACGAGGGTGCATTTGCCGTCGAGCGGCGTGGGGTCGCGGTTGATGAGGACGAGCGAATCCCCGTGAAAATAATTGACGAAGGTCGCGGCGGGATAGACGGTGAGCGACGTCCCCGCCACGATGAGCGTATCGGCGGAGGAGATGGCGGAAAGTGCGCCGTCGATGACGTCGCCGTCGAGTGGCTCCTCATAGAGCACGACGTCGGGCTTTATAATGCCACCGCACGAACAGCGCGGGATGCCGCGGCTGTCTGCGATCTCCCGCGCCGTGTAGCGTTTATGGCAGGAGAGGCAGTAGTTGCGGTGGATGCTGCCGTGCAGCTCGAACACCCGCCTGCTGCCCGCAGCCTGATGCAGCCCGTCGATGTTCTGCGTGACGACGGCGAGCAGTTTCCCCGCGTGCTCCCACTGCGCGAGCTTATGATGCGCCGCGTTGGGCTTTGCGTCGAGGGGGAGCATCTTCTCGCGGTAGAAACGGAAAAAATCCTCCGTATGCGAATAAAAATAGCCCGCGCTGAGCATCACCTCGGGCGGAACGTCGTACTTTTGGCGGTACAGCCCGTCCTCACTGCGAAAATCGGGGATGCCGCTCTCCGTGGAGACGCCCGCCCCGCCGAAAAAGACGATGCGGCGGCTGTTGTCGATGATTTCTCGAAGCGTCATATCATTCACCATGCACCCGCTGTCGGGGTATGTCGTTTATCCGATTATCATATTGTAACACAAACGGCGGAAATTTTCAACAAAAGCGCACGCCCTGCGCGAATTTTTCCGCGCGCGGCGCATACTGCCTGTGATGAAACGCACCTTCAAGATCCTCGGCGTCCTGACGGCGGGCGCCCTTATCGTGCTGCTCGCCCTCGTTCTTTACTATCTCGGGGTGACGGCGGACGTCCGCCTGGACGCGGACAAGCTCTCCTCGCCCACCGCCTGCGTGCGGCTCTACGACAAGCGCGGCGAAGAGATCGCCGTGGGCGCTGCGGCGGAGGGCGGCGAACTGCCCGCGCACGTCAAAGAGGCGTTCGTCGCCGTGGAGGACAAGCGCTTTTTTACCCATCACGGCGTCGACACAAGGCGCATCTTCGGCGCGCTCTGGCACAACCTGACAAGTTTTTCCTTCAAGGAGGGCGCCTCCACCATCTCCCAGCAGCTCATCAAGAACACCCACCTCTCGAGCGAAAAGACCATCGCGCGCAAGTTAAGGGAGATCAAGCTCGCCCGCGCCCTCGAAAAGCGGTATTCCAAAGAGGAGATCCTGTCCCTCTATCTGCACTCCATCTACTTCGGACACAGCGCGTTCGGCATCGAGCGCGCGGCGCAGTACTACTTCGGAAAATGCGCCGCCCTTCTCACCCCCGCGGAGGGCGCCATGCTGGCGGGCATCGTGCGCTCCCCCAACCGCTATTCCCCCTTCCGCGACGCCGCGCGCTGCAAGGAGCGCCGCGACCTCGTGCTCGCCCTCATGCGGGAGCAGGGGTATCTCTCCGAGGAGGAAGAAAGCGCGGCGAAGGCGCAGCCGCTGCCCGCCTCCCCCGCCGAAGAACGGCAGCAAAACGCCTATCTCGCCTGCGTGCAGAAGGAGCTCGCCGAACTCTTTCCCGACGCAAAATCGGGCGATTGGGGGGCGCTCGACGTGTATACCTACTACGATCCCGCCGTGCAGGAGGCGCTCGACGGCATCCGGACGCAGACGGACTGCTGCGCGCTCGTGCGCGACAACCGGGAAAACGCCCTCATTGCGCTCGCCTCCACCGTGGGAACGCCCCGCCGCTCCCCCGCCTCCGCCATCAAGCCCCTCCTCGTCTACGCCCCCGCGCTCGAAGAAAACCTCATCAGCCCCGCCACCCCGCTGCTCGATGAAAAGACGAAGTTCGGAGACTATTCCCCCGACGACTACGGCGGCGCAACGGGCGGATATATGAGCGCGCGCTATGCGCTCTCCCACAGCGTCAACATTCCCGCCGTGCGCCTCTTCAACGAGCTGGGCATCGCGCGCGGGTGCGGCTACCTCAAAAAGATAGGGCTTGAAGTGGACGAGGAGGACGCCTCGCTGGCACTCGCGCTGGGCGGGATGCGGGAGGGTTTTTCGCTGCCCGCCCTCGCAGACGGTTATGCGGTATTCGCAAACGAGGGACTGTATGCCCCCTCCGCCGTCATCTCCCTTGTAAAGGACGAGCGCGGGAGAGTGCTCTATGAGCGGAGCGAACGCAAAAGAAAAGTGTTTTCGGAGGACGTGTGCTGGCTGATGAGCGATATGCTGCAAACGACGGCGACGGAGGGCACGGCAAAGCGGCTGAAATTTCTCCCCTTTCCCGTATGCGCCAAGACGGGGACGGCGGGCACGAAAGAGGGGAACACGGACGCCTACTGCATGGCTTACACCAAGGAGCATACCGTCGGGGTCTGGATGGGAAACGCCGACCATTCACCCACGCAGATAACGGGCGGCGGACTGCCCGCGAACGAGACGCTGCGCATCTTCCGCGCCCTCTATAAAGGCGGCGCGCCAACGCCCTTTGCCCCCTGCGACGGCGTTATAAGGCTGCACTTCGATCGGGAAGCATACGAAACGCGGCACGACATCCTGCTCTCCGACCCCGCCGCGCCGCCCTGCGAGGACATGGCGGAATACTTCCGCAAGTGCGCGCAGCCGACGGCGGCGAGCACGCGCTATTCCTCTCCCGCCATCGAAATGCCTGCCATCAGCGTGCAAAACGGGCGGGTGAAAATAGTACTATGTCAGACAAAGTACTATGATTATGAGATAATAAGAGAAAATCGCGGCAAAAAAGCCACGATTTACAGCGGAAAATATCGGAATATCCTCTACGACAATTCGGTCATTGCGGGCGAGACGTACGTCTACACCGTTCTGCCGAAGTACAAGGAGCACGCGGGAACGCCCGTCACCCTCCCCTCCGTCACTCTTCCGGGGCGGCAGACGCTGCCGCAGGATTGGTGGTCAGAGTGAGATGCGCTCCATGCTTTCGAGCGCCTCTTCGATGAGCGCCTCGACGTTCAGCTTCTGCTCCTCCTCCTCGATGAAGGAGAGCTTGGGTTTGATGGCGGGGAACTCCGGCAAAAATACCGTGCAGCAATCCTCATAGGGAAGGACAGACGTCTCGAACGTGCCGATCTTTTTGGCGCGCAGGATGATCTCCTCTTTATCGAACCCGATGAGCGGACGCAGCACGGGGAGCGTGACGACGGCATTGGAGGACGTGATGCCCTCGATGGTCTGCGAGGCGACCTGCCCCAGGCTCTCGCCCGTGATAAGGCACTTCGCGCCCTTGCGCTTTGCAACGCGCTCCGCGATGCGGAACATGAAGCGGCGCAGAAGGGTGACGTTGAGTTCGGCGGCGCACTTTTTGTGGATCTCCTCCTGGATGTGCGTCACCTTGACGGTGGAGATGGCGGTCCCGCCCGTATAGCGCGAGAGGATGCGCGCAAGCTCCACCACCTTGTCCCGCGCCTGCTCGTTCGTATAGGGATAGCTGTGGAAATGCAGGTACTCCACTTCCATGCCGCGCTTCGCCATCATGTACCCCGCGACGGGCGAATCGATGCCGCCCGAGATGAGCAGCACCCCCTTGGAGGACGTGCCGACGGGCATTCCGCCCACTCCCTCCTCGAACGCGCCGAACACGAGCGCCGTGCCGTCCTCGCGGATGTCGAGATAGACGCTGTGCGCGGGCGTGCGCACATCCACTTTGAGCGCGGGATAGGTCTGCAACAGCCTTGCGCCGATCTCCGCGTTGAGCTCGGGAGAAGTCATCGGGTATTTCTTATCGGCGCGGTGCGTATCCACCTTGAAGGTGCCGCTTTGGGGAGATACGCGCTTTGCCGCTTCAAAGATGCTCTCCGGGTCGTTTGGAACGCGCAGCCCCAGGGAATAGGAATGTACGCCGAACACGCGGGAGATGCGGTCGCAGATCTCCTCCGCGTCGCTCTCCGCAAACGCCGCCACAAGGTAGCGCCCGCTCGTTCTGCGCAGTTCGTGGCGGATGCCCTTCAGCGCCTTTTCCAGATTGACGCAGAACACGCGCTCGAAATAGCCGCGGTTCTTCCCCTTCAAATGTATTTCCGCATAGCGGACGATGATGACTTTTTCCATATTATCCTCCGAAGGAACGCACGGCTTCGTTGAGCTTCTCCGCCGCAAAGAGCACTTCCTCCTCGGTATTCGAGGGGCAAAGGCTCACGCGCAGAACACCGTCCAATACGTTATTTTCATACCCGCAAGCCTCCAGAACACGGCTGTGCGGTTTTTTGGAATTGCAGGCGCTCCCCGTGCCCACGGCGACGCCCCTGTCCCAGAGCATCCGCTGCACCGTCTCCCCGCGCGTGCCGGGCGCGGACACGGTGAGGATGCAGGGCGAGCCGTCCGCAGGCGAGAGCCGCACGAAACGCTCCTTATCGAGCGCCTCCCAGAGGCGCTCCCTATACCCTTTCAGCCGCGCGGCGTCCGCCTCGAGGGAGGCGAACTTCTCCTGTGCGGCGTAGTAAAAACAGGCGATGCCGAACACGTTCTCCGTTCCGCTGCGCAGCCCCCCTTCCTGTCCGCCGCCGTGAAGATGGGCGCAAAGCCCCGCATAGCTCTTGTTGCGGATGAGCGCGCCCGTCCCCTTCAGTCCTCCGATCTTGTGCGCGCTCACGGTGTAGAGGTCGATGTCCTTTGAAAGGCGGAAGGGAATTTTGCCGTACGCCTGCACGCCGTCGCTCATGAACAGGGCGCGCGGCGCGCGTTCTTTAACACGGCGGGCAAGCGACGCGATGTCGTTGACGGCGCCCGTTTCGTTGGAGACGTGGATGACGGAGACGAGCGTCGTCTTTTCATCCACAAGGCGCAGGAGCGCCTCTTCGTCCACGCTGCCGTCCTTGTGAAGGGGCGCAAAGCGCGGCTCGACGCCGCGGTTTTTGAGCTCCTTGAAACTCTCGGACACGGCGGCGTGCTCCCCTGCCGTTGTCACGGCGTTGCCCCGCCTTGCGGCGGAGAAGATCGCCTGGTTGTCCGCCTCCGTTCCGCAGGACGTGAAGGTGAGCGAAAAGCGCGCGGGGTCGGCAATGCGGGAGAGCAAAAAGGCGCGCGCCTCGCCGAGCAGGCGCGCCGCCTCCGCCCCGCCCCCGTAGAGCGCGGAGGGATTATAATAACACTCCGTTAAATAGTGCTGCGCGCGAGCAAGCGCCCCTTCCGAGGGGCGCGTGGTCGCTGCATTGTCGAGATAGATCATTTGCTTTCAAACTTGTTCCTTCCCGCCGCAAAGACGAGATATTCGAGAAGTTCCTTTCTGCATTCGAGAATATAGAGGCTCTTTTCGATCGAAGAGGAATACAGCAGATAGATGAACATTTTCCCCTCGGCGGCGCGGTCGTTGGGCGTGAGCGGGATCGCCTTTTTGCCCTGCATCCCCGCGAGCGTGCGCTCGAAGGAGTCGCTGTCCACATACCCGATCTTTAAGATCTGATCGGCTTTGAAGGTGCGCAGGTGCTTGCGCGATTTGCCGTTGAACACCTTGGTGACGCGCAGTTCGTCCTCCACGAAGGTATAATCGAAGCTCAAATTCTTTCTGCGCTTGATGAAGCGGAACAGGAAGAAGAACCCCACGAGAGAGAGGATGGGCAGGAACCAGACGACGATGCTCACCGCCTTCTGCGTGCCCGTCAGCTTCTCGTCGGAGAGGATGGACGGGACGGAGGTGAGCGAAAAGAGGATGAGGAGCGCCGCAATGACGAGCATGACGATGCTCGCGATGTGAAACACCTGATAGGCGCGGCGCTCCTTGCGCTCGTTCGTCGAGATGGCACTCTCCTCATAAAACGCGGAACGCGCCATCAGAACTCCACCTTGCCTTCGTAGATCTTCTCCACGTTGCCCGTGAGGGTGACGTGGTTGTTCTCCGAATCATAGCGCACGATGAGATCGCCCCCGCGCACCTTGACGGTGATATCGGTATCCGCCTTGCACAGCCCGTTCAGGATGCAGGCGACGGCTGCCGCCGCGGCGCCCGTGCCGCACGCCCACGTCTCGCCGTTGCCGCGCTCCCAGACGCGCATCTTCACCGTGCTCTCGTTGACGACGCGGATAAATTCCACATTGGTCTTGGCGGGGAAGTACTCGCTGTTCTCGATGCGCGGTCCGAGCGTCTCCACGGGCACGTCGTCCACCTTGTCGCAGAACAGCACGCAGTGCGGGTTGCCGAGGTTGACGAGCGTCGCGTGATAGAGCTTGCCGTCGATGTCCATGGGCTGGTTGACGATGCGCTCCCCCTTCCAGACGGAGGGAATGCACTCGCCGCGCAGCTCCACCGTGCCGAGGTCCGCGCTCGCCGAGGTGACGACGCCGCCGAAGGAGTACACTTTGACGTCGCGCACGCCGCTCATCGTCTCGATGGTCATATCCGTCTTTTTGACGATGCCCTTTTCATAGAGGTACTTGGCGACGCAACGGATGGCGTTGCCCGCCATCATCCCCTCGCTGCCGTCCTGGTTGAAGATGCGCATCTTGGCGTCGGCGACGTCCGACTTCTCGATGAGGACGATGCCGTCACCGCCGATGCCGTAGTGACGGTCGACAAAGTTGACGGCGAGCGACTCGGGGCAGGTGATCTTCCCCTCCATATCCTCAAAGTAGATATAGTCGTTGCCGCACGACTGCATTTTGACGAAGGAGAGCTCCGTCCGTTTGGTGCGCAGGTTGTTGATGTCCACAAGCTCGGTGTTGTACTCGGTGAACTTGCTCGCGATGATGTCGCAGAGCGCGTTCGCCGTGTCGAGCGAGGTGAGCACCGTGATGCCGAGAAGAATGGCGTGGTGATGCAGTTCGATGTAGTCGTTGATGGAATCGACGTCCGTCTTGCCCGTGTAGATGATATAGTCGATCTTGCCCTCATCCATGAGCCCGGACACCTGCTTGGTCGCCTTCAACCTGTCCACGACGGTGACGTCGATACCCAGCTCGGAGATGACCTTCGCCGTGCCCGCCGTCGCATAGAGGTTACAGCCGAGGTCGGCGAACTTCTTGGCGATGGAGACGATCTCGAACTTGTCCTGATCGTTGACGGTGAAGTAGACGCCGACGGGCTTTTCCTTGGTCGGATGGCACATCTTAAAGCCCGCCGAAACGAGCCCTTTGAAGAGCGCCTCCTCGAAGGTCTTGCCGATGCCCAGCACCTCGCCCGTCGATTTCATCTCGGGACCGAGCTGCGAATTGACGTCGTTGAGCTTTTCAAAGCTGAACACGGGCACCTTGACGGCGACGTAGGGAGAATTGGGATACAGCCCCGTTCCGAACCCGAGCTTTTTGAGCTTCGCCCCCACCATGATCTTGGTGGCAAGCTCCACCATGGGAACGCCCGTCACCTTGGAGATATAGGGAATGGTGCGCGACGCGCGCGGGTTGACTTCGATGACGTAGAGCTGATTCTGATAGATGAGGTATTGGATGTTGATGAGCCCCTTGGTCTTTAAGGAGAGCGCGAGCTTGGTGGAGATGTCCACGATCTTTTCGAGCATCGCGTCGCTCAAATGATAGGGCGGGTAGACGGCGATGGAGTCGCCCGAATGCACGCCCGCGCGCTCGATATGCTGCATGATGCCCGGGATGAGCACGTCTACGCCGTCCGAAATGGCGTCCACTTCCAGCTCGCTGCCCATGAGGTACTTGTCGCACAGAACGGGGTTCTCGATGCCCTGCGCGAGGATGACGTCCATGTAGCGGGAGATGTCGTTCTCCGTGAAGGCGATGGTCATGTTCTGTCCGCCGATGACGTAGGAAGGACGCAGCAGCACGGGATAGCCGAGCTTGTCGGCGGCGGCGAGCGCCTCCTCCTTGGTCATGACGGTGAGCCCCTTCGGGCGGGCAATGTGGAACTGCTCCAAAAGCTCGTCGAAGCGCTCCCTGTCCTCCGCCATATCGACGGAGTCGGCGCTCGTTCCCAGAATGCGCACGCCCGCCTTGTCGAGATAGCTGCACAGCTTGATGGCGGTCTGACCGCCGAAGGTGATGACGACGCCGTACGGCTTTTCGACGTCGAGCACGTTCTGCACGTCCTCGGGCGTGAGCGGCTCGAAGTACAGCCTGTCCGCCGTGTCGAAGTCGGTGGAGACCGTCTCGGGGTTGTTGTTGATGATGACGACTTCGTACCCGAGCTCTTTGAGCGTCCACACGCAGTGCACGGAGGAGTAGTCGAATTCAATGCCCTGCCCGATGCGGATGGGACCGGAGCCGATGACGACGATGCGCTTTTTAACGCTGTTTTTGACGAAGGGCAGCGCCTCGTCGTGATCGGGCTCGTCGTAGGAGGAGTAGAAGTACGGCGTCTGCGCGGCGAACTCGGCGGCGCAGGTATCCACCATCTTGAAGACGGCGCGGCGGTGCGCAGGCAGCTTTTCGCCCGAGAAACGGGCGAGCGCCTTGTCGGGATAGCCCAGCCGCTTTCCCTCCAAATACTGCGCGCGGGACAGCTTTTTGCCCGAAATTTCCCCCTCAAAGTCGGCAAGGTTCTTGAGCTTTTCCAAAAACCACTCGTCGATCTTGGTGACGGCATAAATTTCATCCACCGTGATGCCCTTTTTGAGGGCGGCGTACACGGCGAACAGCCGCTCGTCCGTCATTTTGCCGATCTCGGAGCGGAGCTGCTCCGCGGACATGGCGATGAACTTGGGATGGTTGAGGGTGTCCAGCCCGATCTCGGCGCCGCGCACCGCCTTCATGATGGCCTGCTCGAAGGAAGTGCCGATGGACATGACCTCGCCCGTCGCCTTCATGCGGGAGCCGAGCTCGCGCTTGGCATACAAAAATTTGTCGAAGGGCCACTTGGGGAGCTTGACGACCACATAGTCGATGGCGGGCTCGAAGCAGGCGAACGTCTTGCCCGTAACGTCGTTGCGGATCTCGTCCAGCGTGTAGCCGAGCGCGATCTTGACGGCGACCTTGGCGATGGGATAGCCCGTCGCCTTACTTGCGAGCGCCGACGAGCGCGAGACACGGGGGTTGACTTCGATGACGGCGTATTCAAAGCTGTCGGGGTGCAGCGCGAACTGGCAGTTGCAGCCGCCCTCGATGCCCAGCTCCGTGATGATGTTGAGGGACGCCGTGCGCAGCATCTGATATTCCTTGTCGGAGAGCGTCATGCAGGGCGCGACGACGATGGAGTCGCCCGTGTGGATGCCGACGGGATCGACGTTCTCCATCGAGCAGACGGTGATGACGTTGCCCGCGCTGTCGCGCAGCACCTCGAACTCGATCTCCTTCCAGCCGCCGATGTACTTTTCGATGAGCACCTGCGTGATGGGCGAGAGCATGAGCCCGTTGTGGGAGATGAGGCG
>CALVTL010000026.1 GCA_944362555.1 uncultured Clostridia bacterium
TGTAACTTTTTACATCTTTTTGACAGTATACTACGCCCCATACAGGATTGTCAATATCTATCACGAAATTTCTTCGGATTTTTTCCAAAAATTTTTTGCAAAAGGCGAAAAGTGACTGAAATATTATAAAATGTTGAATGTATTGCGCATTTATGCTGTCTGTTGTATCCCGTGCGATAAAACCGCACCCTTAAATCCCGTCAAGTAATCGCACAAATTAGCGCGCATAAATACGCTTCTCTTTTCTGCTTACCTGTAAGCTCAGTTCTCATCCTTCTTCATGGTAGTATGCGCCATATCTGCCCGCGCATAGCGGAACCGAAGCACGATGATTTTGTTCTCTTCCTCATTGATCTCAAACACCAGAACATAATTCTTGACCATCGCGTGGCGGATATTCTGATCGGAGATGAGATACACAGAACAATCCGAAAAGGCATACGGAAATTCATATACGCTCGCAAGCGTATGCTCTACCTCATTCAAAAGCTCCGTCGCCGCCTGCGGGTTTGAAAGCTCTTCGGAAATATACGCGAGCGCGTCGTCCAGATCCTGCAACGCAAGCGGCGTAAAAGAAAAACCGTATTTATTTTGCATACTTGTTTCTCAACTGCGCAAGCACTTCCGGGCCGTCCAGAAGTTCCCCTCTGTCCGCCTGCGCCTTCCCTTCCATGATCCTTGTGTACATATCCACGCGCGCAAGCTGCTGTTCATACGCCGCCATGCTCATCACGACCATGTCCCCGTATCCGTTCTTCGTGATAAAGATCGGCTCGTTCGTGGCATTGCACATCTCGGAAATCTTTGTCGTGTCCCGCATATCGCGGATGGGAATAATTCTCGGCATAACACCCTCCTTACAGATATTATATCCTTTGTGCAATAATTATAGCACAATTATGCTGCGTTGTCAACCCTTTAATTTGCCTTCGGCCTTTTGGCGATGGTCTCTTTTCTGAACCGCGGCAAGCCCTTGAACAACAGCGAAAACGAATTTCCGCAAAACATCTCGTATCTGTTAGGCGAATACAATGTTTCCTCCCCAAACGAACCGGTAAAAAACAGGTGGCTTATGAATAGGCAAAAAGTCAAAACCGGGGTTTATTCAAGCTAAAGCGCCAAGAAAGGACGGGCGGCATCGGAAAATGCCGCCCGGGTTGCGTGTGAAACGTTTTGGGAAGAAGCGGGAAGGAAGCAAACTGCGGAAGGATCGGAGCAGACGGAAATAGTCTGATCTCGGGCATTTTTTGCCTTGTTTTGGCGCAAAATCGCCCTGTCAATCGTATGGCAGTGAGCAGGAGCGGAACATAATTTACAAATCCGAAAGAACGTACTTGAATTTATGCCGATCATATGATAAAATAAGCAAGAGAACTTATTTTAGCGGCTCACAAACACAAGGAGCATTCGGTGGTGATAATATGCTGATAAAAATAGGTGATTTTGACTGTACAGAAGTTTGGGACGGGGTGTTTTATAAAAAACTCTCCAATTATCCGAAGGTATCCGATTGGGAGATCAGAACGATCATTGAGTTCATAGAATATGAAAAGAAATATGGCAGGACCTGCAGCATCGAATGCGAGGACAAAGACGCATTGCAGACGATTTTAGATGGCATCAGGCGAAAAGAAGCCTATCTTTCCGTACCTCGCCCGAAACTGCTGACGGAGTGCACTGCTTGTCCGTACAGAAAAGGTTGCGTCACCGATCATGTATGCCACACCACCTCTGCCGACAACGCAATCAAAATCTTTGCGTGCGGCAAATTGCTCTCTGCGGCAAATGTGCGGCAAGTTCCCGTCGAAGTCCTGATGAATGAGGACAGAAATGCGGCAAACGATCCTGCGGACTATTTTGAATACATCATGTTTGCGTGGGGAAATTGCCAGGCGGGGGATCGATTGGTCATGGAACGGGCGTTGGGACGTTTCCCGAACGAGGAGGATCTGAGCACTCGTTTTGAGCCCAGCGTGAGATTTTACTTTGAATATGAGCGGCTGTCAAAGCACCCGAATGCCGTGTGTGACGGGGTGCTGCCGATAAAGGTCAAGGACGAGATCGTTCTGAAAGACTGGGTATATAAAATCGTAATTCCTATGAAATTAAAAGAGAAATTGAAGTCACATATCCCCTGCGAATTGAAAGACAGAATCATTTAAATTGAGAATGATTGCAAAGATATATGGGATTGGTCTGAAAAAGTCTATCGAATGATAGAACATAAGAGCACCTGAAAAATTCAGATTGTCGTATCGGTTCAGATCCGCGCGCAGGCGGCGGAGCGATCCCAAATAACATAAGCGCGGCGGCGACCGAAAGGTCGCCGCCGCGCCAACGTATGCTCCGAAATAGGATACGATCAGTCGCCCCTGCCGATGAGATCGTCGACGGAGACGCCGAAATGCTCCGCAAGCAGGATGAGCTGCGCAATGCTCGGCTCGCTGTGCCCCGCCTCCCAATGCGAGACAGCCATCTTGCTCACGCGCACGATGCGCCCGAGCTCAAGCTGCGTTTCTCCCTTCTCCGACCGCAGTTCCCGCAGCCGTTCCGAAAAATTCCCCATATCAAAAATGTATCATTTTTTGTTACAAATCACTTGATGATAACAAAAATTGTTGCTATAATAATGATAAGTATGGGAAGAAAAGGGAGGAATATGAGATGAATTGTCCGTTTTGCAGCACGGAAAACCCTGACGGCGCGGCATTTTGCAAGCACTGCGGAATGCCGATGAGCGGGCTTGTGGACTGTCCCGTCTGCGGCGCAAAGACGCCCGCCGACGGCGAATTCTGCGTCTCCTGCGGGGCGCGCTTCCCCCATCCGACGCCCGCCGCCGCTACTGCCGCACCTGCGGAACCCGCCGCAAGACCTTGGCAGAACGCTTTGGTCGCCGTCGGAAACGCGCTTGCCATCCTTGCCGCGCTGTGCGCCGTCGTATTTATATTCTGCATCGGCTGTACCTACCGCATCGACACTGTGAGTGATGTGTATGAAATGGAGCAGCTCGATCTGTACAAGTACTTCCGCGAGATTTACGTCGGGATCCGGGACGAACTCACAACGGGGACACCGCAGTTTTACACCATTTCGCGCTATACGACTGCCGTTTTCGGAACGATCGTAGCGGCGGGCGCGCTGATCACCGTTCCCGTTCTGTTTCTCGTTGCGCTCATCCGCTATCTGACGGGATTTGCGGCAAAGGGCAACCGTAAAAAGTCCGTCCTCCCCATCGGCGCGGCGACCTACTTCCTCTATCTTGCGTTCGCGCTGCTCTTTGCGGCGCTGCACGCCCAAGGGTACGAGGAAACTGTCCGCGGCACACAGGCGGGAAACGCCTGCGTGGTACTCAACGGCGTGAGCATTGCGGGGCTTGTCCTCGGCGGGATCTTCCTTGTGTTTTCCGCCGTCTGCCATGCGCTCGGAAAGGGCAAGGCGCTGCTTTGCCGAGAAAGCATCTTTCGCATCTGCTTTTCAGCCGCGGGGATTCTGCTTGCCTGCGCCGCCCTCGCCTTGTCTGCCGGCTGCGTTGCGGGATACAGTCTTGTCGACGGAACTTCGACGGGACGGATCTCCTTCCATCTGATGCAGGGGCTCGCCTATGCGGGCGAATTGGACGACGAATACGGAAACCGCACGTCCATCCTCGAACAATATCCGGAAGATTGTCTGCCCATCCTCATCGCCGCCGTGCTCGGGTTTTTGCTGCTGATCGCGCTTGCCGTTCTGACGGCTGTCCTGCTCACCAAGCTCATCAAGGGCGTCGGCGGAGAAAAGTACAAAAAGCATGAGCTGCTGAAATATCTGATCCTGTGCACCGTATTTGCCATCCTGTTTGCCGTCTGCGTCGCGCTCGTGAGCAATCACGTCGCCGTGCTTGCGGAGACGCTCATCGGCAACAATTTCAATATCCGTTCCAACTTCGGCATGGCGATCGCCGTTCCCGCACTCTATGCCGTCGCTCTCATTCTGTATCTCGTTTACAATGCCGTCTCCTCGGACGAACGGCAGGCAGATTGACGTAGCCCTTATAATAACGCAAGCGCGGCGGCGACCGAAAGGTCGCCGCCGCGCTTATCATTTTTCCGACTTTATGACTTTCATCGCCGTTTTTATGACGCCTTCCCGCGCCGCAATATAGGGCGCGCTTACGCGTCTTACACGCCGCAGCACGGGCGTGCCTACGCGCCTTGCGCCCCTTACGCGCCGTACTGTGCGCGGTATGCCTTCATGGCGGCGAGGTGTTCTTTGCCCTCGATGACGCCCTGTTCGATGGCGGCGATGATGTCCTCCATCGTCACGATGGAATACACTCTGACGCCGAATTCGTCGAACGCCTCGGCGACGGCGGACTTTTCGCCCGTGCCCTTCTCCTGACGGTCGACGGAAATGATCATGGCGGAGATCTCGACATCCGCCTCCCCCTTCACCTTGGGCAGGATCTCGCGCAGGGCTTTGCCGGAGGTCATGACGTCCTCGATGATGCACACCTTGTCGCCCGCGGCGAGCTGCGCGCCGACGAACATCCCGCCCTCGCCGTGGTCCTTCACCTCCTTTCTGTCGAAGCAGAACCCGACGTCCACGCCGTGATTTTTGGCGAGCGCGATGGCGGTGGCGACGGCGAGCGGGATGCCCTTATAGGCGGGACCGACGAGCGTCTTTGCGTCCACCTTGTGCTCCAAAAAGCACTCGGCGTAATACTCGCCCAGCGCGGCGATCTGCGTGCCCGTGCGGTATTTGCCCGCATTGATGAAGTAGGGCGCCTTTCTGCCGCTCTTTAAGGTGAAGTCGCCGAACAAGAGCACCTCGTTCTCCACCATGAACCTGATAAACCGTTGTTTGTAAGTCAGCATAGTATTCTCCTTTTAACCGTTGAATTGCAGCGTGTCCGTGAGCTCGCGCACGCGCGCAACGCCGTGCGCGTCGCACCACGCATTGAGCCCCGCGATGATCTTGGGGCAGGCGCGCGTGTCGGTGAAGTTCTGCGTGCCCACCTGCACGGCGACCGCGCCCGCCATGAGAAATTCCACCGCGTCCTCGGCGCAGGTGATGCCCCCCATGCCGATGACGGGGATGGCGACGGCGTGCGCCGCCTCATACACCATGCGCACGGCGATGGGCTTTATGCCCGCGCCCGAAACGCCGCCCGTGTTGTTGGCAAGAACGGGGCGGCGGCGCTCGATGTCGATGGCGAGCCCCGTGAAGGTGTTGACGAGGGAGAGCGCGTCCGCACCCCCGCGTTCCGCCGCCTGCGCGTTGCGCGCGATGCTCTCGACATTGGGCGAGAGCTTGACGATGAGCGGCGTGTCGGGGCAGCGCCCTTTGGCGCGGGCGGTCACCTCCTCGATGGTCTCGGGGCGAATGCCGAACGCCATGCCGCCGCTCTTGACGTTGGGGCAGGAGATGTTGAGTTCGAGAAAGTCCACAAGCCCGTTGAGGCGCGCGCACACGCCCTCGTAGTCCTCGAACGTGCGCCCGACAACGTTTGCGACGACGCGCGTCTTTTGTTTGAGCCAGGGAAGATCCTCGGCGATAAACTTCTCCACGCCGGGATTTTGCAGCCCCACGGCGTTCAGGATGACGCCGCGGCTCTCCGCGATGCGCGGGACGGGGTTGCCGCTCCACGGAACGAGGGCGATGCCCTTGGTCGCCACGGCGCCCAGACAGGAAATATCGTAAATTTCGTCGAACTCACGCCCGAATCCGAACGTGCCCGAGGCGGGGATGACGGGGTTTTTCAGCTTCACCCCGCACAGTTCCACAGACAGATCTGCCATAAAATTCTCTCCTCTCGATTTTGTGCTGCGTTCGTCACGCCTGCGGCGCGTCCTCCGCCTTTGCCGCGGCGGCAAGCGCGTTGATCCGCTCCGCCGCGCCCGCGACCGACGCGACATATTGACATTTGACGCTCTGCCCGCCGGCGAGCTGCAGCACGAGCGTGCCGTACGGCTCGGTAAACAGGCGGGAGGTATAAGAGAGGCGGTACTGCGCGCCCGTTATCTCCGATACAAGGTATTCCCTGCCGCAAAAGAGCAGGCGCTCCCCCCTGTCCTCGGCGACGACCGCAGGCACGCGCACGACGATGACGAACATGACGACGCCCCACGCAAGGAGAAGCGCGCCGAACACGATGAAGAAGTACTCGACGCCCGCGTTCTCCTCCGAGGCGGAGAACACGCCCGAGAGCAGCGCGTAGATGCCCACCGCGAGCACGGCGGCGCCCGCCAGAAACCAGCCGAGCGCAAAGAAGAACGCCTTGTTCTGCCGCCTTGCCAAAACAACGTTGTAAGTCTGCTCTTCCATATTCTGTCGCTCCTTATTCGCCTTCCTCTTCCGTCGCTTCGTCCGCGGGCGCATACTCCTTCTGAAGCTCTGCGATGCGCGTTACGGTCTGCCCGATGTCGGCGACAAAGCGGCACTGCACCGCGCCGCCCTGTTTGAGACGGATGCGCAGGTTCCCCCACTTGGCGCCCGCGTTGGAGTTGGGGACGCTGTATTCGACGTGCTCGATGTCGGAGAACAAAATACGCTGTCCCAGAAAGACGAGCGCGTCCCCCTCGCGCACGGCGATGACAGAGGGTTGGCGCAGCACCCGGATGATGTACCACACCGACACGACACACACGATCGCGCCCACCGGGATGAGGATATACCCCCACCACGCGTCCTCCTCTGCGCCCAGCATGACCGCGCCGAACGTGATGAGCGCCGCCCCGATGAGCAGCATCACGAGATAGGAAGCTGCCATTCTCCCCTTGTTCTGCGACCTTGCGATCACTTCCTGTTCCATACGCTACCTCCGTTTTTTCATGCGGCATTTATGCCGCCGTATTCCCTCCGACTTGACGGGCGCGCCGTCCTTCGGCGCGCCGCGCTCTTATAACTGCACGTCGCGGACGTCGAACACAGGCCCGTCCTTGCAGACGCGGGCGTGCGCGTTGCTGCGCTCCGCGATCGCCCTTCCGATCGATCTCATGCGTCAAGCGCCGCGTATTGCAGGCGATCAATTACTGTTCCTGCTCCGCAGCATACCTGCGCATACACTCATTCACGCGGAAGCACGCCTGCGCAACGTCATCGACGCAACCGTTTTTCAAGATGCGCCCGTTCTTCAGACGAATGCGGAGAAGTCCGTGCGTCGGCTGTCTGAACAATGTCTTGGGAAGGTCGAACGTCGCCTCGACAATGTCGCACAGAGGAATGCGCTCACCAAGAAAGACGAGCGTGTCCCCCTCCCGCACGGCGATGACCGGCGGAAAAGGATATATCTTCGCCAGCGCAACGAGGCTTACCACACAAAACAACGCACCGAGCACTATGACCGCAACGCTGACGACAAGCGCTCTCGTGTCCCCGCCCGGGCGCAAAAGCAGATAAATTCCCACCGCAAGTAAGACAAGTCCGACCAGAGTAAGTCTGAGACAGATCCACGCCCGCTTTTTACGCGAGATACATTTCGCAATGATCTCTTCCCCCATGGGGCAACCGTTCTTTTCCATCTTACAAAACGACGTCGCGGACGTCGAACACGGGCCCGTCCTTGCAGACGCGGGCGTGCGCGCCGTCCGTCTTTTCGCATACGCATACGAGGCAGGCGCCGATGCCGCAGCCCATGCGCTCCTCCAGAGAGACATAGACGGGGATGACCCGCCCCTTCATGGCGACCTTCAGAGCGCGCAGCATGGGCGTGGGTCCGCAGGCGAGCACGACGTCGGGGCATACCATGTCCACGTCCTGCATGAACGCCTGCACGCTCGTGCCGTGAAAGCCCGCGCTGCCGTCGTCCGTGGCGATGACGAGCTTTTCGCCCCGCGTCATGTCGTACTCCATGCAGACGGCGGCGCGGTTGCGGAAGCCCATGTAGGCATACACCTGCCTATTCTTGCTGTATTCGCGGATGGCGGAGATGAGCGGGAAGATGCCCACGCCGCCGCCCACGACGGCGATCTTTTTCTCGTTCTCTTTGACGTAAAACCCGTTGCCGAGCGGCATGAGCACGGAGAGCTTTTCCCCCATGCGGTAGTCGCGGGCGAGGGTGCGCGTACCCGCGCCCTTCAGGCGGTAGCACACCGTGACGCGGTCGCCCTCCGCCTTGCACACGGCAATGGGACGGCGCAGCGGGAATCCCCCCACGCCCACCATGACGAACTGCCCGGGGCGCACGCGGATCTCCTCCTCCGTGGCGAACGTGAGCGAATAAATTTCATCTGCGATGCGCTTGTTTTCAAGCACCGTTGCCGTTACTTCGCGCATATCTCCCCCAGCACGGACAAGAGGTCCTTCTGCATGGCAACGCACGCCGCGCGCGCCGCCGAGGCGTACGTTCCGCCGTTCTTCCGATAGGCGCAGAGGATGCCGCGCGAATTGTTGACGATGCCGCCCAGCCCGTTTTCATCGAAGCAGTTTTTGAGCATCTCGGCATTGCCGCCCTGCGCGCCGTAGCCGGGAACGAGGAAGAAGGTGTGCCCGAGCCGTTCGCGCAAGATCTTTGCCTCGGCGGGGTGCGTCGCGCCGACCACCGCGCCCACCGCGGAATAGCCGTAGGCGCCCACCATGTCCGCGCCCCACGCCTCCACCATGTCGCCCATGCACTCGTACACGGTGCGCCCGTCCGCGAGCTTTAAGTCCTGCAGCTCGCCCGAGGAGGGATTGCTCGTCTTGACGAGGAGGAAGAGCCCCCTGTCAAACTTCTTACAGTCCTCTAAAAAGGGCGCCACGCCGTCCGTTCCCAGATAGCCGTTGACGGTGAGGAAATCGCAGCCCGCCACGGACATGGTAGTCCCTTCGAGCTCGGTCTCCCCCAGATACGCCGCCGAATAGCGCGCCGCCGTGGAGCCGATGTCGTTGCGCTTGCAGTCGGCGATGACGAATAACCCCTTCTCCTTGGCGTAGGCGACGGTCGCCAAAAACGCCTCCATGCCCGCCGCGCCGTACTGCTCGTAATACGCCACCTGCACCTTGACGGCGGGGACGATGTCGCAGACGCTGTCCACGATGTTTTTGTTGAAGGCGAGGATGGCGTCCGCCGCCTGTCTGCACGTCGTAACGCCCGAACGCATCTCCTCGGGCAGATACCCGAGCTGCGTATCCAGCCCCACGCAGGTGGGGTTCTGCATGGCGACGATCCTTTCGATGAGCCTGTCGATGACCATTTTATTTCTCCCTGTATTTTAATTCTCCGTCCACAAAGGTGTATTTTACCCGTCCCGTGACCTCTCTTCCCGCAAAGGGCGTGTTCTTGCCCTTGGAGACGAACGCCGCGGGGTCCACCGTCCACGTTTCGTTGAGGTCGGCGATGGTGAGGTCGGCGGGCGCGCCGACGGCGATCCCGCCCCCCTCCAGCCCCAGGATGCGGGCGGGCGCGCCGCTCATTTTGTCGGCAAGTTCGCAGAGGGTGAGCGCGCCCCCCTTGACGAGCTGCGTGTAGGAGAGCGCAAAGCTCGTCTCCAGCCCGCTGATGCCGAACGCCGCCAATGCGTATTCCACGTTCTTGTCGTCCTCATGATGGGGCGCGTGGTCGGTGACGATGCAGTCGAGCGTGCCGTCCTTCAAGCCCTCGATGACGGCGAGGCGGTCCCTTTCCTCGCGGATGGGCGGGTTGACTTTGGTGTTGGTGTCGAACGTTGCGATGACCTCGTCCGTCAGCGTGAAGTAGTGCGGGCAGGTCTCCGCCGTCACCCGTACGCCGCGCGCCTTTGCCTCGCGGATGAGCTGCACGCCGCTGTACGTCGAGACGTGGCAGATGTGCACGGGCAGGGAGAGACTCTCGGCGAGGCAGATCTCGCGCGCGATGATGACGTCCTCCGCCGCGCGGATGCTCCCTTTGAGCCCCGTCAGCGTGGAGTAATACCCCTCATTCACGACGCCGCCGTCCACGAGCGAGGCGTCCTCGCAGTGGCATAAACATTTGAGCCCGAAGTCGGCGGCGTACATCATGGCGTTCGCCATGAGCCCCGTGCTCAAAACGCTCTTTCCGTCCTCCGAAAGGGCGACGGCGCCCGCCGCCTTCATGGCGCCGATGGCGGCGAGGTTCTTGCCCTCCTGCCCCTCCGTGATGGCGCCGACGGGGCGCACCTTGCACAGCCCCACCTCCTTGGCGCGGTTGAGGATATAGGAGACGACCACCTTGTTGTCGGTCACGGGGCGGGTGTTGGGCATACAGCAGATCTGGGTGAACCCGCCCTTGACGGCAGCCGCGCTGCCCGAGGCGATGTCCTCCTTCTTTTCAAACCCGGGCTCGCGCAGGTGAACGTGCATATCGATGAGCCCCGGCAGCACCGTCAGCCCCGTGCAGTCCAACCCCTCGCCTTTCAGCCCCTTGCCGAGTTCGGCGATCCTGCCCTCTTCGATGCGGAGATCGAGCTTCTTTACGCCGTCTTTTAACACGACGTCTGCATTTTTTATGACCATGTTGAAAACCTCTTTCCTAAATACGACGTTCTGCGCAAAGCGCCTTTAAATTTCCTGTTTCGTGAGAAGGAACAAGATCGCCATTCTGACGGCGATGCCCGAGAGCACCTGCTCTTCGATGCGGGACGTCTCGCCGTCGATGAGGGCGCTGGTGAGCTCCACGCCGCGGTTGACGGGACCGGGGTGCATGACGAGCGCGCCCTCTTTGGCGTACTTCATCACCTGCTCGTTGACGCCGTAGAATTTGGCGTATTCGCCGAGGGAGGGGAAGTTGCCCGCGTGCTGGCGTTCGAGCTGGATGCGCAGCCCCATCACGACGTCGGCGCCCTCCACCGCCTCCTCGCGGGAGGAGCACACCTTCGCGCCCATCTTGTCGATGCCCGTGGGCAGAAGGGTGCGCGGCGCGTACATGGTGACCTCCGCGCCCAGCTTGGTGAGCCCGAACAGGTTGCTCTTTGCCACGCGCGAATGGGAGATGTCGCCGAGGATGGCGACCTTCAGCCCCCTGATGGAGGGGAAATTCTCGCGCATCGTGAGCATATCGAGCAGCGCCTGCGAGGGGTGCTCGTTCATGCCGTCGCCCGCGTTGACGACGTGCGCCTTCACCGTCCTTGCGAGCAGGCGGGGCGCTCCCCCCATCGGGTGGCGGATGACGATGACGTCGTTCTTCATCGCGTCCAGCGTCTTGCCCGTATCGACGAGCGTCTCCCCCTTCTGCACCGAGGAGGAGGATGCGGCGATGTTGACGACGTGCGCGCCCATGTACTTTGCCGCCAGCTCGAAGGAGCAGCGCGTGCGCGTGCTGTTCTCGTAAAAGAGCGTCGTCACCGACTTGCCCTGCAAGTGCGGCAGCTTTTTGATGTTCTGCTTCAGGAGCTTTTTCATGCTCATGCCCACCGACAGAATTTCGTCGATCTCCTCGGCGGACAGGTCGTAAAGCCCCAGCACGTCCTTGTGTTTCAGCATATTATCTCCTTGTGATGGTCAGAGCGTCCTCGCCGTGTCCGAGTTCGCGGAACTGCACCTTGATGTACTCTTCTTTGGAGGTCGGCACGTTCTTGCCCACATAGTCGGCGCGGACGGGCACCTCCCGCCCGCCGCGGTCGACGAGCACGAGGAGCTGGATCTTTGCGGGGCGGCCGAGGCGGAAGAGCGCCTCGATCCCCGCGACCGCGCTCCTGCCCGTGTGCAGGACGTCGTCGCAGAGAACGACCGTCTTGTTCTCGAGGGGGAAGCCCAGCTCGTTCTTCTCCGCCTCGGGCAGGATGAACGCCGAGACGAGGTCGTCGCGCGCCATCGTGATGTCCAGCCCCGCGCAGGGGAGCTCCCCGCGCCCCGACGCGCGGATGAGCGACGCAAGCCTTTGGGCGACCACCTCGCCGCCCCGCTTGACGCCCACGAGGACGACGTTCTCAAACCCTTCGTTGCGCTCCTCGATCTCGTGCGAGAGCCGCACGAGGGTGCGGCGCATTCCGTCCGCGTCCATGATGACCGGCTGCATTTCCACCTCCAAACTGCAAAAAAAGTCCTGCGGGCGCGCCGCAAGACTTTGTCTCCGAAAAGGGGCGAAACGTGCGTCTTGTCGGCATCGCGGTGCCGCTCTTAAAGAACCGTTTACGCTGTGTATTATAGCACACGCGGGTGCAAATGTAAAGGGAAATTTCATAAAATCTGCGTGAGGCGGAAATTCACCTTGTCGCAGGAGGTGAGGAAGTATTCCGTCCTCCCCCGTTCGCAGCGCAGCGGGTAGAACCCCGCCCCGTGCAGGTGCCCGAACACCGCCTTATCCACGTTGTTCTCGTCAAAAAGGCGGGTGAAGAGCGTCTCCTCCCGCTTGACGCCCATGGGCGGATAGTGGATGAGCGCGATGAGCACGTCCCCCTCCGCACGCACCTTCTTCACTTCCTGAAAGGCGAGGCGGAAGCGCTCCGCCTCCCGAAGATAGAGCTTTTCGTCGTGTTCGGCGAAGTCGGGGCTCCCGGGGCACGTCCACCCGCGCGAGCCCGCGATGATGACGTTTTCAAACTTCACGCAGTCGTTCTGCAAAAAGAAGAAGGTATCGTCGGGCGCGGCGGCGCGCACGCGCGTAATGCCGTTCCACCAATAGTCGTGGTTGCCGCGGATGAACACCTTTTTCCCGGGCAGCGGCGCGAGGCGGGCGACGTCGTACATCCCCTCCTCGAGCTTCATCCCCCACGAGGTATCCCCGCCGAGGAGCACCACGTCCTCTGCGGACACTTTCTCCCGCCAATCGGCGGTGATTTTGTCGAAATGCCCCTCCCAATTCTCGCCGAAAATATCCATCGGCTTTTCTTTGAGCCCCGAGAGATGCAGATCGCTGATCGCAAACACCTTCATGGGAAAAAGTATATCACAATCGGAAAAAATAGGCAACCTGTTTGCGCCGCGGAAAATTGCCCGCACCGCCTCTTTTTTGCTTGACAGGCGCGCGCACATCGGGTATAATAGGAGAACAATGCAGGAATCGCCTAGCGGTATGGCGTCAGCTTCCCAAGCTGATTCTGGCGGGTCGTTGCGAAGCACGCCGAGCACCGCGCAGCGGGCGCAGGCACTACCGTTTCCGTGGAAACGGGAGGCGAACACAATTTAACATACAATGCAGGAATCGCCTAGCGGTATGGCGTCAGCTTCCCAAGCTGATTCTGGCGGGTTCGACTCCCGTTTCCTGCTCCACCACCCGCGCGGCAGCAAGCCGCGCGGGTTTTTTCTACCGTTTCCGTGGAAACGGTAGGCGAACACAATTTAACATACAATGCAGGAATCGCCTGGCGGTATGGCGTCAGCTTCCCAAGCTGATTCTGGCGGGTCGTTGCGAAGCACGCCGAGCACCGCGCAGCGGGCGCAGGCTCTACCGTTTCCTGCTCCAAAAAAAACCTTCGGGCTCCGAAAATTCGGAGCCCGAAGGGGGTATTTTGCAATTCCGCTTTGCCGCGCTCCGAAAAGGGCGGCGGGGCGGGTCAGTTCGCCTCGGTGAAGTCGGAACGGGAGGAGAAGGTGTACGAGCACTCGCGCAGGGCGCCGCCGCGGGAGACGCTCAAACGGAGCGTATCGCCGAGGCGCAGGGCATACACGACGTCGGAGATCTGAAAGGTGCGCGTGAGGGCGGCGGAGTACACCACCTCTCCCCCGCGCTCGATGGCGGCGGAGACGAGCGTGTCGCCCACGTCCAGCCCCATCTTTGCCGCCGCGCCCGTGGAGGTGATGCTGCGGATGATCGTCTTTTCTTCAAGATACGCCTTGCCCGTCTCGGGGTCGAACAACGCGTGCGAGCCCGCCGTCTGCACGGAGATGCCGAGCGCGGCGCTCACGGCGCCGTCAGTGCTCTGCGCGTTGTCGAGAATGTTCTGCGCGATGAGCAGGGCGTGGTTGGCGGGGACGGCATAGCCGAACGCGACGACGCCTTCTGCGTCCGAACGGGCGCTGACGATTCCCACAAGTTCGCCCGTTTCGTTAAAGAGCCCGCCGCCCGAATTGCCGTGGTTGATGGCGGCGTCCGTGCGGATGCCGCACAGCGTGAGCGTGCTCTTATCGTCCGCCGACGCCACGCGGATGTTCTCGCCCGTCCTCGAAACAATGCCCGAGGAGACGGATAACCCGTACCCGCCCGCGTTTCCGATGGCGTAGACGTCCTCCCCCACCGTGACGGAGGAGGAATCGGCGGCGACGAGCTCCTCGGCGGAACTTGCCTGCAATGCGGCGCTCCCCTCCACGCGGAGAACGGCGATGTCCTCCTGCATGACGCCGCCGACAAACTGCGCTGCGATGGGCGTCGTCTCCCGTTTGTCCTCAAAGAGGTAGACGTTCAGCACCGAGCTGATGCCCGTCTGCGTGCGGGAGGAATAGATGACGTGATAGTTGGTGACGATGTACGCCTCGCCCGCCGTCTTATCGAGCGAATAGATGACGCCCGAGCCCTCCCCTTCGTCGGAAACGATGGTGACGGAGGCGTTGGAGGCGCTCCGAACGGCGCTCTCGCGGTCGAGCAGGACACGCTGCTGCGCCTCTTCCGTCTGCTGTGCGGCGGCGATCTGCGGGCAGCCGAGCGCGGAGAGCACGGTGTTGGCGTCCTCTGCGGAGATGGCATAGCCGAAGCCGTCCACGTTCGTCCCGCCCGACGTCTGCTCCCTGCGCGCCGTGACGATGCCCAAAAGTTCGCCCCGTTCGTTGAAGAGCCCGCCGCCCGAATTGCCGTGGTTGATGGCGGCGTCCGAGCGGATGGCGTCAAACGTGACGGAGGACACTTCATCCGCCGCCTCCACCGTGACGCTCTCCGCGAGCTTGGAGACGACGCCCCGCGTGACGGCGATGCCCGCGCCCTCCGCATTGCCGACGGCGTAAGCCTCCTCGCCCACGACGGGCTGTGCGAATGCGCCAGCCGAGACGCTGCTCTCTTTGAGCACGTCGCTCGTGACGCGCAAAACGGCGAGGTCGGTGCCCTCGTTGCTGCCGCTCACATAGCGCACCGCCGCGTCGCCGCGCTCCGCCTCGATGCGCTCGCCGCCGTAGAGGGTGACGGTGACGGAGTCCCAATCGGTGGTCGTTCCGCCGCCGAAAAAGCCCCTTCCCGTCGCCTGCGCGACGACGCGCCAGTCGGTGACGCTGTACGCCCCGCCCGCCTCTTTGTCGAGCGAATAGATGACACCCGAGCCGTCGGCGACGACCTCCGCCACAGTGGAGCCGCCCCCGATGACGCCGGATGACGTCGTCTCGGAATAGTGCACCTCGATGGCGACGGTGCTCGTGAGCGCGCGGCTGAGCGCCGCGGTGTCGTCCTCGGAAGAGAGCCCGAGCGAGGCGAGAAATTCATAGTACGTTCCGCTGAACGCCCCGCTCCCGACAGCTTCCGCATAGAGGCGGCGTTCATAGGTGGAGGGGGTGTCCTGCGCGGCGAGCCAGCTCTCCGCAGAACCGTAATCCCCCGCCTCCGACGCGACGTCGGAGGGATAGTTGTCGTCCGCCGTGCCGCCCGAGAGCAGCCCGCAAGCCGTCATGGAGAGCGCCGTGACGCCCGCAAGCAACCAACAGGCAGCGCCTGCCGCAAGTTTTTTCATTGTGATCCCTCTTTGTGCGGAGCAACGCTCCGCATGATTCGACCGATTTTACTTTTATTATATCTATTATACCCGCAAACGCGCCGCAGGATATGTCTGCGCCGTGAAAAACCCGTGAATTTTCACAATTCGCCCGTCCGAAATCGGGATAAGCCGATTATATCATATTTTTCGTCCGATTACAACGCTTTTGCCCGAACGCGCCGCAAAACGTCCGACCGCAGAGGAAAAGGGGTGCTGTCGCGCGGTTCCTTACACTACGATCCCCCCTTTTAACAATCCCCCCTTTGTCCCCCCTTTACACAAGGGGGGCAAGGTCACGGCACTCAAGGCTCCCTTGTGTAAAGGGAGCTGTCACGAAGTGACTGAGGGATTGTCCTGCCCGCACGGCACTTTGCATTGACAATCCCCTCCTCGCCTCCCCTGTGCAAGGGGGTGAGCCGTGCGTTATGCGCATCACCACGGTGTGGTGTGCGCGCACGGCGAACTAAGGTTTTTGCCATTGTGGGCAAAAACCGTGACCGCTGGCGGCGTCGCTCCTTGCGCCGCCGAGACCGTGACAGGCGATTGAAAAGAGCAGACGGAAGGGTTGTCGTGCCCGCGCGACACCAACCTTGCAATAAAGAAATCGCTGCCGATCGCCGCGGCGGCACGACAAAACACGGACGGGAAGATCCCGTCCGTGCCTGCGTTTAAAGGTCGTCCGCATCCTGTACGGGCGGCTCGAGGGGATCGTCCGTCACCCCCGTATAGCTGCCCAGCGCGTCCTCCTCCGAACGCATCTTTGCGCCGCGCCCGAGGGCGTTGCCCCCTTTTGGCGCATTGCGCCCGTCAGTCACAGTTCTCGGGCGAGGACTTTTGCGCCTTCGCCTTGTTCTGCGACGTCTTTGCGTTTTTGGCGCTCTTGGCGCCCGCCTTCGTCTTGTTCATACCTTCTCCTTTGCGAAGGGAAGATGAAGCTGCACGTCCCCCTGCGGCGCGCCGCATAGGGGGCAGACCTTGAACGCCTCTTTGGAAGTGTGCATATAGCCGCACTCGCCGCAGATCCACAGCATGGGCGTCTCCTGCGCATAGAGCGCGCCCGTCTGCATGGCGCCTGCAAGGTAATCGAATATGATCTTGTGATGGCTCTCGACGTTCGCCGTCAGTTCAAACTTGCGGGCGATGTCCGCAAAGCCCTCCTCCCTTGCCGTGCGCGCGAAGGCGGGATAGAGCTCCTCCGCCTCCGACTGCTCGTCCTGCATGGCGAAACGCAGGCTCTCCGCGAGCGTCCCCGCATGAAAGGGGTAGTGCGCGTCGATGTGCACGTCCTCCTGGCTGCCCGCGTGCGCAAGGATGGTCTCAAAGAACACCCTTGCGTGATTGGTCTCGTTCTTGGCGATGGTGCGGATGGTATCCGCAAGCACCGTGAGCCCCTCTTTCATCGCGGCTTTTGCCGTGAGCTGATAGCGCATTCCCGCCTGACACTCCCCCGCAAAACTTCTTGCAAGGTTGAAAAAGGTCTGCGTCTTACAAAATTCCATGCTTCCTCCTCCCTTTCACACCGCTATTATTTGCAGGAGAAGGCGGCTTTATACGCAAAGGCGCGCATTCCGCGCAACAAAAAAACGGGGCAGACGCCCCGTCTTGAAGCCCTGCCCGCCGCGGCGGGCGATATGCCGGCTATAAAAGGCGCTCGCCGAGCAGCTCGGAGAGCTCTTCGCCGACGGTGCTGCCCTCGGGCAAGGACGCCTCGGCGGTGAGGACGTCGCCCGCGAGCAGGCGGGAATTTCCGTCGGGGATGAAACATTCTTCGCCGCGCTCGACGCGCGTGATGCGCACTTCGGCGGGAAAGAGGACGTCGGAGAGCCTTCTGCCCAGCGCAGCGCAGCGCTCCGAAACACGGTAGCGCACCGCGAAGTGCACGAGCCCGCCCGCGCTCTCCCCTTCGAGCATCTCCTCGAGCAGGCGCTCGTAGACGGGTTTGACGCGGAACACGTCGCCCACCAGATACCCCGCCGCCACGCCGAGCACGGCGGGCAGCAAAAAGCCGAACTGCCAGGTGAGTTCGAGCGTCATCAAAACGCCCGTGACGGGCGCGCGGACGATCGCCGTAAAGAACACCGCCATGCAGATGACGATGAGCGCGTCGGCATACGCCGCGTCCATGCCCATCGTCTGCATGAGAAGGCTCATGAGCGCGCCCAGCCCCGCGCCGACGGCGAGCATGGGGATGAACGCGCCGCACGGCACGCCCGCGCCCATATTGAACAGGGTGACGAGGAACTTTAAGAATACGACCACGAGAAGGGTCGCCCAGAGCGGGGAGGAAAAGACGAGGGCGACGCCCTGCGACCCGCTCCCCAGAGAGGAGATGAAGGCGTGTCCGCCGCCCATCACGTTGACGGTGACAAGCCCCGCCGCCCCCGCCAGCAGAAAGGGCAGCAGAAATTTGCCCGTTCCCTTCCGGAATTTCAGCTTTCCGAACAGCTTTTTGAGGGCGAACAGCGCAAAGTAAAACCCCACGCCCGCAAGGGAGACGAGCAGCGCGGACAATAAGACAAAGCCGTAAAAGGCGGGCGCGAGCAGGTCTGCCTCCGCAAAGGAGAAGGTGGAAAAGTACGCGCCGACGGGCATCCCGAACAGCGGCAGCAGGAAGTTGCGCAATAAAACGGCGACGGTGACGGAGGTGAAGGAGCACACGAACACCTCGGGCGTGAAGCGCTTCTGCCCCTCTTCAAAGGCGAAGGCGATGCCCGTGAGCGGCGCGTTGAAGGCGACGGCAAGCCCCGCGCACGCCCCGCCCGTCACCTGATAGCGGCGGATGAAGGCGCTCGTCTTGAGGGTATGCGCCACGCCCGCGCCCGTGCTGCCGCCGATGAGGATGGAGGGTCCCTCCGACCCCGCCGAAAGCCCCAAAAAGATGCATAAAAGGCTTGCGGCGAACATTCCCGTGAGAGACCGGTACCACGAAAAGCGCATGAGCCCGCGCATGGAGCCCTCCGTCTGGGGGATGCCGCTCCCGCGGATGTAGGGCAGAAAGCGGACGATGCCGCCCACGACGACGGCGCCCAGCGCGAGCGCCAGAAAGAGCAGCGGGATAAAGGCGGGGTTGTCGCGGAAAAAGCCGTAATACCCGCGCGAAAACTCCTCCGCCATGGAGGCGAGCAGCGTATAGCAGGTGACGATGACGCCCGCGAACGCGCCCGTGAGCGCCCCGACGAGCACGAGCTGCAAGCCGTTTCCCAGCCTGCGGCGGATGCGTTCCCTCTTTTTCATACTTTCCTCCTGCGTGCAAGGCGGCGCGCCGTTTCCAAAAAAACGGCGCGCCGCACGTTAAAACTGCGCATTGTAGAGCTGCGCATAGAACCCGCCCTTTTGGAGCAGTTCTTCATGCGTGCCCTGTTCGACGATGTGCCCCGCCTTCATCACGAGGATGAGGTCGGCGTTCCTGATGGTGGAGAGGCGGTGCGCGACGATGAAGCACGTCCTGCCCTCCATGAGCCGCGCGAAGGCGTCCTGCACAAGGTGCTCGGTGCGCGTGTCGATGTTGCTCGTCGCCTCGTCCAGGATGAGCATGGGCGGGCGGCAGATCATGACGCGCGCCACACATAAAAGCTGCTTCTGCCCCTCGGAGAGCGACCCCTCGCCGCCGATGACGGTATCGTACCCCTTGGGCAGGCGGCGGATGAACCCGTGCGCGTGCACTGCCTTGGCGGCGGCGATCATCTCCTCCTCCGTACAGTCGGGGCGCCCCATGCACAGATTTTCGCGGACGGTGGCGCGTTTTAACCACGTCTCCTGCAGCACCATGCCGTAATTTTTGCGCAGCGAGGCGCGCGTCATGGCGCGCACGTCCACGCCGTCCACCGACACGCTCCCCCCGCATACATCGTAAAAGCGCATGAGGAGGTTGATGACGGTGGTCTTGCCGCAGCCCGTGGGACCCACGATGGCGACGCGCTTGCCCGCCCCCACCCGCACGTTGAAGTGCTCGATGAGGGACTGCCCGGGGCGGTAGGAGAAGGAGACGTCCGAGAGCGCGACCTCCCCCCGCGCCCTGCCGAGCTCGGTGCAGCCCTCGTCGGAGGGCTGTTCCTCCTCGTTTTGCAGCGCGAAGATGCGCCCCGCGCAGGCGAGCGCGTTCTGGAACTCGGCGAGCACTTCGGTGATCTCGTTGAAGGGCTTGGTGTACTGATTGCAGTAAGAGAGGCAGGTGGTGAGCGCGCCCACCGTGAAGGCAGCCGCCGTGCCCGCCGTGGAGATGGCGAGCAGCGCGCCCGCGAGCGCCACGCCCGCATACACGAGGGAGTTGACGAACCGCGTGACGGGGTTGGTGGTGGAGGAGAAGAACACGGCGCGCAGGGCGCACTTTCTGTACTCCTCGTTCTGTTCGGCGAAGAAGGCGGCGTTCTCGTCCTCGTGCGTGAACGCCTTGACGACCTTCAGGTTCCCGATGGCTTCATCGATGAACGCCGTCTGTTCGGCGCGCACCTGCGCCTGGCGGCGGAAGGTCTTGTACGTCCGCGAGGAGATGAAGCGCGCCGCGAAGAGGGAGAGCGGCGTGACGAGCACGACGACGAGCGCCACTTCCCAGCGCAGCACAAAGAGGATGACGAGCACGCCCAGAATGGTGACGACGCCCGTGAAGAGCTGCGTAAAGCCGAGGAGCAGCCCGTCGGCGAACTGTTCGGCGTCCGTCAGGACGACGGAGGACACCTCCCCGTACGGGTGCGCATCCAGGAATTTCAGCGGCAGCCGCTGCAATTTTTGGAAGGTGTCCGTGCGCACCTTGGCGAGAACGTGGTAGACGATGCGGTTGTTGATGAGGCTCATGAGATACTGCGCCGCAAACGCCGCCGCGATGCTCCCGCCGATGGCATAGAAGATGCGGAAAATTTCGTCAAAGTCCACTTCCCCCGCGCCGAGGCAGCAGTCGATGGCTTTCCCCACGAAGAAGGGGACGGCGAGCTGCGCCGCCACGCTCACGAGCGCGCAGAGGATGGTGAGGACAAGAAGGGGTATGTATGGCTTCAAATAGCGCAGGATGCCGCGGAAGGTCTCCCGTTTGCTCATAACGAACCCTCCTTCTCCTGCGAGGCGGCGATCTCTTTGTAGACGGGGCAGGCGGCGAGCAGCTCTTCATGCGTGCCGATGCCCGCGACGCCGCCGTCGTCGAGGACGACGATCTTATCGGAATGGCGCACCGAGGCGATGCGCTGGGAGACGACGATGACCGTCGTATCGAGCGCGGAGAGCGCCCTGCGCAGCGCGGCGTCCGTCGCGTAGTCGAGCGCCGAGGAGCTGTCGTCTAAAATGAGCACCTCGGGACGGCGCACGAGGGCGCGGGCGATGGTGAGGCGCTGGCGCTGTCCGCCCGAGAGGTTCCTGCCCTCCTGCGCCACCTCGCCGTCCAGCCCGCCCTTCGCCGTGATGACGTCCTCCGCCTGTGCGATGCGGGCGGCGCGCAAAAGCTCTTCGTCCGAGGCGTCCCCCCTCCCCCAAAGCAGATTGGAGCGGATGGTGCCCTTGAACAGGACCGCCTTCTGCGGCACGACGCCCACGCGCTCGCGGAGCTCATTGGCGGGGATGCTCTTGACGTCCCTGCCGCCCAGCCGCACGACGCCGCGGCTGGCGGGATAGAAGCGGGGCAGAAGGCTGACGAGCGTCGTCTTGCCCGAGCCCGTTCCGCCCAGAACGCCCACCGTCTCGCCCCGCTTTGCCGAGAACGTGATGCCGTGCAGCGCGGGCGCGCCGCCGCCGTGATAGGCGAAGGTGACGTCCTCGAAGGAGAAGGCGGGCGCGTCTGCCGACCAGCCGTCCTTGGCGGGGTGCAGCACGTCGGGCTCGCCCTCCTTGGCGAGCACCGCCTCGATGCGCTTCTCGCACGAGATCGCCTTGGAGGCGGTGAAGATGAGGTTGGCGAATTTGACAAGTTCCACCAGAATGATGGAGAGATAGCTGTACAGCGCCACGACGTCGCCCTGCAAAAGCACGCCGCCCTCCACGCGCGCGCCGCCCACCCACACGAGGGCGATGGCGGCGACGCTGACGAGCGCATACGTCAGGGGATTGGTGAGCGCCGCGATGCGCCCCGCGCGCTTTTGTCTGCGGCGGAGCTGCGCGTTCCGCTGCGCAAACTCGCGCTCCTCGTCCGCCTCCTTGCAAAAGGCACGGATGACGCGCACGCCCGCAAGATTTTCACGCGTCGAGAGATAGACGCCGTCCATCTCCCCCTGCACCTTTTTGTACATGGGGACGGTCGCCGTCATGATACCGACGACGGCGGCGGCGAGCAGCGGCGTGACGGCGACAAAGACGAGCGCCGCAGCCCAGTCGACGATGAACGCCATGACGGTGGCGCCCAGCACGACGATGGGCGAGCGCAGCAGAAGGCGCAGCGTCATGTTGACGCCCGCCTGCACCTGATTGACGTCGCTCGTCATGCGGGTGATCATCGTCGCGGTGCCCATATCGTCGATCTGCGTATAGGAGAAGGACTGCAGCTTTTCAAACAGCCGCCTGCGCAGCTCGGCGGACGCCCCCACCGCCGCCTTGGCGGCGAAGAACTGCGCCGTGAGCGCGAACGCCAGCCCCGCCACGCCGAACGCGACGAGGATGAGGCAGCGGGTGACGATGTACGTCACGTCCCCCGTGGCGATGCCCACGTCCACGATCATGGCGACGACGAGGGGCACCAGAAGTTCCATGCACGCTTCGCACAGCTTAAACAGAGGCGAAAGGATCGCCTCCGCCCTGTACGCCTTCATGCAGGACATGAGTTCTTTCACGATTCTCTCCTTTCCCGCACCCGAGGGGGCGCGGCAGACGGTACTCTTTCCGGGATAGTGCGCGCGGCGTAAACGCGCGCGGTGCGCGCATCCGCGCGACGAAATAAGCCTATCATGTTTGACGGAAAATGTCAAGCGACATTTACAGCCGCCCCGCGCCCTTTTTTGCAGCCCTTTTTGTTCGACGCGCCGCTTGCGCCCTTTGCGCCGCCCGTCAGCTCCCGCGCCCTTACCGCGCGAAAAAGCCGCGCACGATCTCTGCGATCTTACTGCGGTAGACGATGTCTGCGTTGCCGCCCGTAAAGCAGAGGGGCGGATAGACGACGCACCACCAGTTGTCCCCCGCGCCCTCGCCCAGCTCGAGGATGAGCGCGTCGTACACGCCCGCGGGCAGCGTCGCGCCCTCGTAGACGCGGGTGGGGAACTGCTCCCTGCGCACGTCCGCGTGCACGCCGTAGGCATACCCCTCGGCGCGCAGGACGTCCCGCGCGGCACGTTCGACGGCGGGCAGGGCGCGGGAAATTTTTTGCATCGCCTCCGCCTTGGTCTCGCACTCCGCTACGACGGGGGTGAGCACTTCCACCACCCTGTCGCGCACGCGGTACTTGACCGCCTGATCGTCCTCCCCGTTGGAATTGGCGCGGATGTGGATGCGCAGGTACGCCGACGCGTCCGCGCCCCCCTCCCCGCTGCCGCCGAACGCGCACGCGATGAGGGCGACGGCGGCGAGCAGCAATATGATGACGGCAAGTTTTTTCATAACCTCCTCCCTGTGTGAAAGCATTCTTGCCGCATGAGAGGATTTTTATACTGTTTTTATCCTGTAAGGGGAGAAGACCGCGTGCGGCGCCCCCATGTCTGCCTCGGACATGGGGGCGCCGCATTGCAAAATTATGTCCCGATCGCAGACATGGGTGGCACGAACGCGCTCTTATTTGCGGAACGTACCCGTGATGACGCCGCCGCCCAGGCATTCGCGCTCGTTGTAGAGGACGGCGTACTGCCCCGGCGTAACGGCGCGCTGCGGCTCGTCGAAAAAGAGGGTGAGCGCCCTCTCCCCCGTGCGGACGGCGCGCACGCCCTGCTCCGCCTGCCGGTAGCGCAGCTTGGCGCGGCAGATAAGCTCCTCCTGTTCGGGGGGACAGGGGATGAAGTTCATCCCCTCCACCGTGCAGCCGTCCGAATAGAGGGGGCTCTCGTCCCCGTGCGAAACGACGAGCACGTTCCGTGCAAGGTCCTTTTTCACGACGAACCACCTGCCCTCCTCGCCCTTTCTTCCGCCGAGGTCGAGCCCCCTGCGCTGCCCGAGCGTGTAGTACATGAGCCCGAGGTGCTCCCCCACCTCCTCGCCCGAGAGTGTCTCGATGCGCCCCGGCTGCGCGGGAAGGTACTGCTGCAAAAATTTGCGGAAGTTGCGTTCGCCGATAAAGCAGATGCCCGTCGAATCCTTCTTTTTAGCGGTGGCGAGCCCGTGCGCAGACGCGATGGCGCGCACCTCCCCCTTGTCGAGCTGCGCGAGCGGAAAGAGCACGCCTTCAAGCTGCGGCTGCGTGACCTGATTTAAGAAATACGTCTGGTCTTTTCCCGTATCCTTCGCCTTCAGCAGGCGGTGCACGTCCCCCTCATGCGAAATGCCGCAGTAGTGCCCCGTGGCGATATAGTCGGCGCCCAGCTTTTTCGCATACGCTTTGAAGGGACCGAACTTTATTTCGCGGTTACATAAAACGTCGGGATTGGGCGTCCTGCCCGCGCGGTACTCTGCAAGAAAGTGGGAAAAGACGCGCTCCATGTACTCGCGCGAAAAATCGACGGTGTAATAGGGAATGTCCAGCAGCCCGCATACGCGCTCGACGTCGGCAAAATCCTCCTCCGCCGTGCACGCGCCGCGCTCGTCCCGCTCCTCCCAGTTGCGCATGAACAGTCCCACCACGCGAAAGCCCTGTTCTTTCAAGAGCAGCGCGGCGACAGAGCTGTCCACGCCCCCGCTCATGCCCACAACGACCGTCTTATTCTGCATCCCGCGCCCCCCTTTCGGAAATTTTTTCTAAAATTATACCATATCCGCGCGAAAATATAAAGCATTTTCCGCCGCAATGTGCTATAATGATGGTGTTCGGGAAGGCGGCGGCCCCTTTCCCGCCCTCCTCCGCCCGCGGCATGACCGCGATCGCGTCCGCCGCCGTTTGAATTGAACCGACAATGATGCACTCGTAGCGCAACTCACAAGCGTGTCAGCCGCCGTGCGCAAGCCCAACCGAGGGGACCCCTTCAGGGGTGTCGGTTGACGCTGAAGGTTGTGCTTTTCAACAATTTCA
>CALVTL010000027.1 GCA_944362555.1 uncultured Clostridia bacterium
CCTTTGAAAAACGATACCCGCCGCGGGATTTGCCCAAAAATGCCGAGGTGACGCGCCTTGCGCCCTCGCCCACGGGATTTATTCACCTGGGCAATCTGTTCGTCGCCATCGCCAACGAGCGCATCGCCCACAGGAGCGGCGGAACACTCTATCTGCGCATCGAGGACACCGACCTCAAGCGCAAGGTGGAGGGCGCCGTCGAGGCGGTCATCTCTGCGCTCGACTACTTCGACATCAACTTCGACGAGGGCGCGGAGATCGGCGGCGACGACACCTACGCCCCGTGGTATCAGCGGCAGCGCGCGGACATCTACCGCGCCTATGTCAAAGACCTCATCCGCCGCGGCAGGGCGTATCCCTGTTTTTGCACGGAGGAGGAGCTTGCCGCCCTGCGTGAGGAGCAGACGGCAAAGAAGGAGGTCACGGGCTACTACGGCAGATATGCCAAGTGGCGGGACGCGCCCGAGGCGGACGTGCTTGCCGCGCTCGACGCGGGCAAACCCTTTGTCATCCGTCTGAAGTCGATGGGGGATCCCGCGCACAAATTCACCTTCCACGACGAGATCAAGGGGGACGTCACCGTTCAGGAGAACGATCAGGACGTCGTCATCTTAAAGTCGGACGGCATCCCCACCTATCACTTCGCGCACGCGGTGGACGACCATCTCATGCGCACGACGCTCGTCATCCGCGGCGAGGAGTGGCTCGCGTCCCTGCCCATCCACCTCGAACTCTTCGACGTGCTGGACTTCCGCCGTCCCAAGTACGGGCACAACTGCTCGCTCATGAAGATGGACGGCGGCTCCAAGCGCAAGCTCTCCAAGCGCAAGGATCCCGAGCTCTCCCTCTCCTTCTACCAGCAGGAGGGGTATCTTCCCTTCGCGGTCAAGGTGTATATGCTCACGCTCCTCAATTCCGATTTTGAGGAATGGCACGCGAAGTTCCCCGAAAAGCCGCTCAACGAGTTTCCCTTCCGCATCGGCAAGATGAGCAAGAGCGGCGCGCTCTTCGACCTCGACAAACTCAACGACATCTCCAAGACCGAGCTTGCCCGCCTCTCCGCGGAGGAGATGCTCGCCTTTCTGAAGGCGTGGGCGGAGCAGTTCGGCTCGCAGGAGGAGAGGGCGTACTTTGCGGACGAGCAATACCTTCTGCGCGTTCTCAACCTCTGCATGGGCACGGCGGGCAAAAAGCGCCGCAAGGACTTCGTGACGGCAAAACAGGCGCTGGGGGAGATCGCGTACTTCTTCTCTTCTCCCGCCGCGCGCGACGCATACCGCGTGTCCGATGAGGACAAAGCCGCCATCCTCGACGGCTTTTTGGCGACGTATTCCTATGAAAACGACGCGCAGGTATGGTTTTCCAAGGTGAAGGAGCTCGCCGCCTCCCTCGGCTTTGCCGCCGAGATGCGCGACTATAAGGCAGATCCCGAGGCGTTCAAAGGCAGCGTTTCCGACGTCGCCGAGGTGCTGCGCATCGCCGTGACGGGCAGGGCGAATACCCCCGACCTTTGGAGCATCATGCAGATCCTGGGCGAGGCGCGCGTGCGCGAACGCATCGCTGCAGCCCGCTGACGCGCGGCGTTATAGACGCAGCGTGATGAAAAGCCATTGACAATAACAGGAGAAGAACATGAGCAGAGCGGACGAAATTTTCATTGCCAACTGCAAAGACATCATGGAGCACGGCGTGTGGGACACGGACGCCGCCGTCCGCCCGCACTGGGAGGACGGAACGCCAGCGCACACCGTCAAGAAGTTCGGCATCGTCAACCGCTATAATTTGCAGGAGGAGTTTCCCATCCAGACCATCCGCCGCTGCGCCTTCAAATCGTGCGTGGACGAAATTTTGTGGATCTGGCAGAAGAAGAGCAACAACGTGCACGACCTCTCCTCGCATATCTGGGACAGCTGGGCGGACGAAACGGGCTCCATCGGCAAGGCGTACGGCTATCAGCTCGGCAAAAAGGCGAAGTACAAGGAGGGGGAGTTCGACCAGGTGGACAGGGTGCTCTATGACTTAAAGCACAACCCCGCCTCCCGCCGCATCCTCACCAACCTCTATAACTTCGAGGACCTGCACGAGATGCACCTCTATCCTTGCGCCTATTCCATGACGTTCAACGTCTCGGGGGATACCCTCAACGGCATCCTCAACCAGCGCTCCAACGATATGCTCACGGCGAACGGCTGGAACGTCACGCAGTACGCCGTGCTGCTCATGATGTTCGCGCAGGTGAGCGGGCTGAAGGCGGGCGAGCTGGTGCACGTCATCGCCGACGCCCACCTCTACGACAGGCACCTTCCCATCGTGCGGGAGGTCATCCGAAACGAGCCAAAGCCCGCGCCCAGGCTCGTGATGGACGAGAGCATCACCGATTTTTACGCCTTCACGGTGGACAGTTTCCGCCTTGAAAATTACGAATACACGCCTTTGACGGCGAAGATCCCGGTGGCAATATGAGAGCGATCTTTCACGCAGATAAAAATTGGGGCATCGGCAGGGAGAACGGGCTCATGTTCCGCCTGCCCTTCGACATGAAGTTTTTCCGCGAGACGACGCAGGGGAAGGTGGTCGTCATGGGGCTTTCGACGCTGCGTTCCTTCCCGGGCGGGCGGCCCCTGAAGGACCGCGTCAACATTGTGTTGAGCCCGGACGACGTGGAGGGCGTCATCACGGTGCACTCCGTGGAGGAGCTGCTCGCCGAGGTGAAAAAATATCCCGCGGACGACGTGTTCGTCATCGGCGGGGCGAGCGTCTACAAACAGCTCCTGCCGTACTGCACGGAGGCGCTCGTCACGCGGGTGAACGCGGTGGGGAATGCCGACGTGTTCGTTCCCGACCTCGACGAGGACGAGCAGTTCGAGCTCGTCTCCGCGAGCGCGCCCGTGGACGACAACGGCCACAGCATCCGCTTTTGCACCTATAAAAATCATTCTCCCGTCAAATTCTGACGGGTGTGCGCCGAAAATTGCCCTGCGGGGCAATTTTTTTGGCTGCGGCGCGCGTTTTTTCTTGCCTATTGCGCGCAAAAGTATTAAAATACCACGTTGGACAGACATTTTAAGAGGTATTTATGGTCAGAGAAGATTTACGCAATATCGCGATCATCGCGCACGTCGACCACGGCAAGACGACGCTGGTCGATCAGATGCTCAAACAGGCGGGGACGTTCCGCGAGAATCAGGTGGTGGAGGAGCGCGTCATGGACTCGGGCGCGCTCGAGCGCGAGCGCGGCATTACAATTTTGGCAAAGAACACCTCCGTGCACTATAACGGCGTCAAGATCAACATCATTGACACCCCGGGCCACGCCGACTTTTCGGGCGAGGTGGAGCGCGTCCTCAAAATGGTCTCGGGCGTGCTCATCCTGGTGGACGCCGCGGAGGGACCCATGCCGCAGACGCGCTTCGTCACCCAGAAGGCGCTCGAGATGGGTTTGAAGCTCATCATCGTCGTCAACAAGATCGACCGCCCCGACGCGCGCATCAAGGAAGTCATCGACGAGGTGCTCGAACTTCTGATGGATCTGGACGCCTCGGACGACCAGCTCGAGAGCCCGTTCGTGTTCTGCTCGGGCAGGGACGGAACGGCGTCTCTCGACGAGAACGTCGCGGGCAGCGATTTAACGCCCCTCTTCGACACCATCCTCTCCCAATTCCCGCCCCTCGAGATGGACGAGAAGGGTTCGCTGCAGCTCCTCGTCTCCTCCATCGACTACAACGACTATGTGGGCAGGATCGGCATCGGCAGGATCGAGCGCGGCGTGGCGCGGCAGGGCGCCGACGTCACGGTGTGCAACTACAACCACCCCGAAGTGTGCCTGCGCGGGAAGATCGTCAACCTCTATGAGATCGAGGGATTGAGCCGCGTTCCGTGCGAGAGCGCGATGGCGGGCGACATCGTCTGCTTCTCGGGGCTGGAGAAGATCAACATCGGCGACACGGTGTGCGCCTCCGAAAAGGTGGAGCCCGTCGCCTTCGTCAAGATCTCCGACCCGACGGTGGAGATGATCTTCTCCGTCAACGATTCTCCCTTTGCGGGCAAGGAGGGCAAGTTCGTCACCACGCGCCACCTGCGCGACAGGCTGTACCGCGAACTGCTGCGCGACGTCTCCCTGCGCGTGGAGGACACCGATTCGGCGGACGCCTTCCGCGTGAGCGGCAGAGGGGAGATGCACCTCTCCATCCTCATCGAGACGATGCGACGCGAGGGCTATGAATTTCAGGTGAGCGCGCCCAAGGTGCTCTATCACGAGATCGACGGCGTGAAGTATGAGCCCATCGAGCGCCTCATCGTGGACGTCCCGGGCGACAACACGGGACCGGTGTTCCAGAGCATGGGCGAGAGGAAGGGCGAACTTCTGCACATGAACGCGATGGGGTCGCGGATGCGCCTCGAGTTCCTCGTGCCCGCGCGCGGGCTGTTCGGCTACAAGAGCGAATTTCTGACGGATACCAAGGGCGAGGGCGTGATGAGCTCGGTGTTCTTCGAGTATCAGCCCTACAAAGGGGAGATCGCGCGCCGCTCGACGGGATCGCTCGTCGCCTTCGAAACGGGCGAGGCGGTGACGTACGGTCTCTTCAACGCGCAGGGGCGCGGCACTTTATTCATCGACCCGGGCACGCCCGTCTACGAGGGGATGGTGGTCGGCTTCTCGCCGAAGGACGAGGACATCAACGTCAACGTCTGCAAGACAAAGCATCTCACCAACACGCGTTCCTCCTCGTCGGACGACGCGCTCCGCCTTATCCCGCCCAAAAAGATGAGCCTTGAAGAGGCGCTCGAATTTATCGGCGACGACGAACTGCTCGAAGTGACACCTCTCAACGTGCGTGTCCGCAAGCGCATTCTGGACAGTGAACTGCGCGCAAAGGCGCGTGCAAAAGCGAAATTGCAGTAGTTTGCACAGTACTATGTCAGACATAATATATCGATAATCCCCAAATCCCGCGCATTTTGCGGGATTTTTTCGTGCGGACGGGCATATCGTATACCATGCAGACGCCATCCAAACAGAGCATTCTCACATTGGAGGACCGCGCCAGACTCTCGCTCACGGGCGTGGAGAAGGTGGATTCGTTTTCCGACAGACTCATCCGCCTCACGGTGGGTGGAAAGAAAGTGCGCATCGAGGGGAGCCGGCTCAAGGTGCTCGCCTTCTCGGAGGGGAGCGGCAATTTTATGGCGGCGGGCGTCGTGGACGCCGTCCGCTTCGGCGGGGACGCAAAGGGGCTTTCCTCCATCTTCAAATGAACGCGCCCTCCGATTTCTACGTCCTGCTCCTCTCGCTCGCCTGCGGCATTGCGGGTGGAGTGGTTTACGACGCCTTCCACATCGCGCCCGCCCTCGTGCGTACGCCGCGCGCCCGCTATTTTGTGCGGTTTGCGGCGGACGCCGCGTCTCTTCTCGCGCTCGCCGCGCTCTACATTCTGCTCTGCGCCGCGCGCGGGCTGCCTTCGCTGCGCCTTTACTCCTTTGCGGGCTGCATGGCGGGGCTGGGGCTGTATCTGAAAAGTTTGCATAAAATTGTTGCTTTTTTCGGGAAAAAGCTATATAATGGATTAAAACGACTACGAAGGGGACGCAACGGATGTCCGATAGAAGAGGCGAAGGCCTTACCGAAGAAAAACTCAAAAAGATCGCGGCGGGGACGACCGCCGCGGGCGTGCTGCTCATCTTGTTCCTCATCGTCATACTCATCGTGCAGTTCGTGCAGATCGGCATCGCCAACAAGCGCAATGCAGAGTACGACGCCGCCATCGAGCACTATGAGGAACTCCTCAAAAACGGCGAAGTGACGCTGGAAACATTGCAGGCGGAGGAGACGCTGCGCGAACTCGCCATCCAGAACGGGTGGACGCTTCCCCGCTGAAAGGGCTGTCACCATGAAGAAATACGCCGTCATCGATATCGGTTCCAACTCCGTTCGCCTGATGCTTTGGGCGGACGGTGCTTTGTATAAAAAGGTGGAGACCACCCGCCTTTCGGAGGGGCTTTCGGAGAGCGGAGTGCTCTCGGAGGCAGCCATGCAGCGCTCGGAACGGGCAGTCGCCGCGTTCTGTGAGGAGGGCAGGCGCGCGGGTGCGCAGCCCGTCGCCTTCGCCACCGCCGCCGTGCGCTCCGCTTCCAACGGCGGGGAGTTCTGCGCGCGCGTCAGGGCGCTGTGCGGGCTGGACATAGACGTCGTCGCGGGCGAGGACGAGGCGCAGATGGGGCTTTTGGGCGCGCTCGGAGCAAACGACGGCGCCGTCATCGACATCGGCGGCGCGAGCACGGAGGTGGGCATCCGCGCCCGCGGCGTCATCTGCTTTTTGCGGAGTCTTCCCATCGGCGCCGTGCGCATCCGCGAGGTGTGCGGGCAGAGCTTCGGCATGATCGATGCCTTTGTGGATATGGCGCTGCGCGGTTTTCGCACGATCGGCACATTCGAGACGTGCTATGCGATCGGCGGAACGGCTGCGACGCTTGCCGCCATGTGGGAGGGGCTTCCCGCATACGACGCCCAAAAACTCAACGGGTTGAAGATCCCGTATGAATTCGTCAAGGAGGCGGCGATCCGCATCTTCATGACCCCCCTCGAGGCGCGCAAAGACATCCCCGGCATGGATCCCAAACGCGTGGACATCATTTTAGGGGGCACGGTGCTCCTTTTCAAGCTCATGGAGAGGATGCACATCTCCTCCGTCCGTTTCTCGGATGCGGACAACCTTGAAGGGTATCTCGCCCTGCGGGGGCTCGTATGAGGGCGTTCTCCCGCCGCGCGGCGTTCTTCTGCGATGTTGTGCTGTTTTTGTGCGCGCTTGCCGCGTTCGCGCTCATGATGTGGCGGGAACTTGCCGCAGACCTCTCCTGGGAACGCGCCCTCGTGTGCGCGGGAGGGTTTGCGGCGGCGATCGTCCTGCGCATCCCGTACCTCGTGCACGAACTCGGGCACGTTGTATCCGGCGTGTGCGCGGGGCTGCGCATAAGCGGCGTGCGGCTGGGGTGGCTCTTTCTTTCCCGCCGCGGGGTGCGCCTCTCCCCGTCGGAGGGAAGGGCGGGAGAGACGATGTTTTCGCTGCGCAGCGAACGCAGTGTGCACGCAAGGCTGTATGCCGCCGCGCTCGGCGGTCCGCTCGCGGGCTTTTTGGCGGGCGGGGCGCTCCTTATCGTGTGGGGAGTTCTTCCCGCGCATCCCGCGCTCGCCTTCTTCGCCTGCATGGCGCCCCTGTTTGTGGCGGAATCGCTCTCCGAACTGCTGCCCGCCGAACGGCGCGCGGGCAAGACGGACGGGCTCGTACTGCAGGAGCTCCGCACGCGGACGGGGGAGACGGAGGTCGCCGTGCGCGTGATGACGGCGCAGCTCCTTCTCGCGCGCTATCCGCAGGCGGCGCTCCCGCACGCGCTCCTTTTCGACGTTCCCGTCGTCCGCGAGGACAGCCCCGCCTTTATGGAGCTCCTGCTTCTGCAAAAAGATGCCCTCCTCAAAGAGGGGGATGCGGAGGGGGCGGCGCGCATCGAAGGGCGCATCCGCGAGCTCGAAGAACAATAAAAAAACCGACGCATAACGTCGGTAAAAAATTCTATCACAAAAGAACCGTGTTCCGAGGAAACCCGCGTAAGTGGTATCGGAGAGCGGTAAAAGTCCGATGAAAGCGCAAAAGTGCGTCAGTCGACGCGTTCAAGCCCGAGCAGATAGTCTGCGGAGACATTGAAGTAGCGGGCGACCTTTGCAATGTTGCCTGCGGTGGGGTCGCTCTTGTTGGTCTCCCAATAGCAGATGATCCCGAGGCTGACGTTGAGGTCTTTTGCGACGGTCGCCTGTGAGAGACCGCGTTCTTTTCTGAGTTCGATAAGGCGTTCTGCAAAAATTTTCATACCATTATTATACTTTATTTCGACGCGATTTGCAAGTATTTTTGAGAATTTTTTACAAATCATTCCCCGTTTTTTTCACAAGGAATCTATTTTATGAAAAAGCACTGCTCGGTCTTGTTTGTCTGCCACGGAAACATCTGTCGTTCGCCGATGGCGGAGAGTTATTTTACCGATCTCATCGCAAAAAAGGGGTTGGGGGAGCAGTTCACCGTCTCCTCCGCGGCGACGCACACCGATGAACTCGGCAATCCGCCCCACTACGGCACGCGCGAAAAGCTCGCGCGCGAACACATCCCGCTCGTTCCGCACCGCGCCCGTCTGCTTACCAGGGAGGACGGGGAGAAGTACGACTTCATCCTCGGCATGGACGAGGCGAACGTGCGCAATATGCGGCGCATTCTGGGCGATCACAGCGCAAAGACGGGGCTTCTGCTCGATTTTTCCGACCGCCCGCGTGCCATCGCCGACCCGTGGTATACGGGAAACTTCGATGTGACGTTCTCGGACATTGCCGAGGGCTGCACGGCTTTTTTGGGCTATCTTTTCAAGGAAGGGCTGATATGACGAACATCTCCGCGCTGCCCCCCGGCAGCATCCGCCTGACGGGAAATTATGCAAAGAACGCGCTGGAAAAGGAGATAAGCTACCTTCTCTCCATCGACGAGGGCAGGCTGCTCGCGGGATTTTACGAGAACGCGGGCATCCCCACGCGCTACGTCCGCTACGGCGGCTGGGAGGACAAGCTCATCGCGGGACACACGATGGGGCACTATCTCTCCGCCCTCGCACAGGCGTACAAAAACGGCGGCGTGGCGGAGGCGGCGCGGGCAAAACTTCTGCGCAAATTGCAAAGGATCTGCGAAGCGCTTTCGGAGTGCGGCGAAAAAAGGGGCGGGCTCGTCTGGGCGGCGCCCGCCGTCAAGGGCGGCATCGAGGCGCAGTTCGACAACGTCGAGCGCGGCAGAACGAACATCAGAACGGAGGCGTGGGTGCCGTGGTACACCCTGCACAAGCTGCTCGCGGGGCTCATCGACGCGTACGACGCGGCGGGCTGCGCGTCCGCATTGCAGGCGGCGTCCGCCCTCGGCGATTGGGTGGCGCGGCGGGCGCTTGCGTGGGATAAGCAGACGCAGGACGCCGTGCTCGCCGTCGAATACGGCGGGATGAACGACTGTCTGTACGAGTTATATGCCCGCACGGGGCAGGCGCGCCATGCGCAGGCGGCGCACGTCTTCGACGAGGAGGCGCTCTTCGACCGCATCCTCTCGGAGGGGAAGGACGTTCTTAAAGACAAGCACGCCAACACCACCATCCCGAAAATTCTGGGCGCGCTCAAGCGCTATCTCATCCTCGACGGGAGGGAGCTTGCGGGCGAGAAGGTGGACGCGCCGCGCTATCTGCGCGTCGCCGAGGTGTTCTTCCGCATGGTGCTCGAGCGGCACACCTATGCGACGGGCGGCAACTCCGAATGGGAGCACTTCGGCGCGGACTATGTGCTCGACGCCGAGCGCACCAACTGCAACTGCGAGACGTGCAACGTCTACAATATGCTCAAGCTCGCGCGCCTTTTGTTCTGCGTGACGGGGGATAAGTACTATACCGACTATTACGATACCGCCTTCACGAACACCATCCTCTCCTCGCAGAACCCCGAGACGGGCATGACTACTTACTTCCAGCCCATGGCGGGCGGATTTTTCAAGGTGTTCTCCCGCCCGTTCGACAAGTTCTGGTGCTGCACGGGAAGCGGCATGGAGAGCTTTACCAAATTGGGTGACAGCGCCGTATATGCCTGCGGGACAGGGTTTTATCTCGAACAGTACCTCCCGATGGAGGTGGAAACGCCGCAGGCGAAGTTCTTCGTCGAGGCGAATTTCCCCCTTTCGGACAGGGCCCTCATCCGCGTAGAGCGGGGGGAGGTTTCCCTCAAGCTGCGCGTTCCCGACTGGGCGGCGGGGGACATGGAGCTCTTCAAAAACGGCGCGCCCTGCCCTGCAAAGGAGGAGAACGGGCACCTTCCCGCCACACTTTCGGCGGGGGAGGAGCTGCTCGTCCGCATCCCCGTCGGCGTGCGCGTGCATCCGCTGCCCGACGCGCCCGATACCGTCGCCTTCACCTACGGCGGCGCGGTGCTCTCCGCCGACCTCGGCACGGAGGACATGGCGGAGACGGAGACGGGCGTGGACGTCACCATCCCCGCGCGGCGCATCCTTTCCTCCGAGCGCGTGTATTTTGCGGACGCCGCCGATGTGCTCGCCCGCCCCGGGGCGTACCTCCTGCGCGAGGGGGACAAGTTCCGCCTCGTGGGCGGGGACGTTTCTTTCTTGTTCGGGCTGCACTACCGCCGCTACCGCGAGCGGTACGTCATCTATTTCAAATTGTGCAGCGGCGCGCGCGAGGCGGAGGAGGAGCGCCGCACCCCCGTCGACGTCGTGCAGCCCGGCTACGGGCAGTACGAGACGGACGAACTGCACGACCTGCGCGAGGAGAACACCGTCTCCGTCACGTCGGACGGAACGTACCGCTATTGCAGGGCGGGCGGCGCGTTCTCCTATGATTTCCGCGTCCTGCCCGGGAAAACAAACGCGCTCTGCGTGCGCCTTCTGCGCGCGGACAACGGGAAACCGCTCAAAGTGACGGCGGGGGACGCGGTGCTCTTCGACGGACTTTTGAATGACACGATGGGCGAGGAACTCTATCGCCGCGAATGGACGATCCCGCAGGAGGCGATCGCGCGCTGCGCCGCCGTAAAAACGGCGGGCGGCAAGCAGGAGACCGTTCTGCGCGTCCGCTTTGAGGGCGACGGCTCGCACGAGAGCGCGCGCGTGTGCGAATTTATCGAAATGTTTGCGGAGTGAGCGCTCCTTGCGGGCGCGCCGCACGAGATTTTACAGACAAGAGGGGAGACATGAGAACGCACGAATCACAGGAAATGTATCTGGAGACCATCCTTCTGCTGCGCCGCCGTAAGGCAAACGTGAGGTCTGTGGACATCGTGGACGAACTCGGCTATGCCAAGTCGAGCGTCTCGCGCGCCGTCAATTTATTGCAGGACGAGGGGCTCATCACCATCGATGAAAACGGCGACATCACCATGACGGCGGAGGGACTGAAAAAGGCGGAGAATGTCTACGAAAAGCACCGCGTCTTTACCGACGCCTTCATCAGGATGGGGGCGCCCGCCGACGTCGCCGAGGAGAACGCCTGCCGCATCGAGCACGTCGTATCCAACGAACTCTTCGAGATCATCAAGCGGTATTTTTCCGAGCACTGACCTTTTGTGCGCTGCGCCCCGCTGCGGAAGGGGGTCTCGCGCGGGGCGGAGATTTTCCAAAAAAAATCTTAAAAAATCGCAAAAAACGTGAAAAAAACATTTGACTTTCTCCCCGATATTTGGTAGTATATACAAGCGCTGACGAATGCGGGTGTAGTTCAATGGTAGAATCCCAGCCTTCCAAGCTGGTCGCGTGGGTCCGATTCCCATCACCCGCTCCATTTTCAAAACAAGCAAAGTGCGTCGCTTGCGTGAAAAGGCGTGAGGCTCATGCGCTTGTAGCTCAGTAGGATAGAGCAACGGCCTTCTAAGCCGTGTGTCAGGAGTTCGAATCTCTTCAGGCGCACCATTATATGGCGGGTGTAGCTCAGTTGGTTAGAGCGCCAGATTGTGGCCCTGGAGGTCGTGAGTTCGATTCTCGTCGCCCGCCCCACTTTGTTTATAATGGGGTGTCGCCAAGAGGTTAAGGCACCGGATTTTGATTCCGGCATTCGTTGGTTCAAATCCAGCCACCCCAGCCACGCGGCCCATTAGCTCAGTTGGCAGAGCACTTGACTTTTAATCAAGGTGTCCCGAGTTCGAATCTCGGATGGACCACCACCTCGAAAAAGCGGCTCTGCGAGCCCCTTGCGGTATATCCGCATATATGCACTTTTAGCTCAGTTGGTAGAGCAATTGACTCTTAATCAATGGGCCCAGGGTTCGAGTCCCTGAAAGTGCACCACAAAAAACCGTGACCCGAAGGGGCCGCGGTTTTTTCGTGCGCAAAAACGGGGCGGCGCGCTTGCTTTGCGGGTGCGCCCGCTTTATGTACGCGGCGCGCGGCGCGGCTGTTCACGGGGAAAAACGGAACGCGCAGTTTTACCCCGCACGGGATGATCGTTCAAACGATTTTCTGTCATAAGATAACAAATTTTCATTTTATATGATTTTCAGAGAGGAATTGTCCCGTTTGCGGCGGGAATGTGGTATACTATAAACGAGAAAAATCTATAAGTGAGAAAAAATATCGGCGATCATGCGCCCGGCATGAACAGGATCGATCTATGAGGACTTTATTTGTAACCGACCTTGACGGGACGCTTTTAACGAGCAAGGAGTGCGTCTCCGAATACAGCCGCGAACATCTCAACACGCTGCTCTCCAAGGGCGTCTCCTTCACGTTTGCGACCGCCCGCTCGGTGGGGAGCGCATTGCGCGCCCTGCAGGGGCTGAACGTCTCCATGCCCGCGGTGTACTATAACGGCGGGCTCGTCTACGACCACGTCACGCACAGAACGTTGCGCTACTGCTGTTTTGAGGACACGCTGAAATGGTACGTCCTCTCGCTTCTGCGGAGTTTTTCCATCCTGCCCTTCGTGTACAGCGCGACGGAGACGCGGGAGAACGTCGCCTGGCTCGCGGGAAAGGAATCCTTCGGGATGCGGCGCTATCTCGACCGCAGACAGGGGGATGTAAGGCTGCTCGCCGCGCAGTCGGAGGCGGAGCTGCTCGCGGGGGACATCTTCTATTTCAAGTGTATCGGGCCCAAAGAGCAGATCGAGAAGGCGTGGAACATCTTGAAATATGACAGCCGTCTCATGTGCATCTTCCATCAGGAGATGTATCAGAACGATTTCTGGATGGAGATCTCTCCGCGCGAGGCATCCAAGGCGAGCGCGGTCGCCTTTTTGAAGCACCATCTCGGGTATGAGAAGCTCATCTGCTTCGGCGATACCTCCAACGATTCGGATATGTTCGACGTATGCGATGAAAAGTACGCCGTACAGAACGCGGACGAATGGCTGAAAAACAAGGCGACGGGCGTCATCGGCTACTGCGAGGAGGACGGCGTCGCCAAGTGGATGGACGCGAACGCGCTGTCCAGGTGAGAGAACGATTTCGGAGTATTTCGGAGTAAGGATATGAAAGCGAAGAAAAGAGCGTATGTGAGCGTGTACAACAAGGAACGCATCGTGGAGTTCTGCCAATATCTCGTGGAATACGGCTACGAGATCGTGGCGACGGAGGGGACCTGCAAGGTCCTGCGCGAGGCGGGCATCGCCGCGCTCTCGGCGCACGAGCTCACGGGCTATCCCGAACCGCTCGGCGGCAAGGTGCGTGCCATGCACCCCGCCGTGTATACGGGCATCATCGCCAATCAGCTCACACCCGCGCAGTTCAAGGAGCTCGGGCGCGCCAAGGCGAAGGTGTTTCCCATCGAGCTCGTCGTCATCAATCTCTATCCCTTCCGCGAGGACATGGAGGCGGGGCTGCCCTTCGAGGAGGCGGCGGAGCACATCGACGTGGGCGGCGTGGCGCTGCTCGACGCCGCCGCGCGCAACTTCATGCACACCGTCGCCGTCTGCGACCCCGACGACTATGACCGCGTATTGTGCGACCTCGCGGCGGGCGCCATTCCCGAGGACGAGCGCAAGTACCTCATGTACAAGGCGTTCTCCTATACGGCGTCTTACGACGCGCTCGTGGCGCAGTACCTCTCCTATAATCTGAAGATCTCCTTTCCCAAGACGCTCACCGTCACTTACGAAAAGACGCAGGATATGCTCTACGGCGAGAACCCGCACCAGCGCGCCGCCGTCTATCGGGAGCCGCTCTTAAAGGAAGGTTCCATTGCGCGTGCAAAACAGCTTGCGGGTGCGGCTTTGACCTATAACAACATCCACGACGCGAACACGGCGCTCGAACTCATCAAGGAGTTCGACGAACCCGCCGTCGTCGCCTGCAAGCACGCCGTCCCGTGCAGCGCGGGAACGGGGAAGGACCTCTATGAGGCGTTCGGGCGCGCGGCGAGCGCCGACCCGCTCAAATTCCGCGGGGGCATCCTTGCCGTCAACGGCGTCGTGGACGCCCGCATCGCCGCAAGCCTGCGCGATATGGGGGTGGAGGCGGTCGTCGCCGTCGGCTTCACGCCCGAGGCGATGGCGGAACTTCGCTTCAACAAGGCGCTCATCCTTCTGGAAATGCCCGACATCCGCAGCAAAGTGCAGTTCTCCACCTTCGATATGAAGAAAATTTACGGCGGACTGCTCGTGCAGACGTACGACACGTCGCTGCTCGAAAACGCCGTCTGCGTGACGGCACGCAAGCCCACGGAAGAGGAGCTGCGCGCGCTGGAATTCAACTATAAGGTCGCCAAGCACGCGCATTCGAGCGCGGTGGTCGTGGGGACGGAGCATGAAACGTGCGGCATTGGCACGGGGCAGACCAACCGGATGCTCGCGCTCCGCTTTGCCTTCTCCCTCGCGGGGGAGCGCGCCGAGGGGGCGGTGCTCGCCTCCGACGCGGGGCTGCTCACCACGGAGAGCCTCGAAGAGTGCCGCGAGGCGGGTATCACCGCCATCGTCCAGACGGGCGTGCCCGAAAATAAGATCGTCCGCCTGTGCGACAAATACGGCATCAGTGTGTTGTGCTCGCAGGAGCGACACTTCAAGGCATAAAGAAAGCGCGCCGCCGACGGCGCGTCATCCAAATAACGGCAGGGAATATGCAATCACTTCGGGAACTTTATAAGATCGGCAGGGGACCTTCGAGCTCGCATACGATGGGACCCGAACGCGCCGCCCGCGATTTTCTGACGCGGTACCCCTCGGCAGCGGGGTACCGCGTCACGCTGTACGGCTCGCTCGCGCGCACGGGGCGGGGGCATCTCACGGACCGCGCCCTGCTCGCCGTGCTCCCCGAAGCGCGCACGCGGGTGGAGTTCGACCTTTCGGAGCGCCCGCTCCCGCACCCCAACACGCTCACCATCGCGGCGGACGACGGCGAGGGGAGGGAGCTGGGGCAGGTCACCTATCTCTCGGTGGGCGGCGGCACCGTCCGCGAGGCGGGCGCGCCCGCCGTAAGCGCGGAGGAGGTGTATCCGTTCGCAAACTTTCTCGAGATCCGCGCGTGGTGCGAAAATCACCGCCGCGCCCTCGGCGACGTCGCCTTTTTCTTTGAGGACGAGCACTTCGAGGAGTATCTGTCCCGCATCTGGGAGAGCATGAAGGAGACGGCGGAGCGCGGCTTGTTCCGCGAGGGCGTGCTCCCCGGGGAACTGCGCATCGAGCGCAAGGCGCCCACCCTTTACAGGGCGTACTGCGCCGACAAGTCGGACGACAAGCGGCTCATCTGCAGCTATGCCTACGCGACGGCGGAGGAGAACGCGAGCGGCGGCGTGGTCGTCACCGCGCCCACCTGCGGGGCGAGCGGCGTGCTGCCCGCGGTGCTTTTATATTTGCAGAACAAGCACGCCCTCTCCGACGAGACCATCCTGCGCGCGCTGGCGGCGGCGGGGATGGTGGGGAACGTGGTCAAGACGAACGCCTCGGTGAGCGGCGCGGAGGCAGGCTGCCAGGCGGAGATCGGCACGGCGACCTGCATGGCGGCGGCTGCCGTTTGTTCGGTGTTCGGCTATCCGCTCGAGACGACGGAGTATGCGGCGGAGATCGCCCTCGAACACCAGCTCGGGCTCACCTGCGACCCCGTCGGCGGCTATGTGCAGATCCCCTGCATCGAGCGCAACGCCGTCGCCGCGCTGCGCGCGCTGGACAGCGCCGACCTTGCCGAAGTGCTCTCGGGCACGCGCAAAATTTCCTTCGACCTCATCGTGAAAACGATGTACGAAACGGGCAAGGACCTCAACGCGCGGTACCGCGAAACGAGCGAGGGCGGGCTCGCTTCGGGCTATAAGATCTGCTGACCGCCCGCGTGCAGACGCCATAAAAAACGCCATGAAAAAAAGACCCGCACGGGTCTTTTTCTGTTTGTTGCGATCACGGCGCGGCTGCGCCATTTTTTACGCCTTTTTCGCGCGCGCCGCCTCCGTGTACGGTTCGAGCGCCTGCGCGAGCTGATCGGGGCAGGAAGTGTTCTGCTTGCAGCGGATGCCCTTTAAAAGGGCGACCACCTCGTCGGGCGTCTTTCCCTCGACAAGGCGGCTGATGCCCTGCAGATTGCCGCTGCATCCGCCGATGAATTTGACGTTGTGGATCTTATTCTCCGCGTCGATGTCAAAGATGATCTGTTTGGAACAAGTACCCTTTGTGGAATATGTGACCATTGTATTACCTCATAAATTGCTGCTCAATCTACCAATGTTTCGTACACGACGGAATAGAGGTCAGACGCCTTGTCCTCCCACTTCTTATAGATCATATTGGCGGTCTTTTTGTCGGGCACAACGAATTTCAGCTCCAGCATGGGCTGGATGGCGGCGAGTATCTTTAAATTGACGGTATAAGTCCCGTCTTTGTTGAGATAGTAGTCGGCTTTGCACTCCTGCCGCATACGGAACTTGGCGCCGTTGAGCTTGATGTAGCGGGAGATCTCCTCGCGCGAGCTCTTCGGGATGCTGATATAATAGTTGGCGAGCGCCTCCCTTCCCTCCGTGGTGATGGTGTAGAGGGGGTCGTCGCCGCTGGGAATGTCGCAGATAAAGCCGTCCTTTTTCAGTTTGTGGATGAGTACGGTACAATCCATATAGTTGAGCCAATCGTTGGAGGACGTACACATATCGACCAGCGTCCGTTCCGAGAGGGGACTCTCCATTTTATCGAAGACAAACAGCAATATGAGCTTGTTGACCGATGTTTCACCTTTGACCTGCATTTCGCGTCATCCTTATCTGTTGTTTTGTCCGCCGTAATAAAGTATCAGAAAGAAAAAAAGGATAGAACAAATGAGCCGCTCATGCGAGCGGCTCAATGTGTCCGACCGTAACTTACTTTGCGAACTTGGAAAGCTTGGCGATGACGTCCTCGCAGTTGTCGTCGTAGATCTCGACGGTGAGCGGCTTCGAGAGGTCGAGGCTGAAGATGCCGAGGATGGACTTGGCATCGACGACGTACTTGCCGCTCTTCAACAGGATCTCGCAGTCGCAGTTCTGCGTGACGGCGACAAAATCCTTCACGCGCTGCGCCATTTCGAGAGAGATTGTCATGGACTTCATGGTTGTGACCCTCCAAATAATTTTCTTTTGTTATATTATACATAAAATCGCAACAAAAATCAAGATATTTCCGAAAAATTCTTTATCTATTTTTTTATTTATGGTATAATACAGAAAAAGCGCCGTCAAGGCGGGAGGCAGCGGCATGGAAAACAGCGAAAATACCGAGAAATTGGAGAAGATCCAACGCTTTCTTGCGATCTGCGACGAGCTCGTTTCGGGCTCGTATATGATCGCGGAGGGGAAGATCTCCGAGGCGCTCAAAAGCATTGCGGGGTGCAGGGAGCTCACCAATCTCTTTGCCGCCGTCACGGACGGCTACGACTACCCCGCCGCAAAGCGCGCCTATCTTCGCCCGCGCAGCGGGTCGGGTCCCGCGGGGCGGGTGGGGGCGTACCTTCCCTCCGAGCGGCAGGACATCCTCGCCTTTCTCTTCTGCCTGTTCGTGGAGGTGGATGCGGGCACCGTGCACCTCGACGATCTGCTGCTGCGCTATTTCTATGTGGACGGGAGCTATACGGCGAGCTACGCGGTGTTCGCGGGGCGCATGGTAAAACCCTTCCGCGACATTGTGCGCGAGTGCTTCCCCGAGTGCGGCAAGCGCGGGCAGGTCGCCGTCATGCGCAAAAAGCGGGAGGAGGCGCTCACCTCCTTCGCCCAGATGCTGCCCGTGGAGCGCAGCCGCGTGATGGGCAGGGACCTGCGCGAGGAGGAGCAGCAGGCGGGGGAGGAGCTGTTCTCCGAACTTGCCGCGGCGGCAGCGCGCAGGGATGTGACGGAAGTGCGCGCCCTGCTGGCGGGATACAAGTACTTTTTGCGGTATATCGGCGCGGAGAGCGCCGAGAGCGGGGCGCTCTTCGCGCTCGCGCAGGAGATGTGACATGATGCAGCTTGAAGAAAAGACGGTAAAAAAGAACTATGTCTTCCGCGGAAAGATCATCACGGTGCGCTGCGACGATGCGCAGCTCCCCGACGGCAAGCCCTGCCGCAGGGAGATCGTGGAGCACCCGGGCGGCGCCTGCGTTTTGTGCGTGAAGGATGGCAAGGTCGCGCTCGTCAGGCAGTTCCGCTACGCCTACGGCGAGGCGATCTACGAGATCCCCGCGGGCAAACTCTCCGAGGGGGAAGATCCCATGCTCGCCGCAGAACGCGAGCTCGGCGAGGAGACGGGGCTCGTTGCCGATGAGCTCGCCTTATTGTATGTGCTCTATCCGACGCCCGGCTATTCCGCCGAGAAGATCTTCATCTACGAGGCGCGCGGCGTGCGCGAGGGAAAGCAGCACCTCGACGAGGGGGAATTTCTGAACGTGGAGTACGTTCCCGTGCAAAAGGCGCTCAAAATGGTGGAGGACGGCACCATCTGCGACGCAAAGACCATCGTCGCGTTGCAGCACTACGCGCTCTCTCACCGCAGCAAATAAACGGAAAAATACCAAAATAAGACGGACGCCCGCAGTAAATGCGGGCGTCCGTAGTTTCTTTTGTGGTGTCAGCAGCCGCAGCCGCCGTCCGAACCGCACACGCTGCCGATGATGGACTGCAGCGTGCCGTTCTTGCACATACAGTATGCGAGGGCAGCGAGGATGGGCCAGCCGCAGCCCTTGAACGCGCTCGAAGAAAATACGTTTCCGCACGTTCCGAGGATGAGCAGGATGATGAGAATCCAAAGACATTTGTTGCCGCCAAAACAGCAATTCATAGTGTTTCCTCCTATACCCGCAAACGGGCGTTTGACGGGCGAGCGCCGCAGAGTGTATGTATGGTCAAAGTTTCTGCGGCTCTTTGTTACATTGTATGCCGCAGGACGGGATGGTGTTCCTTTGCCGCCGCAATGTTGCCCGGCGCGCGCAAAGGGGGGCGGAAGGGGGGAATTTTTGCAAATGCCGTTCAATCAGTTGCAAAAACGGGCGAAGATATGGTATAATCAAAAAAGGTAGCTCTTATGGCGGAACGGTACGCTTGCGGCTGTATCCGCTTCGGGGGACCACGATCTGTTTTTCTACGGATACCCTTCGGGATCCGATGGAGGTCAATATGAAAGCAACAAGGTTCTTCTCGGCGAAGAACGTGGCGTATCTCGCCGTGCTCCTCGCCCTCGTCATCGTGCTCCAGGTGTTTGCGAGCATGATCCCCGTCGGCGGAGCGCAGCTCAACTTTTCGCTCATCCCCATCGTGCTGGGCGCCATTTTATTGGGCCCTGCGGGCGGCGCGTTCCTGGGGTTCGCGTGCGGGGTGGTCGTCCTCATCCAGGTCATCGCGCTGCCGAGCGTTCCCTTTTATGCCGTCATCTGGACGTATTCGCCCGTCGTGACGACGCTCACCTGTCTCGTCAAAACGACGGTCGCGGGGCTTGCTGCGGGCATCGTCTTCCGTGCGCTCGCCAAAAAGAACTCGCTCGCGGCGGTGTTCACGGCGTCCGCCGTCGTCCCCGTGCTCAACACGGCGCTCTTTATTCTGGGGTGCCTCTGCATGAGCGGCGCCATCTCGGGACACATGGAGATGAACGGCATGAACATCTTCGTCTTTATCCTGGTGGCGCTCGTCACCTTCAACTTCTTTATCGAGCTCGGGCTGAACCTTGTCATCGCGCCCGCCGTCCACAGGGTGGTGCTTTTGGTGGAAGGGGGCTTTACGGGTGCCAAAAAGCGGGCGGCGCAGGAGCTTGCGCCCGATGCCGGGGACGATGGGACGGCGCAGGAGCAGGAGAGAAAGGGCAGCGAACATGATCATCTGCATTGACATCGGAAATACCAATATAAAGTATGCCATCTACGACGGCGCGGCGTGCAAAATTTCCTTCCGCGTGTCGACCGATTTGAAGCGCACGTCGGACGAATACGGCGCGCAACTCACCGAAATGCTGCGCACGAACGGCATCTCCGCCTCCTCCATCAAGGGGGGCATCTTTTCCTCCGTCGTGCCGTCGCTCGACTATACCATCGAGCATATGCTGCGCGTCTATCTGCATATCGTGCCACGCCAGATCGCGCCCGGCATGAGGACGGGGCTGAAGATGCGCGTCGACAACGCGCACGAGGTGGGGGCAGACCGCATCGTCAACAACGTGTCCGCCCTCAAAAAGTACGGCTGCGGCAAGCCCATCATCGTCATCGACTTCGGCACGGCGACCACCTTCAACATTCTGGCGGCGGACGGGGAATTTATCGGCGGCGTCATTGCGCCCGGCATCAAGGGCGCGCTCGACAGCCTCGTTTCGGGCACGGCAAAGCTGCCGCGCGTGGAGATCGAGGCGCCTGCGAGCGTCATTGCCACCAACACGGTCACAAATATGCAGGCGGGTATCGTTTTCGGATTCGCCGGGCTTGTGGAATATATGGTCAAAAAGATCAAGAAAGAGCTGAAAACGGGCGACGTTCTGACGGTTGCGACGGGCGGATTTTCCGAGACCATCGCAAAGGAGACGGGCTGCATCGACGTCATCGACAAGATGCTCACGCTCGACGGGCTCAAGTATTTGTACGATCTGAACAGTTCGGAGGAAAGTGTATGAAGAAAGTCGGTGTTGCCATTCTCGGGCTCGGCGTCGTGGGCGGCGGGACGTATCAGATCCTGACGGAGCACAGGGAATTTTATCAGCGGACGCAGGGCGTCGACATCGAGGTGGAGAGCGTTCTGGAGCTCAACCGCGAACGCGCCCTCGCGCTCGGCGTTCCGGAGGAGAAGATCGCCTCCAACATCGCGGAGATCGTCTCCGATCCCGACGTCAACATCGTCGTGGAGGTCATCGGCGGCGTGGATGCGGCGCGGGAGTTCGTGCTTGCGGCACTCAACGCGGGCAAGACGGTCGTCACCTCCAACAAGGAGTTGTTCTGCAAATATTCGCACGAATTGGAGCGCGCCGCCAAGCGTCAGAATGCGGGGCTCTACTTCGAGGCGAGCTGCGTGGGCGGCGTTCCCATCATCCGCACCCTTCTGGACGGCGTGCAGGCGAACAACATCTCCTCCATGATGGGCATCATCAACGGCACCACCAACTATATCCTCACCAAAATGACGCAGGAGGGTTCTTCCTATGAGGAGAGCCTCAAAGAGGCGCAGCGCCTCGGCTATGCCGAGGCAGACCCCACGGCGGACGTCGAGGGATACGACGCGGCGTACAAGCTCTCCATCCTCTCCTCCCTTGCCTTCCACACCAAAGTCCCGTTCGGGAAAATTTTCCGCGAGGGCATCTCGGGCATCACGCAGGAGAACATCGCAGACGGAAAGGAGCTCGGCTATGTCCTGAAGCTCCTCGCCATCGGCAAGCAGTCGGAGAGCGGCATCGAGGTGCGCGTGCATCCCACCTTCGTGCGCGTCGGACACCCGCTCGCCTCGGTGAACGACAGTTTCAACGCCGTCTTTCTGACGGGGGACGCGGTGGGGGACATCATGCTCTACGGCAGGGGCGCGGGCGCGCTCCCCACGGGCAGCGCCATCGTCTCGGACATCATCTATGCCGCCACCCACAGCGAGAACAAGTATTCCACCTTCAAGAATACGGCGAATGCCGACAAGGACACCAAGTTTGTCACCGACTTCAAGAGCGCCTACTATCTGCGCCTCACGGTGGAGGACAAGGCGGGCTTCCTCGCCAAGATCGCCACGGTGTTCGGCAAGCACAACATCTCCATCGCCCACCTCGTGCAGCGCTCCGCGCAGGAGGACGGCAAAGTGCCCATCGTGCTCGTCACGCATGAGACGCACGAGCTCGCCGTCCGCAGCGCCGTTGCAAAGCTCAACGCCATGGAGGGCGTCGGACACGTCGACACCGTTCTGCGCGTCGTCATGTAAGAAATACCGATATTTTAGAAGAAAGACGGGGCGCCCGTCTTTTTTCATGCGCCGCTTTGTAACATAGCGCGGCAGCCCGTCCGCATACAATAGCGGTATGAAGAAATTTCGTCACCGCACCCTCCTGGGCGCGTGCGCCATCCTGCTCTCCGTCGCCTTTACGGCGGGGGTGTGTCTGTATGCGCTCGCCCAGACGGCGGCGGCAAGTCCGCGCATGACCATCGTTATCGACGCGGGACACGGCGGCATCGACGGCGGCGTAGTGGGACGACAGACGGGGGTGAAGGAGAGCGATCTCAATCTCGCGCTCTCCCGCACACTGCAGGCGCGCTTTGAGGAGGCGGGCTTTCTCGTCGTGCAGACGCGTCCCACCGAGGCGGGGCTGTACGGCGCCGCCACGCAGGGCTACAAGCGGCGGGATATGCAGCGCCGCGCCGAGATCATCCGCGAGAGCGCGCCCGCCGCCGTCATCTCTGTGCATCAGAACTTTTTCTCGCTCTCCTCCCGCCGCGGCGCGCAGGTCTTTTTCCGCGAGGGGAACGAGCGCTCGCGCACGCTCGCCTGCGCCATCCAGACGGCGCTCAACGCAATGCCGGAGTGCGTGCATCCCGCCGACGCCCTGCGTGGCGATTACTATGTGCTCAACTGTTCCGACTACGCCTCCGTCATCGTGGAATGCGGGTTCTTGTCCAATGCGGCGGACGAGGCGCTGCTCGTCACCGAGGCATATCGCGCCCGCCTTGCCGATACCATCTGCGCGGGAACGCTCGCCTATCTTGCAGCGGCGTCCTCGGGGGAGGGCGCATTCGGTTGACTTTCCCGCGTGTGCGTGGTATACTGTAAGGGTACAATACGAACCTGCCTTTTGCGGCATCTTTTGATCGGGCTCGCATTCCTCCCTTACAGTATAATTTTAGAATATGAGCGACTATTGCAATACGACAACTTATTCCCTTCGGTACGCCGATTTTGACTTTCAGGACGAGCTCCGCCCGTCCTCCCTTCTGGGCATCACGCAGGAGGCTGCCTGCATGAGCGCAGACGAGCTCGGCTTCGGCTACGACGACTTAAAGCCGCGCGATCTCGGCTTCGTCATCGTCAACAGCTACTGCCGCCTCGTGCGGCCCGTCCGCCTCGGCGAGACGCTCACCGCGCAGACGTGGCCGCTGCCGCCCCGCCATATCTTCTTTGAACGCGACTACCGCCTGCTCTCGGGCGGGGAGGAGGTCGCCGCCGTCGCCTCGCGCTGGTGCCTCGTCGACTTGAAGACGTTCGCGCTTTTAACGCCCGAGCGCCTCGGCAAGGCGCACGAGGAGTGCCCTTACCGCGCCGAAAAGACGACGGAGCCGCCCTCCTGGAAGATCCCGCGCGTCAAAGAGGGGAGAACGGTCTATAAGATGCGGGTGAACATCAGCCACTGCGACCACTATCTCCACGCCAACAACGCGCGCTATGCCGACTTCTTCTTCGACTGCTTCACGATGGAAGAACTCGCCGCCCGTCCCGTCACCGCCTTCCAGATCGCCTATATCAAACAGGCGAAGCCGGGCAGCGTGCTCACCTTCCTGCGGGAGGAGAAGGAGGACGGCGCCGTCTGCGAGGCGCTCTGCGCGGGCGAGCTCATCGCCCAGTTCCGCGTCTGGCGGGAGGGGGAGGGCGCATGAAGGAACAGCCCGTCGTCCTGCGCTATGTCAGGTTCGTCAAAAAGCTCTTTGTGGCGTTGAGCTGCATCGTCATCCCCGCGCTCATGGTGTGCGGCGTGTTCGCCTTTATCGGGTATGTGGGATTCTGGATCGTCACGCCCGCGCTGCTTGTCGCCTACCTCGCCGTCTACGGCTGGTACGCGCTGCGCGTGTCGATGGGGACCGCCGTCGGAACGGAGATCACCAAGGAAGTCGTGCATATCAAGACGAAGCGCGGCATCTACACTTACGACGTGCGCACGGGCTGCGTTGCCGTCCGCGAGACGAGCCGCGGCTGGGTCGCCACCTTCCGCACGCAGACCTCGCAGGAGAGCTACATCTTCTACCGCCGTCCGCCCCTTTCCAAGCCGTACGAAACGGCGTTCACCGCGGCGGATATCGACGCCTTTTGGCACGGCGGCGCGGAAGCGGAAATTTTGTAAATATGCAATAATAATTGCATAAATAAAGTATATTAGTGAGAATATTCATAAAATATACATAATTCAAGAAAATTTCTTGCAAAACGGGGGTGCAATCGCTTGACTTGCGCCCCCGCTGTTTGTATAATGTCAGTTGAAAAATTTCGAGTGAGGAAAATTTGTTATGGAAAAGAAGATCAAGAAGGTCGTTCTCGCCTATTCGGGCGGGCTGGATACCTCCATCATCATCCCGTGGCTCAAAGAGAATTACGACAACTGCGAAGTCATCGCCGTCTCGGGCGACGTCGGGCAGGGGACGGAGCTGGACGGGCTGGAAGAGAAGGCAAAAAAGACGGGCGCGTCCAAGCTGTATGTGCTCGATCTCAAAAAGGAGTTCGTGGAGGACTACATTTTCCCGACCATGCAGGCGGGCGCGGTGTATGAGGACAAGTATCTTTTAGGCACCTCCTTCGCCCGTCCCGTCATCGCAAAAGCCATCGTGGACATTGCGAAGAAGGAGGGGGCGGACGCCATCTGCCACGGCTGCACGGGCAAGGGGAACGATCAGGTGCGCTTTGAGCTGACCATCAAGGCGTT
>CALVTL010000028.1 GCA_944362555.1 uncultured Clostridia bacterium
CGCGGTCGTGGCGGAACTGGCAGACGCGCAAGACTAAGGATCTTGTGGTTCACACCATGCAGGTTCAATTCCTGTCGACCGCACCACGTCGGGACACGGCACCCGTCACAAAGGGATGAGCTATGCTCATCCCTTTCGTTTTTATGCCGGTCCCTCCTTCTTCCCAAAAAATCTTTGCTTCGCAAATCTTTTTCGGGAACCCTTTGACAATCCCCCCTTTATCCCCCCTTTGCACAAGGGGGACAGGATTAGATGGCATTTGTGTAAGGCGCGTTTTGAAATAGCTTGAGCTTGCTCAAGCTATTTTCTTTTACGCCTGCGGCTCCTTCTTCCCAAAAAATCTTTGCTTCGCAAATCTTTTTCGGGAGCTCTTTTTGTGCTCCGTTTTTTATTTGGTGTAACTGAAAATTCGACAGGAATTGAGGGGTGAAAAGCGCGTTATGCGCATCAGCGCGGTGCGCTGTATGCGCGCTTTGAACTACAGTCTTTGACATTGCCGTCAAAAACTGCGACCGATGTGCTGCTTTCACTCGGCAGCACGGAGAATATGCGCGCCGATATAAGCATAATCCCCTCTCCCGAAAATTTTTTGAAAATTTTCGGGAGAAAAAGCGCCCCGCGCCCGTCAAAAGGACGGGTGCGGGGCGCACACTATCTCACAAAATAAACTTCTTGAAATACAAGGTCAATTCTCGTAGCCGTTCGGGTTGTGCTTCTGCCAGTTCCACTGGTCGCGGCACATATCCTCCAAGTCGTATTGCGCCTTCCAGCCGAGCTCTTTTTCCGCTTTGGCGCTCGTCGCGTAGCAGGCGGGAACGTCGCCCGCGCGGCGCGGCTTGATCTCATAGGGAAGCTGCTTGCCGCACGCCTTCTCGAAGGCGTGGATCATGTCAAGCACGCTGTAACCCTTGCCCGTGCCGAGGTTGTAGATATGCACGCCCGCCTCGTTGAGCTTCTGAATGGCGGCGACGTGCCCGCGCGCGAGGTCGACGACGTGGATATAGTCGCGCACGCCCGTGCCGTCCGGCGTCGGATAATCATTGCCGAACACGCCGATCTGCTTCAATTTCCCGCTTGCGACCTGCGCGACGTAGGGCATGAGGTTGTTGGGAATGCCCTTGGGGTCCTCGCCGATACGCCCCGAAGGATGCGCGCCGACAGGGTTGAAATAGCGCAGGAGCGCAATGTTCCAGCGCCCGTCCGCGCGGAACAGGTCTTTGAGCATCCTCTCCTGCATGAGCTTGGTCGTGCCGTAAGGATTGGTCGTCGAAAGACGGCACTCCTCGTCGAGAGGCAGGCGCTCCGGTTCGCCGTAGACGGTCGCGGAAGAGGAGAACACCAGTTTCCTAACACCGTATTTTTCCATCGTCTCCAGCAGAACGAGCGTCGAAATGAGGTTATTATCGTAGTACAGGACAGGTTTTTGCACGCTCTCGCCCACCGCTTTGAGCCCCGCAAAGTGGATGACCCAATCGATGGGATGGGCGGAGAACACCCCCTCCAGCTTTGCCTTGTCGCGCACGTCGTAGGGATAGAACGTGAGCGTCTTGTTCGCGATCTCCTGTACGCGGCGCAGCGCCTCCTCGTTGGAGTTGCAAAGATTATCCACGACGACGACGTCGTACCCCGCCTCAAGAAGTTCCACCACCGTATGGGAGCCGATGTATCCGGCACCGCCTGTCACCAGAACCGTCATATTTTTTCCTCCTTTCTGCCTTTCACTATACTATTTTATGCGCGCGAAAGCAAGTAAAATTTTGTCCGCTTTTGGACATTTATTGACTTTATACGTTGACTTCGCCCGTTTCACCGAGGAGCGCTTTATGCTGTTCGAGAATGGGGTCGATCTCCTGTGCGATAAACTCCGTCACCTGCTGCGGCGCGCGGCCGACAAACTTCTTCGCGTCGAGGATGTCGCCGAGCCGCCCGTGCACCGCGCGGAAAGCGTCGTCCTTTTTGATGAGGTCGATGAGGTTGTTCTCTCCCCCCTCGAGCTTGACGTTCGCGGCCGCCTGCATGGAGAGAACGCGGATCTTCTCGTGCAGTTCCTGGCGGTTCCCGCCCGCCTTCACGCACTCCATCATGATATTCTCCGTCGCCATGAAGGGAAGCTCCGCCGCGATGTGCTTGGCGATGACCTTCTCGTAGACAACGAGCCCGTCGGTGACATTCATATAGATGTTGAGGATGGCGTCCACCGTGAGGAACGCCTGCGCATTGACGATGCGGCGGTTGGCGGAATCGTCGAGGGTGCGCTCGAACCACTGTGTGGAGGCGGTGACGGCGCTGTTCACGGGAAGGGAGAGCATATACCGCGCCAACGAGCCCATGCGCTCACAGCGCATCGGATTGCGCTTGTACGCCATGGCGGAGGAGCCGATCTGCGATTTTCCGAAGGGTTCCTCCACCTCCTTCATATTCTGAAGGATGCGGATGTCGTTGGAGAATTTATACGCGGACTGCGCGATCTGCGAGAGCACGCACAGAACGTTGTAGTCAAACTTTCTGGGATAGGTCTGCCCCGTGACGCCGTACACCTTGTCCCAGCCGAGCTTTCCGACGACGCGGCGCTCGAGCTCCCTGACCTTCTCCCCGTTGCCGTCAAACAGATCGTAAAAGCTCGCCTGCGTGCCCGTCGTCCCCTTCACGCCGCGCAGGCGGAAATGAGAGATGAGGCTCACGAGATTTTCATAGTCGAGCATGAGATCCTGCAGCCAGAGCGTGGCGCGCTTGCCGACTGTCGTGAGCTGGGCGGGCTGCAAGTGGGTAAAGCCGAGCGTGGGAACGTCCTTATACTTCAGGGCGAACGCCTTGAGCTTGTCCATGACGTTGACGAGCTTCTTCAAAATAATATCCAGCCCGTCGCGCATGATGATGAGCTCGGAATTGCAGTCCACAAAGCAGCTCGTCGCGCCGAGGTGGATGATGGGCGCAGCCGAGGGCGCAACGTCGCCGAACGCATGGACGTGCGCCATGACGTCGTGGCGGAACTCCCGCTCGTATTTCTCCGCGCGCACATAATCGATGTCGTCGCAGTGCGCCTTCATTTCGTCGATCTGCGCCTGCGTGATGGGAAGCCCGAGCTCCATTTCCGACTCGGCGAGCGCGATCCAAAGCTTTCTCCAGAGGCGGAAACGCTTCTCGTCGCCGAAGTTCTCCTGCATTTCGCGGCTCGCATAGCGCGTGCTTAAAGGGTTCTGATAGATGGAATTGTCGATCATAGTGTCCTCATCAATGGGTTTATTTCGTATTATGTCTGACATAGTACTATGCAAAACGCAATCAAACGCGAACAGGCTCGGGATATTCGACGCCGAACGTCTCCACCGTCACCTTCTTCATCCGCTGCTCCGTTTTGGGGCGGTCGCGGAAGTCGGTGGGCGTCTTGGCGATCGCGTCCACCGTCTCCATCCCCTCCGTGACCTTCCCGAACGCCGCGTACTGACCGTCGAGATAGTCGGCGTCGGCGTGCATAACAAAGAACTGCGAGCCCGCCGAATCGGGATGTCCCGCGCGCGCCATCGAGAGCACACCGCGCGTATGGCGGAGCGCGTTCTTCACGCCGTTCGCGGAGAACTCTCCTTTGATGTGATAGCCCGGCCCCCCCGTGCCGATGCCGTCTGGGTCGCCGCCCTGGATCATGAATCCCGCAATGACGCGGTGGAAGATGATGCCGTCGTAAAATCCCTTTCTGACGAGGGAGATAAAATTGTTCACGGTGTTGGGCGCGACGTCGGGATACAGTTCCGCGCGGAACGTCTTGCCGTCCGCCATTTCAAATGTGACGATGGGGTTTGCCATAACTTCTCCTTTATTTGAGTTCTTCGTATTTTTCAAGTTTCGTCCCCGCCTCCGCAAAGAGCTTGAGCGAGAATTCGTCGGGATACCCTTCCTTATAGATGACGCGCGCGATGCCCGCGTTGACGATCATTTTCGCGCATATCACGCAGGGCTGATGCGTACAGTAGAGCGTCGCGCCCTGGATGTTGATGCCGTATCGCGCCGCCTGGATGATGGCGTTCTGTTCGGCGTGGACGCCGTAGCACAGTTCCGCGCGCGTGCCCGAAGGGATGGAGAGCTTCTCGCGCAGGCACTCGCCGCGCTCCACACAGGACGCGATCCCCGCGGGCGCACCGTTGTAGCCCGTCGTCATCACGCGCTTGTCGCGCACGATGACCGCCCCCACCTTCCTGCGCAGGCAGCTCGACCAGCTCCCGACCTGCTCCGTAAGTTCCATGAACCGCTTGTCCCATTTCTCCATTTCGATCACCTCGACCGTCATTATACACAATTTTTTGCCGACTGTCAATGCACAGAGAGAAAAAGCGAAAATTCCTTGATAATTTTCCGAATTTTTCCATAAAAAGTGTTTGACGCCCCCTTCCGCGCGGTTATAATCAATACGAAAAATAAAAACTACTGTTTTTCGGAGGTCACTATGAACATCAAACCATTGTTCGATAAGGTAGTCGTCGAAGCGGTTACTGTCGAAGAAAAGACCAAGAGCGGGTTCTATCTTCCCTCTTCGGCGCAGGAAAAGCCCCAGACGTGCGTCGTCGTTGCCGTCGGTCCCGGCGGCGTCGTGGACGGCAAAGAGATCGTCATGCAGGTGAAACCCGGCGACAAGGTGCTCTGCTCCAAGTACGCGGGCACCGATTTCAAGGTAGACGGCAAGGAATTCACCATCATCAAACAGAGCGACATCCTCGCGATCGTGGAGTAACGCGGTCATTTTCAAAATAAAAAAATTTTAAGGAAGGTATCCATTATGGCAAAGCAGTTCAAATACGGAGACGACGCAAGAAAGGCGCTCGAAACGGGCGTGAACGCCCTTGCAAACACCGTCAAGATCACCCTCGGTCCCAAGGGCAGGAACGTGGTGCTCGATAAAAAGTACGGCGCGCCCCTCATCACCAACGACGGCGTGACCATCGCAAAGGAGATCGAGCTCCCCGATCCCTTCGAGAACATGGGCGCACAGCTCGTGAAGGAAGTTTCCACCAAGACGAACGACGTCGCAGGCGACGGCACGACGACTGCCGTCCTTCTGGCGCAGGCGATCATCCGCGAGGGGCTGAAAAACCTCGCCGCGGGCGCCAACCCCATCATCTTGAGAAAGGGCATCGAGAAGGCGGTGGAAGCCGCCGTCGGGCAGATCCGCTCCATCTCCCAGAAGGTGGACGGCAAGAAGGCGATCTCGCAGGTCGCGTCCATCTCCGCAGGGGATGAGACCATCGGCGAACTCATTGCAAAGGCGATGGAGATCGTCGGAAAGGACGGCGTCATCACCGTGGAAGAGGGCAAGTCCATGACGACCGAGCTCACCACCGTCGAAGGGATGCAGTTCGACAGAGGGTACGCCTCCGCCTACATGGTGACGAATACCGACAAGATGGAGGCGGTGCTCGACTCCCCCTACATCCTCATCACCGACAAAAAAGTTTCCAACCTGCAGGAGATCCTGCCCATCGTCGAGCCCCTCGCGCAGCAGGGCGCACGCCTTCTCATCATTGCGGAGGACGTCGAGGGCGACGCACTTGCGGCGCTCATCGTCAACAAGCTCAAGGGCGTGTTCAACTGCGTTGCCGTCAAAGCCCCCGGCTTCGGCGACAGAAGAAAGGCGATGCTCGAGGACATCGCCGTCCTCACGGGCGGCACGGTCATCTCCTCCGACCTCGGCTACGAGTTCAAGGACGTGACGGTGGATATGCTCGGCAGAGCCAACCAGGTCAAAGTGGATAAGGACAACACGACCATCATCGATGGCGCGGGCGACAAAGACGCAATCAAGGCGCGCGTCGCCTCCATCAAGGCGCAGATCGAGGTCACGACCTCCGATTACGACAGAGAAAAGCTGCAGGAGCGCCTTGCGAAGCTCGCAGGCGGCGTAGCGGTCATCAACGTCGGCGCGGCGACCGAAGTCGAGATGAAGGAGAAGAAGCTCCGCATCGACGACGCGCTCGCTGCAACGCGCGCAGCCGTGGAGGAAGGCTTCGTCCCCGGCGGCGGCAGCGCCCTCCTCTCCTGCGTCCCCGTCCTCAAAAAGCTGGTCGCCAACCTCTCGGGCGACGAGAGAACGGGCGCGTCCATCATCCTGAAGGCGTGCGAAGAGCCCGTCCGTCAGATCGCCGCAAATGCGGGCGTGGACGGCTCGGTGGTCGTCGACAAGATCCTCGCCAAGAAGAGCGCGACGTACGGCTTTGACGCCCTGAAGAACGTCTACACCGACATGGTCGAGAGCGGCATCATCGACCCCACCAAGGTCACCCGCTCCGTCCTTCAGAACGCGGCGTCCGTTGCCTCCACGCTCCTCACGACGGAATCCATCGTCACCGACATTCCCACCCCTCCCGCGCCTCCCGCACCCGCAGGCGGCGACATGGGCGGAATGTACTGATAAACGCTCATCCCGATAAAAAACCTGCCCCGCGGCAGGTTTTTTGTCGGTCAGGCGAAAATCATAAGTATATACAATGTAAAATTACATGATTCCCCGTTGCGAGCAACGGGGAATTTTTTGTGTTTCAAAAAATTTTTAAAAAATGATAGAAAAGCGCTTGCTTGTTACGCCGCGTAATGAATTATAATAGTAGCGAGGTAAGAAAGATGGCGAATTACAAAGCAATCCCGCAGGGATACATGACCGTTGGCGAAGTTGCCAAAAAAATGGGCGTTACCGTGCGCGCCCTGCAATACTACGACCGCGAGGGACTATTTCGCCCCTCTGCCGTGAGTGAAGGCGGGCGCAGGCTCTATACCGATAAGGACATCATAAAACTGCACCAAATTTTATCGTTGAAGTCTTTTGGCTTTTCGATCGACCAAATCAAAAACAGATTGACCTCGTTCGATACCCCCGACGAAGTTGCCGAAGCGCTGACAGAACAGAGCAAGGCAATACAGTCGCAGATCGATATGCTCACGCGATCGCTGCACGATCTTGAAAGACTGAAAACCGAAGTTCTGAAAATGCAATCGGTCGATTTCAAAAAGTATGCCGATATCATCGTCAATCTGCAAATGCGAAACGACAACTATTGGCTCATTAAATACTTTGACGACAACACGCTCGACTATCTGCGCGGACGGTTCGACAAGGAAAGCGGACTTGCCTTTATCAGCAAGTTCAACGCTTTACGCGACAAAGCCGTACAATACAGCGACGCGGGCGTCCCGCCCGAAAGTGCGCAGGGACAGGAATTTGCAAAAGCGTTCTGGCAGCTCATTACTGAATTTACGGGCGGAGATATGAGTATGCTGCCGCAACTCATGAAAATGGGTGAAATTAACACTGATAATACCGATTGGCAACAAAAGCAGGAAAAGCTGAACGCTTTCCTCGGCCCTGCTCTCGAAACTTATTTTAATAATTTAGGGGAAAACCCCTTTGAGGTTAAAAATGGCTGACGCATTACAAGTAAAAGGGTTAAAGAAAAGCTATGGCAATATTCCCGTTTTGAAAGGTATTGATTTTTCGGTGCAACAGGGCGAAATTTTTGCTTTGCTCGGCGTAAACGGGGCAGGAAAAACGACAGCTTTGGAATGCGTTGAAGGACTGCGTTCCTATGATGACGGAACAATAATGATACACGGGAAAATCGGTATCCAGTTACAATCTGCAACCTTGCAGGCATTTATCAAGCCATTAGAAGCAGTCAATCTGTTTTCTAAATGGAATAAAACGAAACCAAACACGGAGATGTTGAAAGCCCTTGGAATATACGAGATTTCTAAAAAGAAGTATACGGAACTTTCTACGGGGCAGAGACGTAGATTACACCTTGCTCTCGCTCTGATCGGCAACCCGGACATCGTATTTCTCGACGAGCCGACCGCAGGGTTGGACGTTGAGGCGAGGCACTCTCTGCACGAGCAAATCAAGCAATTAAAAAAACAGGGCAAAACGATTATTCTCGCCAGCCACGATATGGCAGAAGTCGAAACTTTATGCGACCGCATCGCCATACTCAAAGACGGTAAAATCGCTTTTATTGGCACAATAGAGGAACTGACCACCGCCGTCGGCAGACAATATACCGTACATATCACCTCACCGCTCGGACGGCAAAGTTTTGTTACGGATGATCTTACGCAGACATTGCTTGAAAAGATCTCCGAATATCAAAATAAAAAAATAGAAATTTTAGACATACGAACGGACAGAGGAACGCTCGAACAACATTTTATCGACATAGCGAGGGGTGAACAATGAAAGCATTTTTATACGGCGTGGGACTACAATTCAAAATGGATATTCGCAGCAAGACGATACTCATTACCTGCTACCTTGTCCCTCTCGTTTTCTTTTTCTTTATGAGCGGCATATTCGCTTCGGTCGATCCCACTGCGGTAAATACGCTGATCCCGTCTATGTCGGTATTCGTCATTACCATGAGCGCACTTATAGGGCTGCCGCCTTCTCTCGGTGAAGTTTACGGCGGCGATATTAAAAAAGTGTACAAGGCGAACGGCGTACCGCTTTCTTTGGGGGTGGTAACGCAGTTCATATCTTCATTCATACACACGCTGATCGTCTGCTTGATTGTTTTTGCTGTCGCGCCGTTCGTGTTCAAAGCGGAATTACCGGCAAATCTGCCGCTATATTTTTGTTCCCTTGTCGTTCTGCTCTGCGTTACCCTTGCAATCGGGTGCGTCATTGGTTTAGCGGTAAAAACGCAGGCGAAACAGACGATGGTTGCAATGATCATATTTCTGCCGTCCATCATGCTGTCCGGCATCATGTTTTCGGCAGCAATGCTGCCTGACTTTATGCAGTATATAGCCTATATTTTCCCCGCAACGATCGGGTTTCAGGCGATGACCACTTTTGAAGTGTGGCATCTGCCGGTGCTCGTTGCAGTCTTTGTAATGCTATGTATCGCTGTAACTTTGATATTAAAAATAAAATCGCGAAGTTAGCGAAAGAAAGATGCGTTTTTCCGTCCGCATTATTTGATAGTGCTGTCGACGCAACACGCGCCCCCCCTCGGGGCGATTGGAGAATTCTTCCAAAAAACCTGTCCCGCGGCGGGTTTCTTATTTGCGAGCAAAGGAAAAGCGAGCCGTGCGGCTCGCTTTTAAGGTTCGATGTTATTTCTTCCCGAGCATCCTGCGGATGAAGGGAGGCAGCTTATTCTTCTCCTCTTCGGGGTCGGGCTGCGGTTCGGCAGGCTCCTGCGGCTGCTGCGCGTAAGGATAGCCCTGCGGCGGAACGGGCTGGGCGCCCTGCTGCTGATAGGGATTGGGCGCACCGGGGTAGCCGTTGGGCGCGGGCTGGGGCGCATACCCCCCCTGCTGCGCGTTGTTCGGATAGGGCTGTGCAGGCGCAGAACCACCCGCGGGCTGTTGTGCGCCGCCATATACGTTCTGACGGTTGGGATAGAGCGGCTGCTGAACAGGCTGCGCAGGCTGCTGCGCCGTCGCATACCCCTGCTGTGCGGGATAGACGGGCTGCTGTGCGGGCGGCTCTGCCGCGGGAACGGTGAGCGTCGTGCCGAATGCGTTCTGACGCGCGGCGTTCTGTGCCGCCTCCGCGCCCGAAGGGAAGCCCGTTGCAATGACGGTGACTTCCACCTCGTCCTGCACGTTCTCGTCCACGCACGCGCCGAAGATGATGTTCGCGGAGTAATCCACGACGCCGTGGATGAGCCCTGCCGCCTTGGTCACTTCGTCGAGCGTGAGGTCGGGCCCGCCGACGATGTTGAGGATGACGCCCTTCGCGCCCTCGATGGTCGTCTCCAGAAGGGGCGAATTGACGGCGAGGCGGACGGCGTCGATGATGCGGTTCTCGCCCTTGGCGACGCCGACGCCCATGTGCGCAAGTCCCTTGTCTTTGAGCGTCGTTCTCACGTCGGCAAAGTCAAGGTTGATGAGCGCGGGCGTGACGATGAGGTCGGCAATGCCGCGGATGCCCTGCTTCAGCACTTCATCGGCGACGCGAAGCGAATCGGTCATCGTGGCGTTCTTGGGAACGACCTCGCGGATCTTCTCGTTGGGGATGATGACGATGGTATCGACGTACTTTTTCAGGTTGTCGATACCCTTGATGGCGTTGTCCATCCTGCGCTTGCCCTCAAACTCGAAGGGCTTGGTGACGACGGCGACCGTCAGGATTTTCTTGTCCTTTGCGATCTTGGCGATGACGGGCGCCGCACCCGTGCCCGTTCCCCCGCCCATGCCGGCGGTGATGAACAGAAGGTCGGTCCCCTCGATGGATTTTGCAAGTTCTTCCTTGCTCTCCTCGGCGGCTTCCCTGCCGATCTCGGGCTCCGCGCCCGCGCCGAGCCCCTTGGTGCGCGCCGCGCCGATCTGGATCTTTTTGGTGGCTTTGTTGCACGCTAAAATCTGCGCGTCGGTGTTGACGGCGATATACCCCGCACTGCCGATGCCCGCCTCGATCATGCGGTTCACGGCATTGTTCCCGGCGCCGCCCACACCGATGACGGTGATCTTGGCTCTGCCGTTGGCAACGAATTCATTTGCGGCGGGCGCAGCAGCGCGCTGCGTTCCGTCCTCTCTCCCCACAAAGGGTACGTCGTTGAACATGAATTAACCTCCGAATACGTTAAAAAGTTTTGTAAAAAATCCGTCTTTGCGGTGATCTTCGTACGCAAGATCGATGAGGGCAATGCGCGAGGACATTGCCGGTTTGTTGTAGTAAGGAAGGTCGGGCGCGAGCTGCTCGCAGACGCGGCTCACCCGCCTTGAGATGTGTTCGAGCGCGCCGCGCACGCCGTCCAGCCCCTCGCCCGAGACATAGAGCGGCTTGAAGTCGAGCTCCTTTCCCGAGCACTCCTCCAAAAACCCGCCGATCGCCTCGCAGATGCCGTCCAGCCCCTCTTTGACCGCCTCCACAAGGTCGTCCGTTTCCAGCTCAAAGGAGACGCCCTGCACGGTGACTTCCGTCTTGCCCGCATGGCTGCGCGCAAAGAGGTTCGCCTTGGCAAGAAAGGCGCACGCGACTTCATAGGAGAGGGAAAAGCGCTGCATGAGCACCGCGGCGATCTGCCCCTTTCCGACGAAATACGTCCTCTGCGCCAGAACGCCGTTGCCAAGCAGCACGCACAGCGACGTGGACATATACCCGACGTCCAGAAAGAGCGCATACTCGTCGCGCGTTTCGGACGGGATGAGATAGGTCGCCATCGCATACTCTGCGGGAAGGTAGGCGAGTTCTATTTTCATGCCCGAGAAGATGCGCTCCATCGTCTCGCAGAAGTAGTCGCTGCAATAGAAGTAGGAGAGCACGCCGCTCAAAGACACGGAGGAGAGTCCCACGGGGTCGATGACGCGCCTGTCGTCCGACGTCACATAGATCATGCCCGTCGTACGGATGCAGCGGTACCCCTCCACCTGCTCCCTGCCGCTTGCAAAGAGCGCGTGGATGTCCCGCCTGCCGATGGTGCGGCGCTTGGGAAAGCCGATCACCTGTTCGCGCGGGATGACGCGGCTGAACGCGCCCGGCACGCCGATATAGAGTTTTTTCACCCGTTCGCCGCAGATACGCTCGACGGCGGAGACGGCATGATAGACGGCGTCGGAAAGTTTTTCTGTATCGAAGAAGGCATTTTCGTCATATCCGTCGTACGGCTCCGTCTTGCTCGCCTTCAGAACAAAGGTGTTGTTTACCCCCCGTTCGCCGACAAGGACGGTGATCTCCGAAGAACGTATATCCAGCACCGTGACGCTGTTGCGGCTCATAGGCAGGTCCCCTCGTTGGTATGCAAAATTCTCTTTCTACTATTATAACAACATTTCAATGAATTGTCAAGAAATCGCGTACTTTTTTTCATCTTTCCCGCCGCCGATTTTTCCTCGCCCGACCTGCCGCCAAAGGCGCAAAAAAAGAGCGCGCCGTGCGGGCGCGCCCATGAAAATTTTTGATTTACGGGAAGTAGTAGGCAGCCGCCTCCCCCGTCTCGGTGACGATGGCGGTCGAGATGCTCCCCGTCACGCGCTCGCGCGGGGTGAGGGAGAGGTACACCTCCATTGCCGCGCGCACCTTATCCTCCGCGCGCACGGACGGCTCGCCCACGACGATCTCCACCCCCTCGCGCGTGGCGAGATAAAAGCGGTCGAAACGGTCGGACGAGGTATCGCCGCTCTCCCGCAGCGTCATGGAGAGCAGGTTGGCGCGCGGCTCGCCGAGCGCCTCCGAAAGTACGCCGTAGATGGCGATGATTTCCTCCGCATACGCCCCCGAAAGCGTCCCGTTCTCCGCGATGAAGGCGAAATCCCCCGTAAGAAGGACGTAACCCTGCGCGCTCTCGCTCTCGCCGATGCGCACGCCCTCCACGTCAAAGACGGCATATCCGCCCCCCTCCTGCGCAACGGCGAATGCCGAACGCCGCTCCTCCAGCTCCACCACGACGGAGGCGGGGTACTTCTTCTCGACGGTGACGACCTGAAAGCGCGGGTTTTTTGCAGCCGTCGCGCGCACCTCGGTAAGGTCGAGGAAGGTGGTGCTCCTGCCCAGATAGCCGTTGAGCTGTTCTTTGATCTCCTGCGCCGCCCGTTCCCCCTCGGGGGTATAGGTGCGGAACCCCGCATTGACGTAGGTGACGGTGAACACGGCATTCATCCCCGCCGCAACGACGGCGGCAAGGAGCAAAAACGCGATGACGGTTGTAAGAACGCTTCTCTTCTTCATGAGCATCTCCGGGGAGCGGGCTACACGCCGACGCGGCGGATGCTCGCCCCGAGTTTTTTCAGCTTTGTGCGGAAGTCCGCATACCCTCTGTCGATGTGCGAGAGGTCGAGCACTTCCGTAACGCCCTCCGCGCCCAGCGCCGCAATGACGAGCGCCGCGCCCCCGCGCAGGTCGCCCGCCGTGACGCACGCGCCGTGCAGTCTTTCCACGCCGCGCACGAAGGCAGTCCGCCCCTTCACCTCGATGTCCGCACCCATCTTCTGCAATTCGGGAACGTACTTGAAGCGCGTTTCAAACAAATTCTCCACGATGAGGGCGCAGCCCGCGCAGGAGGCGTTGAGCGCCGTCGCCTGCGCCTGCAGGTCGGTGGGAAAGCCCGGGAAGGGCATCGTTTCGATGCGGCGGTTGCATTTGAGCCTTCCGCCGCTCTCTATTCTTATTTTATCATTTTTTGCATGGATTTTGCAACCGTTTTCACGCAATTTATGTAGAAGGAGGCGAATATTCTCGGGGCGCACCCCCTCGACCTCCACTTCGCCCCCGCACGCGGCAGCCGCGAACAGGAAGGTGCCCGCCTCGATGCGATCCTTCATGGGGCGGAACGCAGCGCCGTGCAGCGCCTTCACCCCCTCCACCTCGATGACGTCCGTCCCCGCACCCGCCACCTTCGCCCCCATCGCGTTGAGGAAGTTCTGCAGATCGACGATCTCGGGCTCCTTTGCCGCGCCCGTCACCACCGTCCGTCCCTCCGCCTTGACGGCGGCAAGCAGAATGTTCTCCGTCGCGCCCACGCTCGGGAAATCGAGCAGGATCTCCGCACCCTTCATGCGGGCGCATTCGCAGAAGATAAATCCGTCCCGCTCCGAAATGCCGACGCCCAGCCGTTTGAGCGCCGAGAGATGCAGGTCGATGGGACGCAGCCCGATGTCGCACCCCCCGGGATAGGCGATGAGCGCGCGCCCGAAGCGGGAGAGCAGCGAACCGAGCATAAAGACGGAGGAGCGCAGCTCCCGCGTGAGGGAGGACGGGATCTCATGGCAGCACGCGTCGGCGCTGTCGATGGTGACGTTCCCGCCCGAAAAGCGCACGTTCGCCCCCAATTCGCGCAGGATCTGCGCCATGCACGCGACGTCGGAGATGTTGGGCGCGTCGCGGATGGTGACGCGTTCCTCCGTCAGAATGGACGCCGCAAGCAGGGGCAGCACGGAATTTTTGGCAGATTGCAGCGCAACGCTGCCCGCAAGCCGCCGCCCGCCCTCGATAACGTATTTCTCCATAAGTTCACTCCTGTGGCGGAGCAGGCTCCGCCCCTCATACAGACGTATGCACAATTCATTGTATGAGTTTTTTTGTGCGCGTGTGTCTGGACACGCTCCACACGACGCCCATGCCTGCCATGGTCACGATGAGCGAGGTGTTCCCCGCAGACACAAGGGGCAGCGGCAGCCCCGTCGGCGGGATACAGCCGCTCACGACGAGGGCGTTGAGCGCGCTCTGCACGGCAAAGGCGAGCGTGATGCCGCCCGCGAGCAGAAAGCCGTAAAAATTGCCGCACCGCGCCGCAATGCGGATGCCCCGCCACGCGATAAAACCGATGAGCGCAAACAGGCACACCACCCCGACGAAGCCCGTCTCCTCCGCAATGACGGAGAGGATGAAGTCGCTCTCCGAAAAGGGCAGAAAGCGGTATTTCTGCCGCGACTGAAAGAGCCCTACGCCGAACAGTCCGCCGTTCGAAAGCCCGTAGAGGGACTGGATGAGCTGATACCCCTCCTCCTTGGGCGACGCCCACGGGTCCATGAACGCGGAGAGACGCTGCAGGCGGTAGGGCTCCGCCAGAATGAGGACGGGCACCGCGAAGAGAACGGGCACAATGATGCAGGCGAGCGCCTTTTTGGAACAGCCGGCAAGAAAGAGCATCCCGAGCATGACGGCACCCATGCACATCGTCACCGACATATTGGGCTCGAGCAGGATGAGCACGCACACCAAAAGCCCCGCCCCGAGCACGGGCAGGCACCCTTTGAGCGTGCCCATCCGCGCGGGGTCTTTGGCAAAGTACCCCGCCGCAAACAGGATGAACCCGAGTTTGGCGAGTTCGGAGGGCTGGATGGTGAAGGAACCGAAGCCGATCCAGCGCGTCGCGCCGTAGTTGCTCTTGCCCACGCCCGGAACGAACACGAGCGCGAGAAGGACGAGGGAGACGCAGAGCGCAGGCAGCCCCGCGCGGCGGAGCTTGCGGTAGTCAAAGATCCCCGCCGCCACAAACAGGAGCGTGCCGATGAGAAAGCCGATGAACTGTTTGCGCGCAAAAAACCATTCGTCGCCGTACTGCACCTGCGCATTGTAGCTGCTGGCGGAGTACACGCACACGACGCCGTAGGCGGCGAGCAGCAGCACGGCAGCGAGAAAGAGAACGTCCCCCTTTCCCCGTTCTTCAATCCCCGCCTTCCCCTTCACCCTGCTCCTCCTGCGCGCAGGCGAGCGCGCGGCGCTCCTTTGCAAGCTCCTCCATGAGGGCGCGGAAGCGCTCCCCGCGCTCCTCATAGCTCTTGAAGGCGTCGTAGCTCGCCGCGGCGGGGCTCAAAAGCACGTTCTGACCCCTGCGGGCGAGCAGAAAGGCGACGCGCACCGCAAGGTCGAAGGGGCGGCAGAGCGTGATGCGGTCGAACTTCTCCCGCGCGGCGGCGTCCAGCAGAAGAAAGGCGTTCTCCCCGCACAGCACCGCATGAACGACGCCCGAAGTTTTGAGCGCCGCAAACAGCCGCTCGTAGTGCTCCCCCTTGTCCTTTCCGCCGAGGATGACGACGCTCTCCCCCTTCACGCTCTCCACCGCCCGCACGGCGGCGTCCACGTTGGTCGCCTTGCTGTCGTCGAGAAAGCGTACGCCCTCCACTTCGCCGATGTCCTGCAAGCGGTGCGGGATGCCCTTGAAACTATTAAGCGCCTGCGCGATGACCTCGTTCTCCGCCCCCATCAGCTTGCAGGCGCACACGGCGGCGAGGACGTCCGCCTCGTTGTGCCGCCCCGAAAGAGGCAGTCCGGAGAGCGGGATGACGCGCTCCCCCCGCCAGACGACGGCATCCCCTTCAAGATATGCCCCGTTCGTCTTTTGCGTGAGCGAAAAATAGACGGGCTTTGCACGCGTCTTTTCCGCAAAGGCGCGCACCGTTTCGTCGTCGGCGTTGAGCACGGCGTATTCGCTCTCCGCACAATTTTTTAGGATGCGCGACTTCAGATAGACGTAATTCTCCATCGTGTAGTGGCGGTCGAGATGGTCCTCCGAGAGGTTGAGCACGACGGCGACGTGCGGGCGCAGGGAGGAGAGCGTTTCGAGCTGGAAGGAGGAGATCTCCGCCACGGCGACGCCCCCGGCAAGTTCTTCAAGACAGGCGGTGACGGGCGTTCCCACATTCCCGCACACGACGGCGTTCCGCCCCGCCGCACGCAGAACGTGCCCGATGAGGGAGACGGTGGTCGTCTTGCCGTTCGTTCCCGTGACGGCGACGACGGGACAGGTGAGTTCGCGCGCGCCCAGTTCCGCCTCGCCGACGATCGCCTTCCCCGCCTTTTTGAAGGCGACGGGCAGCGGATGGTCGATGGGGATGCCGGGGCTCAAGACGAGCACGTCGCACCCCTCGATGCGGGCGGGGAGTTCCTCCTTTCCGACGACCCTTGCCCCGAGCGCCGTCAGCTCCCGCTGGGCGTCCGCAACGGCGTGCCCCTCCACATCGTCGTATAAGTAAACGGCTTTGGCGTGCCGCGCCAGCAGAAAGCGGGCGGCGGCGATCCCCGAACGGGAGAGCCCCGCCACGAGGAATGTCTGCATGGGATAGTACATTCGTCCTCCTTTTCCCTCTCGGGTCAGACAAACGGCAGAAGGAGGGCGCAGCCCGCAAGCGCCGTGACGAGCGCATAGCAATAGGCGATCTTCCCCTCGGAATATCCCTTCTCCTGAAAGTGATGGTGCAGCGGCGCCATCAGAAAGATGCGTCTGCCTGTTTTTTTGTAATATATGACTTGCAGGATGACGGATATGCTTGAGAGCGCAAACATGACGCCCGCAACGGGCAGCGCGAGCGCGTTCCCCGAAAAGAGGGCGACGGCGGCTGCGAACCCGCCCAACGAGAGCGAGCCCGTGTCCCCCATGAAGAGGGAGGCGCGGTTGGTGTTGAACAGCAAAAAGGCGGCGAGCGCCCCCGCGAGGCAGACGCACAGAACGCCGAGCGCGCCGTCCGCCTGCTGCAGGGAGAGCAGCACCGCAAACAGCGCAAAAAAGACGGCGCACGTTCCGCCCGCGAGCCCGTCCAGCCCGTCCGTCAGATTGACGCTGTTCACCGTCGCAAGCAGGACAAAGACGCCGAGCGGGAGCATCCACCAGCCGATGTCGACGCTCGTCCGCGTGAAGGGGATGTGCAGAACGGTCAGTCCCTCCGTGCAGCAGTAGACGGACGCCATGACGGCGACGGCGAGCTGGAATACGATCTTCTGATAGGCGCGCAGCCCCAGATTGCTCCCCCGCCGCCGCTTTAACAGATCGTCCAGAAACCCGACGGCAAAATAGGCGCCGCCCACGGCGAGCGCCACAAAAAAGGGCTTGTCCGCGCCGCGCGCAAAGGCGAGCGCGCACAGCGCGGCGGCAGGGAGAAAGGCGGCGCCGCCCATCGTGGGCGTGCCCTCCTTTCCCGCGTGTTCTTTGACATAGGTGAGAATGTGCTGCCCGCCCATGCGCCGCAGAAGGGGCAGCAGGGCGAGGCAGAAAAAGAGCGCGAGCGCAAACGACGACAGCGCGGCGGTGAGATGGAGCATATCATTCCCTTTCGGCAAGTTGCCGTATGAGTTTTTTGTCCTCGTAGTCGTATTTGATACCCATGATCTCCTGATATTTCTCCCCGCCCTTCCCCGCGACGAGCAGAATATCCCCCTCCGAGAGCATCTCCATCGCATAACGGATGGCGCGCGCCCGCTCCTCCACGGCGACATAGGCACAGGAATGCGCGCAAAATCCCGCCTCCACCTCCGAGATGATGGCGTACGGATCCTCATAGCGCGGATTGTCCGACGTGATGACGCAAAAGTCGGCGCAGCGGGCGGCGACCTCCCCCATCTTCGCCCGCTTGCCCGCGTCGCGGTTGCCGCCGCACCCGAACACGGCGACGAGCCTGCCCGCGCAGTGCTCCCGCAGGGCGGTGAGCGACTTCTCCAGCCCGTCCGGCGTATGGGCAAAGTCCACGAACACGTCCCCGCCGTGCACCTTCGCCACCCATTCGAGCCGCCCTTCCACCCTTGTTTTCGCAAGTCCCCTTGCGATGGCGGCGCTGTCCGCCCCCAGCCTGCGCGCCGCACAGGCAGCGGCGAGCGCATTGGAGAGGTTGTGCCGCCCCGTCATGGGGATGACCGCCTCGCACAGCTCATCCTGCAGATTGAGCAGCGCGCGGATGCCGCGCAGCGTGTCGCTCTCCACGAGTGCGAACGCGTCGGCGGGCGTCTCCAGCCCGTAAGTAACGCAGGGCACGTCCGTGAGCTCCCGCGAAAACGCGTCGTCCGCGTTGAGCACCGCACAGGCGCATCTGCTGCGGGTGAAGAGCAGCTTTTTCGCGGCGGCGTACCGCTCCATATCCCCGAAAAAGTCGAGGTGATCGCGCGTGAGGTTGGTGAACACGGCGACGTCATAAAAAATTGGCGCGTCCTTTTTGAGGGCGAGTGCGTGCGCCGAGACCTCCATGGCGACCGCCCGCATCCCGCCGTCCGCCATGTCGCGCAGCAGGGAAAAGAGGCAGACGGGGTCGGGCGTCGTCAGCGAGGGCGGAACAACGGCATTCGCATACCGCGCCCCGAGCGTGCCGATGCGCCCGCACGCAATGCCCGCCTCCCCGAGGATGTTGGCGATCATCTCGACGGTGGTCGTCTTGCCGTTCGTCCCCGTCACACCCACCATCTTCATCTCCCGTTCGGGATGGCGGTAGAACGCCGCACTCACGCGCGCCATCCCCTCCCGCCCGTCGGGTACGATGAGCTGCGGCACTTCTGCCGGAAGGCGGCGCTCGCATACGAGCGCCGCCGCGCTCCGTTCCGCAGCCTGCGCGGCGAACGCGTGAAGGTCGGTCTGCGTGCCCTCATAGCAGAAAAACGCGTCTCCCTCCACCGTCACGCGGCTGTCCGTGCACAGCCCCTTTACGTCGGCATCCCCCAAAAGCACTGCCCCGTCAAGCTCTCTTGCAATGTCCGAAAGTTTCATTTCTCCTCCGATGGGGGCAAGCGGAACAGCTCGATGATGCCCTCAAAAATACTCTTTGCACAGGGCGCGGCGACGGTGCTGCCGTAGTACGCCCCCTGCGGTTCGTCCACGATGATGAGGGCGAGATAGCGCGGGTCGTCGGCGGGAAAATACCCGACGAAGGAGGAGACGTACTTCCCCTGTGCGATGTGCCCGTCCTCGTATTTTTGCGCCGTGCCCGTCTTTCCCGCCACGCGGTAGCCCTCGATGTACGCCTTTTTCCCGCTCCCGTCCCGCACCACACCCTCGAGCATGGAGGAGAGGATGCGCGAAGCCTCCTCGCTCACCGTCCGCCCCTTGAAAACGGGGCGCGTCTGCTCCACGACGGCGCCCTCCTCGGTGAGAACGGCGTCCAGAAGGCGGGGCGCATAATAATACCCGCCGTTGACGGCGGCGGCGCAGGCGCAGGCGAGCTGCAGCGGCGTGACGGCGATGGTCTGCCCGAACCCGATGCGCGCGAAGTCGCAGTCGCGCAGCGTGCTCTCGGGAAGCAGCATCCCGATCGCCTCGCCCGAAAAATCCAGCCCCGTCGCCCGCCCGAAGCCGAACGCAGAGAGATAGTCGTAAAATGTCTCCTTCCCGAGGGAGAGCGCGATGTCCACAAAACAGGGATTGCAGCTGTTGTTGAGCGCCTCGGCGAGCGTCTGACGGGAATGTTTTCCGTTCGCGTGGTCGCTCCAGCAGCGGATGGTCGTCCCGTCCACCGTCCGCGTGCGCGAGGAGGAAAAAATGTAGTTGGTGGCGAGCGCATCCGGATTTCCCTGCAAAAATTCCTCGATGTCCGCGGCGGCGGTGATGACTTTGAAGGTGGAACCCGGCTCGTAGACGTCGCTTACGAGCGCGTTGCGCGAGAGCGCATTGAGCGCGGACAGGTCGTCGCGGGGGATGTCGTTGAGGTCGTAGGAGGGAAGGTTGACCATTGCGAGCACGGAGCCGTCGCGCGGGTCGAGCACCACGGCGCGCGCCGCCTTGGCGGAATACCCGGTGAGTGCGGCGCGCATCACCTCCTCCGCGAGCGCCTGGATGCGCCAGTCGAGCGTGAGCCGCAGCCCGAGCCCGTCCGTGGCGGGGATATACGCCGCCGTCGCCCCCTCAAGGTCGACGCCGACGAGGTCTGTTTCAAACAAGATCTCCCCCTTCTCCCCCGCAAGATAGGAATCGTAGTACTGCTCCAGCCCCGTGGAGCCCGCGCCGTCGTAGGACGTAAAGCCGAGCACCTGACAGGCGAGCGACCCGTGCGGATAGAAGCGCTTATCGTCGCGCGCATAGTACACGCCGTTCAGATCCGCCCCCTCCACGCGCTGCACGACGGACTTTTCCGCCCGCTTGACGAGCACGACCTCCGAACGGCTGCCGTCCGTGAGCTTTTTGTATACCTCCTCATAGGAGAGGGACAAAACGCCCGAGAGCACGTTCGCCGTCCTCTCCGCGTCCGTCACCGCGTTGGCGCGGGCATACAGGCTGTAGGCGGGCACGTTCCCCGCGAGCAGCTCGCCGTTCGCATCGTAAATATTCCCCCTTCCCGCCGAGACGGGCAGCTCGCGCGTCCACTGGTCGAGCGCGCGGGCGTTGAGGTCGTCCTCCCAGATCACCTGGATATAGAAGAACCTGGCGAGAAAAAGGCAAAAAAGAAAGGTTATCGCCGCGATCACGGCAAATAACCTCTTTCGTAGGACTGACAAAGAAATGTCCCGTCTGATATTCAGTTCCTCCGCAGGCGCGCCTTAATCGCCGCGCACCATGCCGTTCTGTTCCGCCCAGCCGTCGATATACTCGTCGGACTGGAGATAGTCGAGCTCCTCCTGCATCTGCGCATACTGCGTCTGCAGATCGCGCAGCTCCGCCTCTTTGACGACGAATTCCGCATTGGCGGAGCTCAAAATGCCCGTGTTGATGCAGATGAGCGCAATGATGAGCACGACTGCCGCCGCGATGGCGCACAGCATGACTTTTGCCTTTAAGGAGAGCGAGGAGAGCGCGCCCGTGCGGACGGCAGGCGCCGTCTCGGTCATCTCCGCGCCGCGGTGGAGCGTATCCATCGTGCGGCGGGTGGGCATGGCGTCATCCTCCGTGGGCTTGACGGCGGGCGCGGCAGGCATCTCCGCAGGCGCGGGCGCATAAGCGGGAGCGGGAGCGAATGCAGGCGCTGCGGGAGCGAATGCAGGCGCGGGCGCAACGGCGGGCGCCGCAGCCGCGGCGCGCGTGTCGATGAGCTCCCCGTTCTTATAGGCGATGTTCTCGAAGAGCATCTTTTTGCCCTGCGCGGGCGCATAGGCGACGTAATCCGCAAGGCGCTGCGCGGTGTTCGCGGAATAATCCTTCTCCGCCCTTTCGGGTGCGGCGGGCGCAGCGGGTGCGACCGACTCGTGCACGGGCATGACGGGGCGCTCGAGCGTCGCCGTCGCCGCAGGCGCGGTGTACGCGGGTGCGGGTGCGGAATATGCAGGTGCGGACGCGGACAGGTCGAAAGAAGGCGTCTCCGCGCTTGCGTTCGCCCACGTCTCTCCGTTATCGAAGAGCAGCTTGCGGTAATTCTCCGAAATGCGGCTCGAATGTTCTTCGGCAGCCGTACGGCGATCCTCGCGGCGTTCTTCCCGCCGCGTGATGCTTTCATCCATGAACAATGCCGTGTTCGCCATGATCGTACCCCTTTCTATCGTATTCTTTCTCAAGCCCGTTCATTCGACTTTTCGGGCGATGCGCAGCTTTGCGCTTGCGCTTCTGGAATTTTCCTTCAATTCTTTTTCGCTTGCCGTCAGCGGTTTTTTGTTGACGAGCTCGATCTCCCGCTTCTTCCCGCAGACGCAGACGGGAAAGCTCTTGGGACAGGTGCACCCTTCGCTCATGGAGCGGAACACGTTCTTCACGATCCTGTCCTCCAGAGAATGAAAGGTCAGAATGCACGCCCTTCCACCCCGTTTGAGCCGCCGCGTCAGCCCTTCGACGCACTCTTTGAGCCCTTCGAGCTCGCCGTTGACTTCGATGCGGATCGCCTGGAAGGCCTTACGCGCGCAGGCGTTATAGCGGTAATGCGCGGGAACGCTCCCTTCGATGACGGCTTTGAGCGCGCCGCACGTTGTGATGCGCCCCTTTTCCCGCTCCCGCACGAGATTTCTCACGATGGAGGGAGCGAACGTTTCTTCGCCGTACTCCCGCAGGATGGCGATCAGCCGTTCGGGGGAGTATTCGTTGACGACCGTCTCCGCCGTGAGCGCCGCGCGGTCGTCCATGCGCATATCGAGCGGCGCGTCCTCCGCCATGTAGGCGAATCCCCGCTCGCGCGCATCGATTTGATGGGAGGAGATCCCCAGATCGAGCAAGTAGCCGTCGAGCAGGTCCACCCCCGCCTCGTCGAGCACGCCCGCGTAATTTTTGAAGTCGGTGCGGAAGATGCGCCATCTGCCTTCAAACGGGGCGAGCCTGCGGGAGGCTTCGCGGATGGCGTCGCCGTCCTTGTCGGTCGCAATGAGGCGGACGGTCGGATCGGATGCGAGAATGGCAGATGAGTGCCCTCCGCCTCCCGCCGTGCCGTCGAAGTAGATGCCGCCGGGCTTGATGTCCAGCCCTTTGAGCACTTCCTCCACCATGATGGGACGGTGATATTCGCTCATTTCGTCTCCGCCCGCTTGCTGTATGCAAGTTTGTTCGCCTGTTCGAGGCTCATGCCGCCCACCGAACGTTCAAAGCGTTCCTGCGACCAGATCTCGATGTAACTGCCCATGCCGACGGTCACGACGTCCTTCACAAGCCCCGCGTATTCGCGGAAGGACCTGGGAAGCTGCGCCCGCCCCTGCGCGTCCTCCACCACCTCGTCGATGGAGCTCATGATGCGGCGCTTTGCCAGCATGAGCTGCGGATCTCCGGGATCCACCTCGTCGAAGGAGGCGAGCTTCTCGCTTAAGACGGATTCGGGCATCACCGTGATGCAGTCGGGGGCATATTCGACGTAGTACAGCGTCTCATGCTCGGGAAAGGCATTCTTGAACTTGGCGGGAATGCGTATTCTGTTTTTGGCGTCGAGCTGGTGCGCGACCTTCCCGCTTAAAAATTTCATGCCGAGAACATCCCTTTTTCTGTACTACGGGTTCTATTATATCATACCCTCCGACTACTGTCAACCACCATTGACCACTTTTTTCCCCGATTTGCGAATTATTTTTAGAAATTTGTAAAACAAATGTTTGAATTATAGGCATATTTGTTCACTTTCTTGCCGTTTCCGAGGAAAACTACCCCCTTCTCCCCCCATTTATTGCAGCTTTTTGTAAAACGTTTGTTCGGATTTTGGGTGGGTCGGAGGTGGTCATCCGTCCCTACTCCAAGCACGCGACACAGCCGACGCGCCGTCCCCTCCGCCCCGTCAAAGACGGGAACACCGTAGAACGCGGCAATTTCGTCGCGAAAAAGGGCGTAATGAGTGCAGCCGAGCACCACCCCGTCGCACGCGGCGCGGGGCAGGTGGTCAAAAAGGGTCAGCCTTTTCCCGCAGGCAAAATACCGCTCGACGGCGGCGGCAAGACGGGGCAGCGCGGCGACGGTGAAGCGGCAGTCCGGGAAGCGCGCGAGGAGCGCGTGAAGGCGGGCGCTCTGCGCCGTGAAGGGCGTGGCGAGCACGAGCACATTGCGGCACACCCTTGCGGCGGGCGCGACGGCGGGCTCCATCCCCAGAACGGGAAAGCAGAACTCTGCGCGCATCTCCTCCGCGCAGGCGGCGGTGGCGGTGTTGCAGGCGATGACGGCGGCGTTCACGCGGCGGGCACGAAAGGCGCGCATCGCGCGGCGCACGCGGCGGGCGATCTCCTCCGCCCTCATTTCCCCGTACGGCGCATGGGCGTTGTCGCCATAGTAAAAAAAGCGCGCCTGCGGGAGAAGGCGCACGCACGCGGCGAGCACGCTCAATCCGCCCACGCCGCTGTCGAACACGCCCACCTTGGGCTGCAAAAGGACGTTTTCGGGCGCGGGAAAAGAAAGTTTTTGCAAAATTTCTCATATCCCCCATGAAAAACAGTTTACAAGCGATTTATTTTATGCTAAAATAACGAAAGTTATCAAGACAAAATGCATGGAAGGAGTAATATCGTGCCGAATATCAAATCTGCGAAGAAGCGCGTGCTGGTGACCGAAAAGAAGACGAAAGAGAACAAGATGATCAAGTCCGCGCTCAAGACGACCATCAAGAAGTTCCTCGCCGCCGTTCAGGCAGGCGACAAAGACACCGCGACCGCGCTCTATCCCGAAACGGTCTCGGCGATCGATTCCGCAGCCGGCAAGGGCGTTCTGCACAAGAACAACGCTGCGAACAAGAAGGCAAAGCTCGCAAAGAAGCTCGCCTCCCTTTCGTAACTGCAAATCGGAAAGGACCTTCCCCCGCGGAAGGTCCTTTTTTCTCCCCGCCCGTATGAAGTGAACCCCAAAGTTTGGACAAAAATTTAATCAAGTGGTTTGGTAATGAGTTCGGTATTGTACCGGGCTCA
>CALVTL010000029.1 GCA_944362555.1 uncultured Clostridia bacterium
ATCACCACGCCCGACATGATGGGTATGGTCGGCCGCATCGGTCGTATCCTCGGTCCCAAGGGACTCATGCCCAACCCCAAGTCCGGCACGGTCACGCCCGACGTCGTCAAGGCGGTGCAGGAAGTCAAGGCAGGTAAGGTCGAGTACCGTCTCGACAAGACCGCCATCATCCACTGCCCCATCGGCAAGAAGAGCTTCGGGACCGAGAAGGTGCTCGAGAACTTCAACGCCCTGATGGACGCCATCGTCCGCGCGAAGCCCGCCGCTGCCAAGGGGCAGTACGTCAAGAGCGTCACGCTCACCACGACGATGGGCCCCGGCGTCAAAGTCGCCTACAATAAGGGCTGAATTGAGCGCCAAATCGCTTGACGGTTTTCCGCAGGCGTGATATAATCAATGTATACCGCAGACAACGGGTGCGCTCATGCGCTCAATATCCCGTCGAGGTAGGAACGATTTCGCATGAAATGCACTTCCGTACCCGTCTGCGGTGCGGAAGTTTTTTATTCGGCTCCCGGAAGGGGAGTTTACGGAGGTAACTATGTCGGCAAATTTTGAAGCAAAGAAAGCAGTCGTCGAAGAGATCAAGGCGAAGATCGGCGAGAGCAAGTCCGTCGTCCTTGCGACGTACGACCGTCTCACCGTCGCCGAAGTCACCGCGCTGCGCGGCAAGTTCCGCGACGCCTCCTGCGAGTACAAGGTGTACAAGAACACCCTCGTCAGAAAGGCATTCGAGGAGCTGGGCGTGACGGCGTTCGACGCGGACCTCAACGGCGCGACCGCTTTCGTGTTCTGCCCCGATGAGACGAGCGGCTGCGCGATCATCGCCAAGGCAGTGAAGGATACCCCCGCGCTCGCGGACAAACTTGTTCCCAAGAGCGCATACGTCGGCGGCGCCTATGTGGACACCGAGGGCGTGAAGAAGCTCGCCGCCATCCCTTCGAGGGAGGTGCTGCTTGCCAAGATGGTCGGCTGCCTGCAGGCGCCCATCGCAAACCTTGCGTATGTCATGAACGCCATCGCAGGACAAAAATCTTAAAATTTTATCAAGGAGACAAAAACAATGGATATTCAGAAGTTTATCGAAGAAGTCAAGGCTATGACCGTTGTCGAGCTCAACGAGTTCGTCAAGGCGCTTGAGGAGGAGTTCGGCGTTTCCGCTGCCGCTCCCGTTGCCGTTGCAGGTGCCGCCGGCGCCGCAGAGGCTGCTCCCGCAGAGGAGGAGAAGACGGAGTTCAACATCGTCCTCAAGGATTTCGGTTCCAACAAGATCGCCGTCATCAAGGCTGTCCGCGAGTTCACGGGCCTCGGCCTTGCAGAGGCGAAGAAGGCGGTCGAGTCCCTCGGCGTCCTCAAAGAGGCTGTGCCGAAGGCAGACGCCGAAGCCGCTGTCGCCAAGCTCAAGGAAGCAGGCGCTACGGCAGTTCTCGAGTAAGTTGAAACTGTTAAAATCCCGAGCCATCCGCTCGGGATTTTTTCATGGCAATAGCGCGCCCGTATGCACGGGCGCGCGCTTTTTTCGTATGACGGCGCCCCGTCTTGTTTTTTGCCCGCGTGCATGGGATGCACGGCGCGGCAGACGGTCGGCTTGACAGGAAGGCTGCGCTTTGCTATAATAATCTTACGCCATGATATTATTTTTTCATTGAGAGGGGAGAGAAATGTATCGGAAGAGCCTGATCTCGTTGGTGGCGTTTGCCTTGTATCTGGCACTTGCATTTTGTGCGTGCGGATGTATGCTTCTCATTCCGCAAGTCAATCAATACGTCGGTGTCGGTGTGGGCGGCGGCGTATGTATTGTCTGTGCCCTGCTCACCGTTATTGCGAATGTACGGGAATGGTCGCGCGTTTATCTTCCCGTTCTCATCTGTAACGGTTTAGGGAGCGGGATTGCGGCAAGCAGTCTGTTTGTCTTTCTTAAAGCCTCGCCCGCGGCAACGGACACATCCTGTTTTTCTATTGCGGTTGTGGTCATAATTGTCCTTTTGGTCGTCTCGCAGGGCGAAGGACTTGACGGACTGGACGGGAGCGGACTTTCCTCGGGCGGGATTTACGGCGACAGACGGCGCAAATACAATCCCTACGACTTTGAATTGTGACGCAAATCGGGGCGTAACACACAATTTTCATTCCAACAATGCGCAAACCACTTGACGGATTGTCTTTTTCAAGGTAAAATAAAGAGGAATTCTTTGGAGACATTTTCTATGAACAAGAAAGTTTTGCGCCGCGTCGCCGCGGTAGGAATCACGTCGCTCATTGCGGTGGGCTCGGTCGCCATGTTCGCGGGCTGCACCCAATCCAATAACCCCGAAGTGACCATCACCTACTCCTTCAACGGAGAGGACTATGAGGTGGATTACATCCTCTCGCGCTCGGACGCGCCCATGACCGTGCAGCACTTCATCGAGCTTGCCGACGCGGGCTTTTACGACGGGCTCGTCGTGCACGACTATCAGGATTATACGTTGAAGTCGGGCGGCTATCGTCTGACGAACGGCGCTCTGGAGGAGGTCAACTACCTCGAAGCCGTCAAGGCGCTCGAGGCGGAAAAGGACGTCACCTTCACGCAGTCGGTCTGGGCGGATGAGGAGCGCACCGTCCCGCTCTATTCGGTGTACGGGGAGTTCTCCGCCAACGGCGTGGAGCAGGAGTACGGCAAGCAGTACGCCCATTCGGCGGGCGCGCTCGTCATGTACTACACGCAGAAGAAGGAAGCGGGCGGCACGGACGAGCAGGTCTGGGTGCAGCGCGCGGACGGCGGCGCCGACAACGACGGCAACGCCTATCAGCAGCTCGGCTATGAGTACAACAGCATCACTTCGCTCTTCTATACCTTCACGGGCGAATCCCGCTCGGAGGCGGACGCCAAGTACTGCGTCATCGGCAAGGCGAAGGACTACACGGAGCAGATGACGAACGGTCTGCTCGCCGCCATCAGCGACTACGAGGACACGCTGGACGAGGAGGATTCCTTCACGGACACGCAGGAAAACGTCAAACTCAACCAATGCGACTATTTCGAAACGGTGAAGAAGGGCGGTCTTACCGCAGAATACGAGACGCCCATCGATATGCCCATCGTCGTCAAATCCGTCAAAGTGACCAAATATTGAGATCTTGATCAAAGCTCCCGTGCAGACGCACGGGAGCTTTTATGATGTCATCCCGGAATGAGGCGCAGCCGATCGAGGGATCTCATCGTACAGGATGGGGAACAGGGGAGGCAAGCGGCAGGCGGCGAGGGATCTCCCCGCACCCTTACGTCATCCCGAACGGATGTGAGGGATCCCCTCGCTTTTTGCTCCCTGTCTCTTGTCGGGGGATTCCTCGTCATTTCATTCCTCGGAATGACGGGAGAGTTGGGCACGCCCCCGCCCGCTGACTTCGCCCCTTTGGGGCTCGTGCGCCGCATCGTCGAAATGCTCCCTCTATGCCTCCCTCCATGAGGGAGGTGGCACGGCGCAGCCGTGACGGAAGGAGTAATTAAAAATCGTTGACTTAAATAATAGCAACTCCTTCAGACTGCTCCGCATTTGCTCCGCAGCCAGCTCCCTCAACGAGGGAGCCTTTTCTTTATATGTCATCCCGAACACGGAACGCAGTGGAGTGGAGGGATCCCCTTGCAAGGGATAAGGAGCGAGGGGATTCCTCGCTTCGCTGACTTTGCCCCGACGGGGCTCGTGCGCCGCACCGTCGAAATGCTCCTGCAAGCAGGCATTTCTCCTCGCGTCGGGCGGAATGACGTGGTGTGAATGGCAAAGACGTCGCGAAAGCTCTCCGTAAATGACGGAGAGGGGAAGGGGCATTTCTCTTCGTGCTCCTTCGTCCCCGAAGGGGTGCGTCAGGCGGGGGCGAGGTTGCTCACTTTGCCGCCCTCCGTCGTCACGCGGAAGGGGCGCACGTCAAAGACGCGCGGCTTTCGTTCGTACACCGCGCCCACCAGCCCGTCGCCGAGGCGGACGGCAGCGCGCAGATCGCCCAGATACCCCTTTAAGAGCGCCGCTTTGGGGGCAAGGAGGGGCGATAAAAGGGGCGCTGCATCAAAGCCCGCCAACACGCTCTCGAAGAGCGCAAGGGGCAGGAGCGCCTCGTCGGGCGTGCGCGCGGAGCGTCGCGTCCCCTCGCGGAGGACGCCCCCCTCATAGCGACATATAAGGACGCTCCCCAGACAGTCGAAGAGGGGCACTTCCGCCGTGAGCCGCGCCCCGCGCCCGACGACGCGCCCCGCGGAGAGCGTGCACAGTTCGCCCGCACCGTCCAACAGCGCGAACATCCCGTCTCCCTCGAGGAGCACGCCCCCGCCCGCCTCCTCCGCGCGGCAGTGTTCAAAGGCGAGGGGAAGGGGGAGGGTGCGCTCCTCCGCGCCCGCCATTTCGAGCAGTACCCGCCCCTGCACGCGCAGGGTGAGCGTCAGCGCGCCGAACGTCTTTTGCCAGATGGTGCGTGCGGCGGGGTCGCTGTAGGGCAGCTCCTGCACGCAGACGGCGACGTCGCCGCGGTAAAAATACAGCTCCGCGCCCTCGGGCGGGGCAAAGAGAAAGTCCTCGTCAAAGAAGAAGCAAAAGGGGACGCGCCCCGCCGCCTTGCATTCGCAGAACACGCCGTCCGCGGGGGAGAGCTGCGTTCTGCGCGCAAAGCCGTCCGCCGTGCCCAGGCGGGCGCCGTCCGCGAACAGCGCGCAGGGCGTCTTGGAGAAAAAGTACACGTTCATCTCTCATTGGTATGTATAATGCGATAAAATTATGTCAACAATCGGTGGAGAGGGGAAGCCGATCCCGCCGCGTTCACCCCCTTATGCGCGCAGGGGTCGGCGGAACCGCACGGGAGGGACGGTATGAACAAGATCAACGGCTATACCGAAGAGGAAGCGGCGGGGCTCATCGAATACATCTACACGGGAAGGCACGCGGGCAAGACGCTCTCCTATCTCTTTGAGACGTACGGCAGGGAGCACAACCGCGCCAAGGGCAGCGTGCGCAACTATTACTACGCCTTTCTGCGCAGCCGCGCGGACGAGCGCGTGCAGCGCATCCTGGCGGGGAAGGACCTCGCGGCGGGGGAGATCAGACCCTTCACCGAGGCGGAGACGGACGAGATGCTCAAAAAGGTGCTCACGGAAAAGAGCAAGGGAATGTCCGTGCGGCGGGCGATCCGCAACCTGTGCGGCGGCGACGAGAAGCTCATGCTGCGGATGCAGAACAAGTACCGCAATCTTCTGAAAAAGCAGCCCGAGCGCGTGCGCCGCGCCGCCGAGGAGGCGGGCGTGCCCGAGGAGAAGAGCTTTCTGCAGCGCAGGCTGGAGCGGGAGATCGACGCGCTCTATGCGCGCATCGCCTCCGATCTGAAGGAGGAGAACGCGCGCCTTCGTTCGGAATTGGAAAAATTACGCAGCGGACGGGGGGAATAACGCCCCCGCATCTTCCCAAACTATGCTTGCGGGGCAGGCGCGCGGCGACGCCGCAGAGCCATCCCCGCAGGAGGGAAAGATGGAAAAGATGTTTTTTCTGGGGCTCGTGTTCGGGCTCGCGGGGGGCGCGCTGCTCGTCGCCAACAGCTGCAAGGCGCGCGCGCTCGTCAAAAAGAGCCAGACGGAGCTGCTCGAAAAGGTGGACGCCATGATGGACGAGCGTCTGAACGCGCAGCAGGCTCCCGCCAAAAAGGCGTAAAGGAGCGTTGCGCCCTTCCCGCCCGAGCGGGAAGGGCGCAAATTTTTGCGCAGGGGGCGGACGCTTTGCAGCGTCCGCCCCCTGCGCCCGTTCCGAAAAACGGCAGACGTTCTGCAAAATGAGCGCCCGTTCCGAAAAAAAGAGGGCGCTGTTTCTTGCAATGTTTTTGATTGCGCCGCAAATCTTGCCCGCACCCCTTTACATTCCCCGCAGGATATGGTATAATCTGGGTATGACAGAGCAGATCGCCGCATTCGATGTGGGGGATAAGCGGGTGGGCGTCGCGTTCAGCGACCCCTTCGGCGGCTACGCCGTTCCCTCCGATACCTATTTCCGCACGGGGGATTTCTCCCGCGACGTCTCGGCGCTCGCGGACATCGCGCGGGCGCGGGGCATCACCCGCGTCGTGGTGGGGCTGCCCCTCAACGAGGACGGTTCGGAGAGCGTGCAGAGCGAAAAGACGCGCCGCTTCGCCGCCGCATTGGAGGGTGCGGGGCTCGTCGTTTCGTTGGAGGACGAGCGCTTCACGACGCGCGCCGCGCGGGGGGACCTCCTTGAAATGGGCGTCTCGCAGCGGCGGGACAAGAAAAAGAAGCAGGTGGATTCCATCGCTGCCGCCTACATTCTCGAAAGCTATCTTGCAAAAAACAAATAAGGAGACTTGCCATGAAAGAGGAACGCAACGACTATTCGGAGGACGAAAACATCGTCGAACTTGTGGACGACGAGGGCAATTCCTTCCGCTTCGAGCACCTTCTGACCTTCGAGTACAAGGGAAATTGGTACTGCGCGCTCACCGAGCTCAAAGAGGCGCGGGAGGAGGGCGAAGAGGACGATTCGGAGGAAGTCGCCATCTACCGCATCGAGGGCGACGAGGAGAACGAGCAGCTCGTGCAGATCGAGGACGACGACGAGCTCGACGAGGTGTTCGCCGAGTTCTGCGCCCAGTACGAGGACTCTGAGGACGCCGACGAAGCCGCCATGCTGGACGGCGAGGAGTGAGCCCTCGGGCGGCGGACAGGGCGGACGGCGCGTCTGCCTGAAATTGTTGTGGAATATTACGGCTGCGGGGCACAACTCTGTGTCCCGCGTTCTTCTATGCGGGGATTCTTGCAAGGGAGCCTTCTTATTGTTCATGTCATCCCGAACACGGAACGTAGTGGAGTGGAGGGATCCCCTTGCAAGGGAAAGAGAGCGTGGGGAATGAAAGCCTTCCCCCTTGGGAGATCGTGTCACGACGTGACGGATGAGGGGTCAAGCAGGGCAAAAGTTCCTTTGCCGTCCCCCTCATCACCGCCTTCGGCGGAGCTTCTCCCCAAGGAGAAGCCTTTGGCGCGGGGAGGATCCCGTCGACCGCCGCGGGCTGTTCCTAAAATTTTTTCACGAACTCTTGACAAGATGCGATAAGTATGGTATACTCTTATTAAGAATAAATCTTGATAAGGAGCAGAAAATGTCGGGAGCGCCGCGCCGTACAAGACAAAAACAGGCGGTCTACGACGCCTTGCTGCAGCTCGACCATCCGACTGCCACCGAGGTGTACGAATATGTGCACCCCGTGCAGCCGACGCTCTCGCGCGGGACGGTGTTCCGCGTGCTGGGCGGGTTTGCGGCGAGCGGGCAGGTGCGCAAGCTCACCATGGAGGGGAGCGACACGCGCTTCGACCCCACGCTTGCCCCGCACGCGCACGGCAGGTGCCGCATCTGCGGGCGGGTATGCGACATTTTCCTCCCCGACTATGCCTCCATCGCGGCGGGCGCCGTCTGCGGCGGCTTTCAGGTGGAGGGCTGGGACGTGGAGTTTACGGGGCTCTGCCCCGATTGCAGCGGAAATTTATGCGCCAAAGCGCAGAAGAATAAGGAGATACAACAATGAAAGAACTCAAAGGGACCAAGACGCTGGAGAACCTCATGGCGGCATTCGCGGGCGAGAGCATGGCGACCAACAAGTACGCCTATTTTGCCTCCAAGGCGAAGAAGGACGGTTTCAACCAGATCGCAGCCATCTTCGAGGAGACGTCGGGGAACGAGCGCGAGCACGCCAAGATGTGGTATAAGCTCATCGCGGGCGGCATCGGCAGCACGGCGGAGAATCTGAAGGCGGCGGCGCAGGGCGAGAACGACGAATGGACGGATATGTATCCCACCTTCGCAAAAGTCGCGCGCGAGGAGGGCTTCGACGCCATCGCGCAGATGTTCGAGAACGTCGCAGGCGTCGAAAAGGAGCACGAGGCGCGCTATCGTAAGCTCCTTCAGAACGTGGAAGAGGGCAGGGTGTTCGTAAAGGACGGCGAGGTGTATTGGCAGTGCCTCAACTGCGGCGCCATCGTCAAGGCGAGCGAGGCGCCCGAAGTGTGCCCCGTCTGCGCCCATCCCAAGGCGTATTTCCAGGTAAAGCCCGAAAATTATTGATGCAGCCGCAAAATACTTGCATTTTTTGCGGGGATATGGTATGATGAAAATACTATAAACGCAAGGAAGCGGAGCAGTAACCTCACTTTGCCGTTGCAGAGAGCCGCCGTCGGGTGCAAGGCGGTACGGGAAGGGGGCGAACTCGCCGCAGAGCGGTCCTCGGGAACGCGCCCAAGGCGCAAGTAGCAAGGAACGGCGTCCCCGCCGTTATCGGGGCAGGGCAGTTTGCCCGTCGAGGGGCGGAACTTGTTTCCGCAAGAAGAGTGGTACCGCGCGGATCCCGCGTCTCTTTGGAGACGCGGGGTCCGTTTATTTGATCGGCTGCCGACGAGGGGGGACGTGTGCGGTCATTTGCAGCCGCATATTTAAAAAGCGCTCCCCCGAGCGGGCAGGTATAAGGAGGGAAAGGGGAACATGGATGCCAAAAAGTACACCGCGCAGTTTATCCTGCCGCCCGAGCCGTGCATGGATTGGGCGAACAAGAACATGGTCGCGCGCGCGCCCGTCTGGTGCAGCGTCGATCTTCGGGACGGCAATCAGGCGCTCATCGAGCCGATGGGGCTGGAGACCAAGGTGGAGTTCTTCCGCCTTCTGGTGGAGCTCGGCTTCAAGGAGATCGAGGTGGGCTTCCCCGCCGCCAGCGAGACGGAGTACGACTTTCTGCGCTCGCTCATCGAACGCGGGCTCATTCCCGACGACGTCACCATCCAGGTGCTGACGCAGGCGCGCGAACACATCATCAAAAAGACGTTCGAGGCGATCCGCGGCGCCAAGAACGTCATCGTGCACGTCTACAATTCCACCTCCGTCGCCCAGCGCGAGCAGGTGTTCCGCAGGGGGAAGGAGGAGATCAAGGCGATCGCCGTGGAGGGTGCGCGCCTTCTGAAGGACCTCACCGAACAGGCGGGGGAGGAGTACCGCTTTGAGTATTCGCCCGAGAGCTTTACGGGAACGGAGCCGGAGTACGCCCTCGAAGTGTGCAACGCCGTGCTCGACGTCTGGCAGCCGACGGCGGAGCGCAAGGCGGTCATCAACCTTCCCGCCACCGTGGAGAACGCCATGCCGCACGTCTATGCGCAGCAGGTGGAGTACCTCCACAAGCACCTGAAATACCGCAAGAACGTCGTCCTCTCGCTGCACCCGCACAACGACCGCGGCTGCGGCGTCGCCTCGGCGGAGTTCGGGCTTCTGGCGGGCGCGGACAGGGTGGAGGGCACGCTGTTCGGCAACGGTGAGCGCACGGGCAACTGCGACATCGTCACCCTCGCCATGAATTTGTATTCGCAGGGCGTCGACCCCGGGCTCAACTTCTCCAATATGCCCTACGTCGCGTCGCTCTACGAGAGCTATACGGGGATGCGCATCTCCCCCCGTCAGCCCTATGCGGGGGAGCTGGTGTTCGCCGCCTTCTCGGGCTCCCATCAGGACGCCATCGCCAAGGGGATGCGCTTCCGCAAGGAGACGGAACGCGCCGTCTGGGACGTTCCCTACCTTCCCATCGACCCCAAAGACGTGGGCAGGGAGTACGATTCGGACGTCATCCGCATCAATTCGCAGTCGGGAAAGGGCGGCGTCGGCTACATTCTGGAGCACGCCTTCGGGTTAAAGCTGCCCGCCCGCATGAAGGAGGCGGTGAGCTATGCCGTCAAGCACGAATCGGACGTGCTGCATAAGGAGCTCAAGGCGGAGGAGATCTTCGGCGTGTTCACCCGCCGCTTCCTCTCCCCGCGCGAGCGCTTTACGCTCGGCGAGGTGCACTACCGCCAGGAGAACGGCATCACCGCGCAGGTGGAGATCATCGAAGGGGCGCGCCGCACCGTCGCCGAGGCGACGGGCAACGGACGGCTGGACGCCGTCTCCAATGCCTTGAAGCGCCATTTCGGCGTCGAATACGACCTGACGGGCTATGAGCAGCACGCGCTCTCGTCGGGTTCCTTCGCGCAGGCGATCTCCTACCTCGGCGTGGAGACGGGCGGTAAAATTTATTGGGGCGCGGGCGAGCATTCGGACATCACGATCGCCTCCGTGCAGGCGCTCGTCTCGGCGCTCAACAACCTTTTAAGCGTATGAACGCCGTCAATTTCGACGCCGTCATGCAAAGACGGCTCGCGGAGGCGGAGGGGGCGCGGCTGCTGCTGCACGTCTGCTGCGCGCCGTGCGCCTCTTATTGTCTCACGCAGACGGCGCCCGCCGTGCGCGTGACCGCGTTCTTTTACAACCCCAATATGGATACGTCGGAGGAGTACGAAAAGCGGCTCGCGGAGCTGCGCCGCCTCGTGCGCGAGACGGGAGAGGCGGATGTCCTCGAAACAGGCTACCGTTCCGAAGATTTTGTAGCCATCGCCCGCGGATACGAGGACGCGGCGGAGGGGGGCGCGCGCTGCGAGCGGTGCTTCCGCCTGCGTCTGTTTGAAACGGCGCGGCAGGCGAAGGCGGGCGGGTACGACCTCTTTGCCACCACGCTCACCGTCTCGCCCATGAAGAACGCGGCGCTCATCGACCGCGTGGGTCGGGAGGCGGCGGAGGAATTCGGGGTGGAATATCTGCCCACCGATTTCAAAAAGCGGGGCGGGTATCTCCGCTCGGTCGAGCTCTCGCGGCAGTACGGATTGTACCGTCAGAACTACTGCGGCTGCGTGTATTCGAGGCAGGCGCGGGAGGCGTGTGCACAGTCACGAACGTAAAAATAAGGCGCGGCGCGGACAACATTGTCCGCGCCGCGCCTTTTTCCACGTCATCCCTTGCTAAAATCATGCCGCAAGGAACGTCGCGTCGTTCCGCAGCGGTATTCATGTTTTTGACAATCCCCCCTTATCCCCCCTTTACACAAGGGGGGCAAGAATAGAAAGCTATCGATTACGCCGCAAGGAAAGTCGCACCTTTCCGCAGCGGTACTCATGTTTTTGACACCCCCCCCCTTATCCCCCCCCCTTGCACAGGGGAGGCAAGATAAGAGGGCTATAATCACGCCGCAAGGAAAGTCGCACCTTTCCGCAGCGGTACTCATGTTTTTGACAATCCCCCCTTATCCCCCCTTTACACAAGGGGGGCAAGAATAGAAAGCTATCGATTACGCCGCAAGGAAAGTCGCGCCGTTCCGCAGCGGTACTCAATTTGCGCATACCTGCGCTTCTGCGGAAAGGAGCAGCGGCGCGCGGCTATGAATGTTGCCAAATGCGCGCCGCAGGAAAACCGCGCGGTCAGGCGCAGCCGTGCCCGCGGGGTGTTCCTCCCCCTCACGGAAATTCTTTTTGTCAGTTCAAAAAGAATTTCGTGAACCTGTGACCCTATTCGCAATGCCGCCCCGTCAGCAGATGACGGTCGAACTGCTCTCTGGGGAGCTGCGCGCCGCCGAGCGCGTCGGAGAAGAGCAAAATTTTATAGGCGCTCTCCGAAACGGCGCGTTCAAACAGCCCGTCCGCAGACGTGACGGGCGGCAGGGAGCTGTCCGCGTTGGCGGCGCGTTCAAACGCCTCGCCCGCGAGGATGGCGCTGTCCGGCTCCTTCGCGGGGTAAAAGCAGGAGAGCCCGTGTATGTGGAAGAGCCTGTCAAAGCGCCGCCAATGCCGGTTGGCGGCATAGCATTTTTTGTGGAAGAAGGCGAGGTACGCGGCAAAGTTGTCGATGCCGCCAAAGAGCATCGCGCGCGAGACGGGCGTTCTTCCGAGCGCCGCCGACGCCTTCTCCCAGAGGGTGAGCAGGGCGGCGTTCTTGCACGTCCCGATGTCGGGATAGGGGTAGCGCTCCGCCTCCATGCCGCGCAGTTTGCGCGCAAAGTAGACGTCCCAATCGTTCTCCATGCGCTGGTGTTCGCGCTTGTGGAGGGCGTTCTGCTCGAGATAGCGGTAGACGAAGGGGTGGAAGGCGACGTCCGCGCAGCAATGCGTGACATAGCCGAAGCAGTACGCCGTCGCCGCGGCGCGCTCCTCCTCCCCCAGCGTCGGGAGAACGCGGAGGAAGGCGCAGAACAGCTCATAGACGGCGTTGCGGTGCAAAAACTTCCCGAAGTTGCCCTCCTGCTTGTTCACTTTTTTGGCGAAGAAGAACATATCGGGCCCCTGCGCGCCCAAAAAGTACATCTCGGGCGCGGCGGAGATGATGTCCTGAAGGGGCTGCGGCAGGCGCTTTTGCGCCTCGTCCGCAATGAGAAAATGGGTGATGGAAGATGGCATAAGGTTTCCTTGTGTGAAGCCGTTTAACGGCGTGCGCGCGGCGGATGGGGATGAACTCTCTGCCGCCGAGGGGGGACGTGTTGCGTTATTTTGCGGGGAGAGGGGCGTTATCTTGCAGGGAGAGGGGCGTTATCTTGCAGGGAGAGGGGCGTTATCTTGCGCCGAAGAGCGCCGTTCCCAGGCGGATCATGTTGGAGCCGTGCGCAAGGCAGAGCTGCCAGTCGCCGCTCATTCCCATGGAGAGGTGGCGGATATTTTCATCCTGCGCCTTCGCCCTTTCATAGAGGGCGCGCATCTCGTCCGCAAGCCCGCCCAGGAGCTGTTCGTCCCCGGAGAGGGGGAGCATCGCCATAAATCCGCGCACGCGCAGCCCCGCGGTGTTCTGCGCGCGTTCGTAGGCGGCGAACGCCTCCCGGAGGGGATAGCCGCTCTTGGAGAGCTCGCTGCCGATATTCACTTCGATGAGCACGTCCGTCGTGACGCCTGCGCGCACCGAACGCGCGGCAAGTTCCGTCAAAAGTTCGTCGCGGTCGAGCGATTGGATGAGGTAAGTCTTGCCGATGAGGTACTTTATCTTGTTGGTCTGCAAGTGCCCGATGAAGTGGCGGTTCCCGCCCGTTATAAGGTCAAATTTGTCGCGAAATTCCTGCACTTTGTTCTCGCCGATGTCGGTGATGCCCGCGCGGATCGCCTCGTTGATCTCCTCCGCCGTGCGCGTCTTGGTCGCAGCCACCAGCGTGACCTTCTCGCCGAAGCAGTTCCCGCCCTCGATCTGTTTTAAATAGTGTGTTACGTTCTCCGAAATACTCATAGTGTATTCTCCGTATCGCCCCATATTATACCGCGCCCGCAGGGTTTTGTCAACGTTCTGCAAGCGGACGCGCAGAAGGGAAAATTTCGCACGGCGCGGTGCGCGTCAGCGTGCCGCATCCAAGCACACGCCATGGTGCCAAAGTAGTTTTTGCTTCCTTTTTCTTGACATTCAATGCATTACGAGTTATAATATGTAAGAAAAGTAATACTAATTATACCAAAAGGAGCAAGTAATGGAAAATTTCCCCGAAGGTAAGTTTCTGGCAACGGTCAAGATCGGTCCCAAAGGGCAGATCGTCATCCCTAAAGAGGTGCGTGATATGTTCTCGCTGAACCCGGGAGATTCGCTGGTCTTGATGGCAGACAAAGGGCAAGGTATTGCCTTGCAGCCGTTTTCCTATGTAGAATCGTTTTGGAAGGCTGTCAATCATGTAAAGGACGGCGAGCAAAAATGAATGCACTTGAAGTCAAAGGACTGACGAAAGTCTATCCCGAATTCACGCTTGATAAGATTAGTTTTTGCGTGCCGCAGGGGCATATCGTCGGGCTCATCGGCAGGAACGGCGCAGGGAAAAGTACAACGATCAAGGGGATCCTGCGGCTTATCGCGGCAGAAGGCGCCGTCTCGGTCTTTGGAAAGAATATGGATGAGGATGAACTTGCGGCAAAGCAGATGATCGGCTATGTCGGCGGCGGCTTTCGCTATTATCCCATGAACACGCTTGCCGCTATCCGCAAAGCATACTCGCCCTTTTATCCGGCGTGGGATCAAGGCAAGTATGAAAGACTGCTTGCGCAATTCGATTTGTCCGAACGAAAGAAGGTCAAAGAACTTTCCGAGGGCATGAAGGTAAAGTTTGCGCTTGCCCTCGCTCTTTCACACGGAGCAAAGCTGCTCATCATGGACGAGCCGACGAGCGGGCTTGATCCGCTTTCGCGTGAAGAGTTTTGCGACATTGTTTTGCAGTTTGTGCGGGAGGAAGGTGTTTCCGTCCTCTTTTCTACGCATATCACGTCCGATCTGATGCACATTGCCGACGACATCGTCTATATCTCGCAGGGCAGGCTCCTTGCGGCGTGCTCGCTGAAAGAGTTGCTCGGGAAATACCGGTTGGCGCGTTTTTGTTCTCTTGCAGACGCGACGGCAGCCAAAGCCATCGGCGTAAAGGCGATCAAAGAAGGCTACGAAGGTCTGCTGCCCCGTGATATGCAAATATCAACGAATGTTACCGTGTCCGACGCAACGATCGATAATATCATCGTACATCTGGAAAAAGCAAACGAGGGGGTGGAAGGGTATGCTGAATTTAATTAGAAAAGAATTAACTCTTTGTATGCACCCTACGGCTTTTATCTTTCTCTTCTTTGCCGTGCTTGTATTTGTGCCGAATTATCCCTATGAAGTCATTTTCTTTTTCTCCTGCCTTTCGGTCTTTTTCTGCTGTATGATGACAAGAGAAAACGGCGATATTGCATTTTCCTGCGCATTGCCCGTCAAAAAAGAGCATATCCCTCTTGCAAAGATGCTGGTGGTGTTCGGGCTGCAAGGCATCATTATGTTGCTTGTCGGTATCCTCGGTGCAGTCAAAGGCGCTGTTTTGCCTGCGGAGCAGTATGTCAATCAAGCGGGTATCTCGGCAAATCTTGCTTTGGTCGGCAATGGTGCGGTATTGCTCGGCGTGTTCAACCTGATCTTCTTTCCGCGCTATTTCAGATCCCCCGATAAGATCGGCGTTCCGTTCGTGATCGGCGCGGTCATCGTGTTCTTGCTGATCGGCGTCTTCATTGCTTTACGCTGGGCAACGCCGCTGTATTCCGTTACGCTGAACGGGCTGAATTCTGTAAACTCGGGTGCAAAAGCATCCGCTCTGATCATAGGAATGGCGATTTATACTATCATGTCTGCGATAAGCTGCAAATTATCCATGAAGCATTTTCAGAGGCATGATGCATAAAACGTTAAACATCGAATGCTGCCAATGGCTTAAAATAAAAACTGTCTATAAAAAATATGTGCAAAAAGCCGATCAAAACGGGCGGGGATGGTCCCCGCCCGTGTGGCTTGTCCGCCCGATGGGCGGGAAGTTCAGATGTGCTCCGCAATGCGGCGCGCCATCTCGCGGCAGCCGATCGTGTGCGTCCCCGCCGAGGAGATGTCCGCCGTGCGCCAGCCTTCGCCGAGCACCTCCTCCACGGCGTGCTCGACGGCGGCGTACTCTTTTGTCATGCCGAAGGAGTCGCGCAGCATCATGGCGGCCGCCAGAATGGTGGCGATGGGGTTGGCGGCGTCCCTGCCCGCAATGTCGGGCGCGGAGCCGTGGATGGGCTCATACAGCCCGCACGGCGTGTCGCCCAGCGAGGAGGAGGCGAGCATCCCGATGGAGCCCGTCACCTGCGCCGCCTCGTCGGAGAGGATGTCGCCGAACATATTGGAGGTGAGCAGGACGTCGAACTGCGCGGGATCTTTGACGATCTGCATGGCGGCGTTGTCCACCAGCATATCGGTGACGGTGACGTCGGGGTAATGCATTTGTGCGAACGTATGCACCGTTCTGCGCCACAGACGGGAAGTCTCCAGCACGTTCGCCTTGTCGACGGAGATGACGCGCCCCGAGCGCTTTCTTGCAAGTTCGCACGCGATGCGCGTGATGCGCTCGATCTCCTTTACCGAATATTGCTCGGTGTCCCACGCCGTTTCGCCCATCTCCTCGTCCGCAAAGCTCCCGCGTTTGCCGAAGTAGATGCCGCCCGTGAGTTCGCGCACGACGACGATCTCGATACCGTCCTCGATGAGTTCGCGCTTTAAGGGGGAGGCGTCCGCGAGCGCCCGCCACAATCTGGCGGGGCGGATGTTGGAATACAGTCCCATCGCCTTGCGGATGCCCAGAAGCCCCTTTTCGGGGCGCTTGTCGCCCGGGAGCGCGTCCCATTTTGGTCCGCCCACCGCGCCCAAAAGAACGGAGTCGGAGGCGAGGCAGCGCTCCACCGTGTGCGCGGGCAGCGGCTCGCCGCACGCGTCGATGGCGCATCCGCCGATGGGGAGAGATTCAAAGGTGAAGGTGTGGCGGAATTTGTCCGCCACCGCCTTTAAGACGTGCACGGCGCCGTCGGTGATCTCCGGCCCGATGCCGTCGCCTGCAAGGACGGCGATGTGTTTTTGCATAACTGACCTCCCTGTGCAAAGGACGGGGCGCGCCCGCCTTGCTCTCTGTTCCGCCCGCAAAGGGGGCGTCATTTTTGGGCGATGGATGCGAGCAGCCCGCCCGCGTTGATGATGTTCTGGATAAATTCGGGGAAGGGCTGCGCCTGAAAGCGTTCGCCCGTCGTTTCGTTCTTGATGACGCCCTTTGCAAGGTCGCAGGAAACGACGTCCCCCGCGCGGATGCCCTCGACCGCCTCGGGGCACTCCAGAATGGGCAGCCCGATGTTGATGGCGTTGCGGTAGAAGATGCGCGCGAAGGTGTTGGCGATGACGAGCGAAATGCCGCTCGCCTTGATGGCGATGGGGGCGTGCTCGCGCGAGGAACCGCATCCGAAGTTGTCCTCCGCGACGAGGATGTCGCCCGCCTGCACGTTCTTCACAAAGGCGGGGTCGATGTCCTCCATACAGTGCGCGGCAAGTTCCTCCGCCGCGGCGGTGTTCAGATACCGCGCGGGGATGATGACGTCGGTATCGACGTTGCTGCCGTATTTATGCACCCGGCCTTTCACGTTCATGAGAGCACCTCCTGTGCGGAAGCCAGCCTGCCTGCCACCGCGCTCGCCGCCGCCGTGTAGGGGGAGGCGAGGTAAATTTCACTCGTGATATGTCCCATGCGTCCCACAAAGTTGCGGTTGGTGGTGGAGACGCACCGTTCGTTGTCGGCAAGAATGCCCATGTGCCCGCCGAGGCAGGGCCCGCAGGTGGGGGTGGAGACGACGGCGCCCGCGCGGATGAAACTTTCCAGCAGCCCCTCCTTCATCGCTTGAAGGTACACCTCCTGCGTGGCGGGGATGATGATGCAGCGCACGTTCTTTGCGACCTTTCTGCCCGCGAGCACCTCCGCCGCCTGCCGCAGATCGGAGATGCGCCCGTTGGTGCACGAGCCGATGACCACCTGGTCGATGGCGATGTTTTCCCAGGACGTATGCGTATTTTCGGGTAAATGGGGGAAGGCGACGGTAGGGCGCAGGGCGGAGAGGTCGATGGTGTACGTCTTTTCGTACACGGCGTCCTCGTCCGCTTCATAGACGCGCACGGGGCGGCGGAACCTGCCCGCAAGATAGGCGCGCGTCTGTTCGTCCACGGGGAAGATGCCGTTCTTCGCGCCCGCCTCGATCGCCATATTGCACACGGTGAAGCGGTCGTCCATCGTAAGGGACGCCACCCCTTCCCCCGTAAATTCCATGCTCTTGTAGAGCGCGCCGTCCACGCCGATGAGTCCGATGATGTGGAGGATGAGGTCCTTGCCCGTCACAAAACGGGGGAGCGCGCCCCGCAGCACAAAGCGCAGCGCGGAGGGGACTTTGAACCAGCCCTTGCCCGTCATCATGGCGGCGGCGAGGTCGGTGGAGCCGACGCCCGTCGAAAAGGCGCCCAGCGCGCCGTAGGTGCAGGTGTGACTGTCCGCGCCGATGACGCAGTCGCCCGCGCCCACAAGCCCCTGTTCGGGCAGCAGGGCGTGTTCGATGCCCATCTCGCCCACGTCGAAGAAGTGCTCCACCCCCTCGCGCAGGGCGAACGCGCGCGTGCACTTCACCTGACACGCCGCCTTGATGTCTTTATTGGGGGTGAAGTGATCCATGACGAGGGCGACTTTGTCCTTATATCTGACGTGACCGCCCGCCTTTTCCATCTCGCGGATGGCGACGGGCGCGGTGATGTCGTTGGCGAGGGCGAGGTCGAGTTCCGCCTCGATGAGCTGCCCCGCCGCGACGGAGGGGAGCCCCGCGTGCGCCGCAAGGATCTTTTGCGTCATTGTCATCCCCATTTTGCTGCTCCTTTTTTTCGGATATTTCTTGACAAAGTATACCATATATGCTATACTTTCGTCAATCATTTGAAAAACGAATTATTACATAGGAGTAATCGAAAAAACGAATTGTGAATACCGAAAGCCTTCGCACCTTTTTGTTGGTCGCAAAACTCAAAAACTTCACGCGGGTCGCGGAACAGCTCTTCATTGCGCAGTCCACCGTCACCAACCGCGTGGCGGAACTGGAAAAGGAACTTGCCACCAAGCTCCTGCGGCGGGATACGCGCAACGTGGCGCTCACCGACGAGGGCAAGGCGGTGTGTGAATACGCGCGCCGCATCGTGGAGATGGAGGACGCCTGCCTCAACGCCATCAAGGGGGGCGGGCAGCAGATGCACATCGGGGCGGTGAACGCCGTCTATGAGGGCGCGCTCAAGGCGCGCATCCTCGAGGGCATCGCGCAGGGAAAAATGTACCGCGTGACCATCGGACACACGGCGGGGCTGTTGGAGATGCTCTGGGACGGGCTTTTGGACGTCGCCTACGTCTATCAGGATGTGCGCCGCTCGGGGTATTCCTGCAAGCTCTTTTCGCAGGACGAGCTCGTTCTGCTCGCCCGCGCGGACAGGAACGCCTTTTCGGGCGGCATCCGCAGGGGGCAGCTCGCCGACCTTCCCTGCGCCATGTGCAACTTTTCGTTGCAGGAGATCGGCTCCTATCTGCGCGAGCTCTTCCCCTCGGGCAAGGTGTTCCCCTTCGAGGTGGATAACTCCAACAAGGTGAAGGACTTCCTTGCGGCGGGGCTGGGCTATGCCTTTCTGCCGCGCGGGATGGTGCACGAGGAGCTCGAGGACGGCAAGTTCGTGGAGGTGGTGCCCGTCGATTTCAAGCGCATGACCATTCCGAGCTACCGCATCTGCCGCACGGAGGACGAGGCGGATTGCTTTTAACGTGCGTCGGAAACATCAGGCGGGCAGCTTTTTTGGACTGCCCGTCATGTTGATCTGCGCCGTTCATTCTTGTATTTGCGCGTCATCCCGAACGAATGGGTGCTCCGCAAACGAACGGAGATAAAAAACCATGCGCCCGTCCGGATTCCCCGGACGGGCGCAGCATTTCAGAACTTTTTGAACACCGCGCCGTCGGAGGCGGAGGTGACGAGCGCACGGTAGCGCTTTAAGTACCCTTCAACGGGCTTTTCGAGGGGGTGGAACGCGGCGAGGCGCGCGTCGATCTCCTCTTGCGGAAGGCGGAGGTCGATGGTCCCCTTCTCGATGTCGATGTCGATGATGTCGCCCTCTTTGACGATGCCGATGACGCCGCCCGCCGCCGCTTCGGGGCAGACGTGCCCGATGGCGGCGCCGCGCGTCGCGCCCGAGAACCTGCCGTCCGTGATGAGCGCCACGGTGTCGCCCAGCCCCGCGCCCACGATGGAGGAGGTGGGGGAGAGCATCTCGCGCATCCCGGGGCCGCCCTTGGGTCCCTCGTAGCGGATGACGACGACGTCGCCCGCTTTTATCTTGTTGGAGGAGATCGCCTGCATGGCTGCCTCTTCGGAGTCAAACACGCGCGCGGGACCCGAATGGCGGTACATCTTGGGGTCGACGGCGCTCTTTTTCACCACGGCGCCCTCCCTTGCAAGGCTGCCCTTTAAAATGGCGAGCCCGCCGTAGGGGGAATAGGGGGCGCTGACGGGGCGGATGATGTCCGCGTTCCGGACGCGCGCATATCGGGTGAGCTCGTCCTGCGTGAGGAGCGCCGCGGTCTGCGCGCTGCCGTCGAACAGCCCCGCGTCGATGAGGGTGCGGATGACGGCGGAGATGCCGCCCGCCTCGCCGAGCTCCTCGATATAGTGCTCGCCCGCGGGCGCAAGGCGGCACAGGTTGGGCGTGTTCATGCTGATCTCGTTCATCGTGTCGATGGAGAGCTGCTCCTTGGAAAAGCCCAGCTCGCTCGCAAGCGCCAGAAGGTGCAGAACGGAGTTGGAGGAGGCGCCGATCGCCATGTCCACGCGCTCGGCATTTTTGAGCGCCGTCGGCGTGAGGATGTCGCGCGGGCGCACGTTTTTTTCGAGCAGGCGCATCACCGCCTCGCCCGCGTTCTTGGCAAGGATGAGGCGCGCGGAGTGCACGGCGGGGATGGTGCCGTTCCCGGGCAGCGCCATGCCCAGCGCCTCCAAAAGACAGTTCATGGAGTTCGCCGTGAACATTCCCGAGCACGACCCGCACGAAGGGCAGGCGGCGCACTCGAAGCGGGCAAGTTCCTCCTCGTCGATCTTGCCCGAGGTGAAGGCGCCCACCGCCTCGAACATGGAGGAGAGGGAGAGCTTTTTGCCGTCCTTATGCCCCGCCAGCATGGGCCCGCCCGAACAGAACAGGGCGGGGACGTTGGCGCGCACCGCGCCCATCAGCATCCCGGGGACGATCTTGTCACAGTTGCCCACAAACACGCAGGCGTCAAAGGCGTGCGCGTGGATGAGGATCTCGCAGCTGTCGGCGATGACCTCGCGCGAGGGGAGGGAATAGCGCATCCCCTTGTGTCCCATGGCGATGCCGTCGCACACGCCGATGCAGGGCACGACGACGGGCTTGCCGCCCGCCGCGAGCACGCCGTCCGAAACGGCGCGCGCGATCTCCGCAAGGTGCGTATGCCCCGGGATGATGTCGCTCTGCGCGCAGATGATGCCCACGATGGGCTTTTGCATTTCGGAATCCGACCAGCCGAGCGCCCGCAGAAGGGAGCGCTGCGCCGCCATATTGCTGCCGCTCGTAAAGGTATTCGACATATAAACCTCCATATCAGTGAACAAGGACTTGCTGCGTTGTTTTTGTACTGCGGGAAAGCCTTCCCCCGAGGGGAAGCCTTTTGAGCTATTAATCACGCCGCAAGCAAAATTGCATTTTGCGCCGCGGAACTCAATTTGCGCATACCTGCGCTTACGGGGAAAGAGTGAATGCGGGCGCGATAAAATGCTAAGCCCCGAGGCGCGCCCGCAGAGAGAAAACGAGCCGCAGCCAAAGTCGCGGCGGCGTTTTCTCTCAAATCACGGAATTTTGTCGCGCCTTTGCGCGAGAAAATTCGTGAACTCATATCCTCTCCTTATAATCCGTCTCGTCTTTGATGGTGGTCTTGCCGCGGGAGATGCTCGTCACGCCCGTGCGCGCGAGCTCCATCACGCCGTAGGGCATGAGCATGGTGACGAACCCGTCCAGCTTGGTGGGTTTTCCCGTGAGCTCCAGAATGGTCGCCTCGGGCGAGGCGTCCACCACCTTGGCGCGGAAGATCTGGCTGATCTCCAGAACCTGCGAGCGGGTAGCGGCGTCCGTTTTGATCTTGATGAGCAGCAGCTCGCGGCTGACGGCGTCCTCCTCGACGCGCATGATCTTCTTCACGTCGATGAGTTTGTCCATCTGCTTCATCATTTGCCCCAGAATGTACTCGTCGCCGTTCAGAACGATGGTCATGCGGGAGAGCTCGTCGCTCTCCGTCTTGCACACGGAGAGGGACTCGATGTTGTAGCCGCGCCGCGCAAAGAGCGCGGCGACGCGCGTTAAAACGCCCGATTTGTTGGAAACGAGTGCGCTGATCGTATAGCGGTTCATCATTGATCCTCCCATTCCGTCATGATGGTGTCGTACGTCTGTCCGGGCTTTATCATGGGCAGCACGTTCTCATCGTTGCCGATCCGGCAGTCCACAACGACGGGTGTGGGCGTTGCGAACGCCTCTTTTAAGGCGGCGTCCACCTCTTTTTCGCAGGTGATGCGCAGCCCCTTGGCGCCGAAACTTTCGGCAAATTTTACATAGTCGGTCTTCTTTTTGACATCCGTCTGCGAAAAACGGTGCCCGTAGAAGAGTTTCTGCCACTGCCGCACCATGCCGAGGGCGTGGTTGTTCATCAGGAGCACCGTGATGGGCAGCTCCTGCGTGACGGCGGTGGAGAGCTCGTTGAGGTTCATGTTGAAGCACCCGTCGCCCGTCACCAGAATGACGTGCCTGCCCGTCGCCTTTGCCGCGCCGATGGCGGCGCCCATCCCGTAGCCCATCGTCCCCAGCCCGCCGCTCGTGCAGAACGTGCGCGGCTTTTCGATGGGGTAGTACTGCGCCGTCCACATCTGGTGCTGTCCGACGTCGGTGACGACGATGGCGTCCGCAGGGGCGAGCTTCGCCGCCTCGATGAGCACTCTGTGCCCGAGCTCGGGCTCTTTCTGGCGGGCACGTTCCTCCTTTTTGAGTTCCGCCGCCCGCTCCGCAAAGGCGCATCTGCGCTCCGCGAGCAGGGGGATGAGGGTGGTGAGCGCCTCCTTCACGTCGCCGAGGACGGGATAGGTGACGTTGACGTTCTTATCGAGCTCCGCGTTGTCGATGTCGATCTGCACGACCGTCTTCCCCGCGGCGAACTTGTCGCGGTTGAGGGCGACGCGGTCGGAAAAGCGGGTGCCGACGGCGAGGATGCAGTCGCTCTCCATGCACAGCTTTGCTGCCGTGGCGGTGCCGTGCATCCCCATCATGCCCATAAAGAGGGGATGGGAGGCGGGGAAGGCGCCCAGCCCCATCAGCGTGGACACGACGGGGGCGTGGATGCGCTCGGCAAGGGCGAGCACCTCGCGGGATGCCTCCGCCGCGATGGCGCCGCCGCCCACCATGATGAGCGGGCGCTCTGCCTCGTTGATCGCCTGCGCCGCGCCCTCCAGCTCGCGCGCGGGAACGGGCTTTGCGCGCGGCGTCACGGGCTTTTGCGGCACATACTCCGCCTTCTCGCTCTGCACGTTCTTTAAAATATCGATGAGGACGGGCCCCTTTCTGCCCGAACTTGCGATGCGGAACGCCTCGCGCACGACGCCCGCAAGTTCCGTTACGTCCTTTACGATGTAGTTGTGTTTGGTGATGGGCAGGGTGATGCCGAAGATGTCGATCTCCTGAAAGGAATCCCTTCCCAGAAAGTTCGCGCCCACGTTCCCCGTGATGGCGACCATGGGAACGGAATCCATGTACGCCGTGGCGATGCCCGTCACAAGGTTGGTGGCGCCGGGGCCGCTCGTCGCGATGACGACGCCCGTCTTCCCCGTGACGCGCGCCCAGCCGTCGGCGGCGTGCGCCGCGCCCTGCTCGTGCGAGGTGATGACGTGTTCGATCGTGCCGTCACGATAGAGCGCGTCGTAGATGTCGAGCACCGTTCCGCCCGGATAACCGAATACGGTGGTGACCCCCTGTTCTTTGAGGCACTCGACCAGGATCTCTGCTCCCATTCGTTTCATAAAGCGACCTCCTTGCGAAAAAAGTATATTGCTTATCATTATATTGTAATTTTTCACATTTGTCAAGCGGATAGACAAGGTTGCGGCGGGCTGCGTCCCGCATATCTCCTATCGCCGCGATTTATTTTGCGCATAAATGCGCATAAATGCCGCCGCGCGCCGCTGCGGGAGCAATAAACATCCATCGGTGTTTTTTCATTTTACTTCGCCTGCGGCTCGTGCCGCCATAGGCGGGGCGGGCTGTAAGCCCTCATATTACGGGCAGCGCGCAAGTCGCGCCTGTGACGACCTGGCAGTCACGCATCTGTTACTTGTTACCCGTAAACGGGTCTCATGCCTTCCCCCTCGGGGTGAGCCGCGCGTTATGCGCATCACCACGGTGTGGTGTGCACGCGCGGCGAACTGAGGTTTTTGCCATTGCGGGCAAAAACCGTGACCGCTGACGGCGTCGCTCCTTGCGCCGCCGAGACGGGTGTCACGAAGTGACGGATGAGGGGTCAAGCAGAGCGACTGTTCCTTTGCCGTCCCCCTCATCACCGCCTTCGGCG
>CALVTL010000030.1 GCA_944362555.1 uncultured Clostridia bacterium
TTTCTGCTTACTTCCTTTTTTTGCCATAAAATATGCACCTCCAAAAGTCTGTCCAACTTTTGGGGTGCATATCACCCCGAGGGGGCTTTTTTGGCTTTTGGCGCATCCCCCGTGCGTAAAGCTGTGCGTGGCGCAGGAATTTTCCGCAAACACTTTACAAGCGCCGTAAAATGTGATATACTACATATAAGACTTTTTATCATACGGACACAAGATGTTCCGTTGAAAGGGGGAAATATGCGCTGCCTGTACTGTAACTGCACGGAGAGCAAGGTCATCGATTCGCGTTCGGCAGACGACGAACGCACCATCCGCCGCCGCCGCGAGTGTATGGGCTGCGGCAGGCGTTTCACGACGTATGAGACCATCGAGGTCGCGCCCATCCTTGTCGTCAAAAACGACGGCACGCGGCAGGCGTTCGACGTGGGGAAGATCAAGCGCGGCATCATCAAGGCGTGCGAAAAGCGCCCCGTTCCCATCGAGAAGATCGACGAGCTCGCCGAGGACATCGCCAAGCGTATCTACAATTCGATGGAGCAGGAGATTTCCTCCAAGCAGATCGGCGAGATGGTGATGGAGGGGCTGCAGAAGCTGGACGAGGTCGCCTATGTGCGCTACGCCTCGGTGTACCGCTCCTTCAAGGACATCTCCTCCTTCATGGCGGAATTGCAGAAGATGATCGAGAAAAAGAACGAGGATACACAGCCCAAATGATCCGGAAAGTACGCATCGGAAATCTCCTTCTGGGCGGCGGGGACATCGCCGTACAGAGCATGACGACCAAAAAAACGAGCGACGTGCAGGCGTGCGTCGCTCAAATTCTTTCCCTCGAACGGGCGGGATGCGACATTGCGCGCGTCGCCGTCGCGGACGAGGACGACGCGCGCGCCCTCAAAGAGGTCACGACGCAGGTGCACGTTCCCGTCGTGGCGGACGTGCATTTTTCGGCGAAGCTCGCCGTGCTCGCGGTGGAAAACGGCGCCGACAAGCTGCGCATCAACCCGGGCAACATCGGCGGGGAGGCGGACGTCGCGCGCGTCGCCGACTGCCTCAAAGCACACCACATTCCCGTGCGCGTGGGTGCGAACACGGGCAGTATCGAAAAACACCACCTGCAGACGTACGGCAGGAGCGCGCAGGCGCTCGTCGAGAGCGCGCTCGAAAACGTCGCCGTTCTGGAACGGCACGGCGTGGAGGACATCGTCATCTCCGTCAAGGCGTCCGATGTCCCGCTCACCGTCGAGGCGTATACGCTGCTGCGCAGGCGGTGCGGTTATCCGCTCCACCTCGGCGTCACCGAGGCGGGCACCAGGGAGGCGGGCATCGTCAAGAGCAGCGTGGGCATCGGCGCGCTGCTGCTCGCGGGCATCGGCGAGACCATCCGCGTCTCCCTCTCCGCCGACCCCGTGGAGGAGGTGTACGCGGGGCACGCCATCCTGCGCGCCTGCGGGCTGGAGAAGGAGTATGCGGAAGTCGTCGCCTGTCCCACCTGCGGCAGGTGCCGCTACGACTGCATCGGGCTTGCGGCGCGCGTCGAGGAGCGCGTGCGCACCGTCCGGAAAAAGCTGAAAATTGCCGTCATGGGCTGCGTCGTCAACGGTCCCGGGGAGGCGCGCGGGTGCGATCTGGGCATCGCCGGGGGCGAGGATTACTGCGTCATCATGCAAAAGGATATGCCCGACGCGCGCGTTCCCAAGGCGGACGCCGAGCGCGAATTTTTCAGACGGCTGGAAGGACTGATCGGATGAAGAGCCGTGCGTTTCTGGAGGAGGTGCGCCGCGCCCCGGGGCTGGTGCGCGCCGTCCTCAAAAAAATAGAAGTTTCGGGCACGGCGGCGACGTTCCATCTCGTCACTGACGTCGCCTATTCGCCCGAGGACATCGAATACGCGCGCGGCGTCGCGCAAAAATATGTCCCGCAGGGGTTTTCTGCCGACGTGCGCGTCTTGAAGTCCGTTCCCGACGAGGCGGGCGTGCGGCGCGCGGTGGCGCAGATCTTAAAGACGCGCTTCCCGGGCATCGCGGCGTTCGTCGACCCCGACGACATCGCCGTGGAGATCGACGCGGGCGGCGGACGGTACGTCGTCTCGGTGGGGGAGCTGGAGCGCGACCGCATGGCGGGGGACGGCGTGATGGACGCCGTGAGCGCGGAGCTCGCCAAAAGTTTTTGCGGAACGTGGTTCGGGGAGGTCAACTTCATCCGGAAGGAGCGCGGGGAGATCGAGCGGGAGGCGCCGCCCGAGGCGGAGTACGTCGCCGCGCCCCGCTTCTTTCCCGTGGAGGAGTATGTGCCCGTCGACGGCGCCAAGCCCTCGCACGCCATCTACCTCGCCGACCTCGTCAAGGAGATGACGGGCGTCACCGTCTGCGGCACCGTCTCCTACATCGAGGAGCGCTCCACCAAGGCGGGCAAGCCCTATTTTTCCATCTCGATCGCTGACGCGACGGGGCAGCTCCGCTGTTCCTACTTTTCCAAAAAGGCGACCGTGGAGAAGGTGCGCGCCATCAAGCAAGGGGACAGCGTGTGCCTTACGGGCGACAACGAGCTCTTCAACGGCGCGCTCTCCTTCCGCGCAAAGAATGTTGATTTCGGGCGCCCGCCCGCAGATTTTATTCCCGAGGAGCGCCCCTCCCGCCCCGTGCCCGCGCGCTACCGCGTCGCCTTCCCCGCGCCCGTCTCCGACCTCGTGCAGGGCACCCTCTTTCAGGGCAAGCCCCTTCCCAAGGAGGTGACGGAGCAGGATTTCGTCGTGTTCGACCTGGAGACGACGGGGCTCAACAATTCCCCCGCGATGGGGACGATGGATCACATCATCGAGCTGGGCGCCGTCAAGATCCGCGGCGGGCAGATCTGCGAAAAGCTCTCCACCTTCGTCGCCTGCCCCGTCCGCCTTTCGGAGGAGATCGTGAACATCACGGGCATCACGGACGAGATGCTCGTCGGCGCGCCGCAGGTGGGGGACGTGCTCGCCGATTTTTACAAGTTCTCGGCGGGGTGCGCCCTCGTGGGGCACAACGTGCAGTTCGACTACAAGTTCATCCGCTACTACGGCGAAAAGGAGGGGTTTTTGTTCGACCAGCGGCAGTACGACACGATGGTCATGTCCCAGCGCACGCTGCGGCTCTCCCATCATCGCCTCAACGACCTCGTCGACTACTTCGGGTTCACCTTCCGCCACCACCGCGCCTTCGACGACGCCTTCGCCACCGCCAAGGTATTTTTGGAGCTGGCGCGCATTTCGGGCAAGCTCGGCTGAAAAATTGCCGCAAAATGCTTGCATTTTCCATGCAGATGTGGTAAACTATGGATGATCTTAATCTGACGTATGGATTGAGAGCGGTTCGCCGCTCTCAATATTTGTATGCAGAGGTTTGAACGGGGAGGCGGATATGAAGGTGATGCCCATGAAGGAAGTGGAGGAGCATCTCGCGCCCGTGGCACAGTCGGTGGGGGCGGAGCTTCTGGAGGCGGTGTGGAACAACCGCGACCGCTCCCTGACCCTTATCATCGACGCGCCGGGCGGTGTCGATCTCAATTTGTGCGAGGCGTTCCACCACGCCGCGGACGCCGCGCTCGACGAGCTCGACCCCACCTACGGGGAGGCGTATACGCTGAACTGCTCCTCGCCCGGGCTCGACCGCCCCTTTAAGGACGCGCGCGACTTTGCGCGCCACCTCGGGGAGAAGATCGAGGTGCACCTCTATGCGCCCTATGCGGGCGCGAAGTATCACGAGGGAACGCTCGTCTCCTTTGAGGGCGGCGACATCCTCTTAAACACCCCGAAAGGGGAAGTTTCCATCCCCTTCGACAAGACCTCCAAGGTCTGTCTGCTCATTGAAGTGTGACGCCTGCGGGCGATAACGATAAGGAGAACACTATGATCAACAAGGATTTCTTTGCGGCGCTCGCCGATCTCGAGCGCGAAAAGGGCATCAGTGAAGAGACGTTCATCGAGGCGCTTTCCACGGCGCTCGCCTCCGCCTATAAAAAGCAGTACATCGGCGAGGGCGGCGATGTGGAAGTGCGGCTCAATCCCGAAAAGGGCACCATCCGCTTCTTTCTGAAGCGCACCGTCTCCGATGCGGAGGAGCTCGCCGATAACGAGATCTCCCTCGAGGACGCGCAGGAAATTAAAAAGAGCGCAAAGCCCGGGGACGTCCTCACCGAGGAGTTCACCCCCAAGGATTTCACGCGCATCGCGGCGCAGACGGCAAAGCAGGTCATCCTGCAAAAGATCCACGAGACGGAGCGCGACAACACGCTCTCCGAATTCTCCGATAAAGAGGGCGAGCTCATGAGCGGGCTCGTGCGCAAGGTGGACGCGCGCAACGTGTATATCGAGCTCGGCAAGGGGCAGATCGAGGGGCTCATGCTCCCGCAGGACCAGGTGCCCGGCGAACGCTATCCCGTCGGCGAGCATCTCAAAGTGTACGTCAAGCGGGTAAAGAGCGGCGGCAAGAACGCGCAGGTGCTCGTCTCCCGCGCGGCGCCCGGGCTCGTCAAGCGCCTCTTTGAGGAGGAAGTGCCCGAGATCAAGGCGGGCACCGTCGTCGTCAAGGGCATCTCCCGCGAACCGGGGCACCGCACCAAGATGGCGATCGCCTCCGAGGACGCGCACGTCGACGCCGTGGGCGCCTGCGTCGGCAACAAGGGCGCGCGCGTCAATGCGGTCGTCACCGAGCTCGGCGGCGAGAAGATCGACATCATCCTCTGGAGCGAGAACCCGCTCGAGTTCATCGCAAAGGCGCTCTCGCCCGCCACGGTGCTCTCCGTCACGCAGATGGGCGAAAAATCCGCCGTCGCCGTCGTGCCCGATGAAAAGCTCTCGCTCGCCATCGGCAGGGACGGGCAGAACGCCCGCCTCGCGGCGCGGCTCACGGGCTGGAAGATCGACGTCAAGAGCGAGTCGGCTGCGGCGAAGATGAACCTCGACGCGCCCGCACCCGCCGCGGAGGAGTAAATGCCTCCCAAAAAGATCCCCGTGCGCACCTGCATCGCCTGCCGCGAGGAAAAGCCCAAAAAGGAGATGCTCCGCATCGTGCGGAGCGCGCAGGGGGAGATCCGTCTGGATTTCTCGGGCAAGCTCCCGGGGCGGGGCGCCTATGTGTGCGGCAGCGAGGCGTGCATCAAAAAATTGAGGAAGTACCGCCTTCTCAACAAGACGTTCTCCGCCGACGTCGGCGAGGAAGTCTACGCCGCCATCGAGGAGGAGTTCGGTGCAAAGTAAGGCGGAGACCTATCTCGGATTTTGCCGCCGCGCGGGAAAGCTGACGACGGGCGTCAACGCCGTGCGCGCCTCGCGCGAGAGGATCTTTCTCCTCGTCGCCGATCGGGCGGCGTCGGAGAACTGTAAAAAGGAAATAGAAAAACTTGCCGTAAAGTGCGGCTGCGCCGTCGTGTGGACGGACGAATTGGAACGCCTCGTCGGCAAGGCGCACTGCAAACTTGCGGGCGTGCGGGAGGAACATCTCGCGCAGGCGCTCGCAAAGGAGCTGCAGGCATAATTCTTATGGAGCGGGCGCAAGGAAGGCGCCGCCATCGGAGGAGACATGGCATACAAAAACATCGACAATCTGGGAGCGCTCTTAAAGGACGAAAAGAGCGCCGCCCTCAATAAGAGCATTTCCGCAGGCGAAAAGCAGCTCTCCGAGCTTTTGAAAAAACTCGGCGAGCTGGAGGCTGCGGCTGCCGCGCGCCGCGCGGAGGAGGAAGCCCGCCGCAAGGAGGAAGAACAGCGCGCCGCCGAAGCCGCAAAGGCAGAGGAAGCTGCGCGCGCCTCCGAGCCGGCGCCCGCACCCGAACCCGAGCCCGCGCCCGCTCCCGCGCCTGCCGCTCCCGCTGCGGAGACGAGATCTCCCGCACCCATGTCCGAGGACGCCGCCGAAAAGAGTGCTCCCAAGACGCAGCCCGCACGTCGGGAGGAGCGGAGCGAGCGCCCGTCCGCGCCGCAGAACGCGCAGCAGAGTGCGCCGCAGAACGCGCCGAGGACGGAGCGTCCCACCTTCCGCCCGGGCGAGAAGGGCGCGCAGCGTCCCACCTATACGCCCGCACCCGCCGCAAGAGGCGGGCAGGGTCCTCGTCCCGCAGGCGCAGGCGCACCGCAGCGCCCCGCGGGGGCAAGACCGGCAGGCGCGCCCCAGCGCCCCGCAGCGGGGGCAAGGCCCGCAGGCGCAAGACCCACGCCCGCGCGTCCCGTCGCGCCTCCGCCCGCGCCCGTCCGCCGCGACGCGCCCAAAAAGTTCGATAAGACGTATGTCGAGGCGCGCCGCCCCGCCAACAAGCGCGATCTGCAGCGCAGGCAGGGGGCGAGCATCGGCGACTTCGACGAAGATAAGAGCGGCTACCGCAAGGCGCGTTTCGGCAAGAAGGGCGTCAAGAAGGAGACGCAGACCATCAAGATCGACCACGCCGTCGTCACCAGCCGCGAGATCCCCATCAAGGTGCTCTCCGAAAAGCTGGGCATCTCGGCGGTGGAGATCACCAAACGCCTCTTCAAGGAGGGCGTGATGAAGACGGTGAACGAATCGGTGGATTACGACAACGCCGCGTTCATCGCCCTCGAGCTGGGCATCGATCTCGAATACAAGCCCGAGGAGACGGCGGAGGACGCCCTTTTGAAGGTGCACGGCGAGGCGGGCACGGACGAGAATCTCATCCCCCGCGCACCCGTCGTCACGGTCATGGGGCACGTCGACCACGGCAAGACCTCCCTTCTCGACGCCATCCGCAAGACCAACGTCACGGAGGGCGAAGCGGGCGGCATCACCCAGAGCATCGGCGCCTATACGGTCACGTTCGGCGAGGGGAAGAAGGTCACGTTCATCGACACCCCGGGGCACGCCGCCTTTACGGCGATGCGTGCGCGCGGCGCGCAGGTGACGGACATCGTCGTCCTCGTCGTGGCGGCGGACGACGGCATCATGCCGCAGACGGTGGAGGCGATCGACCACGCCAAGGCGGCGGACGTGCCCATCATCGTCGCGCTCAACAAGATGGATAAACCGCACGTCGAGCCCGACCGCGTCAAGCAGGAACTCATGAAGTACGACCTCGTTCCCGAGGAATGGGGCGGGGACGTCATCGTCGAACCGGTGTCCGCCAAGACGGGCATGGGCATCGACAAGCTCCTTGAGGACATCGACCTCATCGCGGAAATGCGCGAACTCAAGGCGAACCCCGACCGCAAGGCGAAGGGCATCGTCATCGAGGCGAAGCTCGACAAGGGCAAGGGCCCCATGGCGAGCGTGCTCGTTCAGAACGGCACCCTGCGCACGGGCGACAACCTCGTTTCGGGCACCACCGTCGGGCGCGTGCGCGCCATGATCGACGACAAGGGCAGGACGGTCAAGGAGGCAGGTCCCTCCACCGCCGTCTCCGTGCTCGGGCTGGAGGACGTGCCCAACGCGGGCGACGCCGTGTTCGCCGTGGAGGCGAGCCTCATGCGCCAGGTGCAGGAGGAGCGCAAAAACAAGCAGCGTGAATCCATGATCCACGAGACGACCAAAGTTTCGCTGGACGACATCTTCCGTCAGGCGGAAGAGGGCAACGTCAAAGACCTCAAAGTCATCGTCAAGGCGGACGTGCAGGGCAGCGTGGAGGCGGTCAGAGCGTCGCTCGAAAAGCTCTCGGGCGAAGAAGTGCGCGTCAAAGTCATCCATGCCGCCGCGGGAGCCATCACGGAGAGCGACGTCTCGCTCGCCGATTCCGCCAACGCCGTCATCATCGGCTTCAACGTCCGTCCCGACACCAAGGCGAAGGCGCTCGCCGAGCGCAGCCACGTCGACGTGCGCCTCTATCGCATCATCTACGAGCTGCTCGACGACATGGAAGCGGCGCTCAAGGGGATGCTCTCGCCCAAGTACAAGGAAGTGTACATGGGCAAGGCGGAGGTGCGCCAGACCTTCAACATCACGGGCGTCGGCACCATCGCGGGCTGCCTCGTGACGGAAGGGCGCCTCGTGCGCGGCGGAAAGCTGCGCATCTACCGCGACGACGTGATGATCGTCGAGGGCAACGTCAAACAGCTCAAGCACTACAAAGACGACGTGAAGGAGGCTGCAGCGGGCACCGAGTGCGGCTGCGCCATCGAGAACTTCAACGACATCAAAGTGGGCGACTTCATCGAGTGCTATCTCATCGAGGAAGTCAAGGAGACGAAATAAATCCTGCCTGCGGGGCATAGAGCCCGCAGACGGACTGCGTTCGCGGCGCCTTTCGGGGCACGGAACGGGGGAGGAGGCTATGTCAAGACGAACCGACCGAGTGGACGGGGAATTGCAGCGGGAGATCGCCGCCATCCTTGCGGGCGAGCTCAAAAACCGCCGCCCCGATTTAAAGGGCATGATCAGCGTCACGGGCGTGGACGCCGCGCCCGACTTCAAGACGGCGAAGGTGTATGTGAGCATCTACGCCGTGGGCGAGGAGGACAGGCGCGCGTCGCTCGCCGCACTGAAGGAGAGCGCGGGCTTTGTCCGCCACGAACTTGCAAAGGTCATGCGGATGCGCACCGTTCCCGCGCTCACCTTTCTGGAGGATACGAGCATGGCGTACGGTTCGCACATGGACGAACTGTTCGCATCCCTTCACAAGGATGAGGAAGAAAAAAAGTGAATACGTTATCGGAAATTGCAGACGTTTTGCGTCGTCTCAAAAGCGCGGTGATCTTCACGCACATGCGCCCCGACGGGGACACCCTCGGGAGCGCTATGGCGCTGCATCGCGCTCTTTTCATGCTCGGCGTCAGGAGTGAGGTCGTGAACGAGGGGGACATCCCCGAAAAATTCCTCTTTCTGGAGGGGATGAAGGACATCCGCCGCGCGCCGACGTTGGACGCGGAGGGGTATGTGTGCGTTGATTCGTCGGACGAGGCGCGGTTCGGACAACTGCAATCCGCCTTTTTGTCGGGCGTAAAGAAGGGGAAGGTGACCGTCAATATCGATCACCACGTTTCCAACACGCGCTACTGCAAATATAACTTCGTGCGCCCGCGCGCCAGCAACTGCGAGAACATGGCAGAGCTTGTGCGCCTGATGGGTGTCAAGCCCGACAAGCTGCTCGCGGAGTACCTTCTCATGGGCATGGTGACCGATTCGGGCGCCTTCTCGCACGGGGACGTCAACGGCGAGACGCTGCGCGCCGCGGCGGACGTGGTGGACGCGGGCGCGGACATTGGCGTTATCACCTACGAGGTGTTCAGAAAGCAGTCGAAGGCGCGCGCAAAGCTGTATGCGGAGGTCATCTCCCGCCTGCGCTACGACCTCGGCGACCGCCTCGTCACCGCCCTCGTCACGCAGGAGCAGCTCGCAAAATACGGCTTGAAGCAGGACGCCACCGAGGGCATCGTCGATTTCGGGCTCACCGTTTCGCCCGTCGAGGTGAGCGTGTGCATGATGGAAGTCAGGCGCGGGCAGTACAAGGCGTCGCTGCGCTCCAAGGGCACGGTCAACGTCAACGAAGTCGCGGGCGTGTTCGGCGGCGGGGGACACGTCCTCGCCTCGGGCTGTATGTTCTTCGGCGACTATGAGGAGGCGTACGACAAGCTCCGCTACGCCGTCGCGCAGAGGTTGCCCCAATGACGGGGTTTATCAACGTCCTCAAGCCCGAGGGGGTGGGCTCCACCAAGGTGGTCGGACGGGTGAAGTACCTCTTAAAGACGCCGTGCGGGCATCTGGGCACGCTCGACCCGCTCGCGTGCGGCGTGCTGCCCGTCGCGGTGGGCAATGCCGCCCGCCTCTTTGACTATTTTTTGAGCAAGCAGAAGCGCTACTTCGCGCGCTTCGTGTTCGGCGCGACGACCGCCACCCTCGACAGGGAGGGGGAGATCGTGCGCGGCGGGCGCGTTCCCTCCGCCGAGGAGGTGCGCGCCGCTCTGCCCGCCTTTGTGGGCGATATCATGCAGGTGCCGCCGCAGTACAGCGCCGTTTCGGTGAACGGGCGGCGGGGGTACGACCTCGCGCGCAGGGGGGCGGAGTTCGACCTTCCCCCCAAAAAGGTGCATGTCTCCGCCTTTACCTTGACGGAGCAGACGGCGGAGGACGAATTTTGCTTTGACATTGCGTGCGGCGGGGGAACGTACATCCGTTCGCTCGCGCGCGACCTTGCCGCCGCGCTCGGAACGACGGGCTATATGAGCTTTCTGTGCCGCACGGAGAGCGGCCCGTTTACGTTTTCCACGGGCGTGCCGTTCAATGTCCTTACGGCGGAGAACGTCCGTGACTTTCTCATTCCCACGCAGGACGTGCTGCCCTTCCCCGTGCTCGAGGGGGCGGACGCGCGCATCTTCCACGGCGTGGGCGTGCCCGTGGACGCGGCGGACGGGCAGTACAAGCTCTTTTCAGGCGGCGCGTTTTACGGCATCGCGCGCGTGCGGGACGGCATCGCGCGCGCGGAGAAAAAATTATGCTGATCGTATCCGGGCAGGAGGGGTATCCCGCGCGCTGCGCATTGCTCATGGGCGGGTTCGACGGGCTCCACCTCGGACATGGTGCCCTCCTTCGCCGTGCAAGAGAGACGGGCCTGCCCGTCGGCGTCATGTCCGTGCTGGGCGGAAAGGCGGGCGGCGAGCTGTTCACCCGCACCGAGCGCCGCACGCTGTTTGCGCGGGCGGGCATCGATTTTTGCGTGGAATTTGACTTTTCGGACGACTTCCGCAACACCCCGCCCGAGGAGTTTCTGCACGCGCTGTTTGCGCGCGTCGGCGCTGCCGCCCTGTTCTGCGGCGAAGATTTCCGCTTCGGAAGGGGGGCGGCGGGGGACACGCGGCTGCTCATGCGTCTGGCGCCCTGCCCCGTCACGGTGCTCCCGCCCGTTTTGGAGGGCGGCGAAAAGATCTCCACCTCCCGCATCAAAGCGCTCGTCGCCGCCTCGGAGATGTGCGCCGCGAACGCGCTGCTGCTGTGCCCGTACTTTGCGGAGGGGCGCGTGGAGCACGGCCGCCACGTCGGGGGACCCGTGCTGGGCTTTCCCACTCTCAATCTGTCCGTTCCGCCCGAGAAGGTGCTCCCCGCCGACGGCGTGTATGCGGGGCGTGCCGAGACGCCCGCGGGCAGCTATCCCGCCATCGTCAACTTCGGCGCGCGCCCCACGTTCGGCGTCACGGAAAAGAAGATCGAGGCGTATCTTGACGGCTTTTCGGGGGATCTGTACGGCGCGGACGTGCGCATCTTTCCCGAGCGCTTTCTGCGCCCCGTCATGAAGTTTGCAGGCGCCGATGCGCTGCGCGCCCAACTCGAACGCGACAAGGAGGCGCTTTTTCATGTGTTATAAAGAACTCCCCGCAGGCTACGCCCTTGCGGAGGTCATCGACCTGCAATCGAACAGGCGGCAGTTTTGGGCGGTGAACGGGCTTGCCCTCGCGCTCGCCGCCGCGCTCGCCGTGGCGGGGGTGCTGCTCGTGCCCTTCTCTTCGCTTGCCGAGACGCCCCTGTGGGAGATCTTTGCGGCGCTCGGCGCCATGCTCGCGGGCATCGTCCTCTACGTCATCCTGCACGAGCTCACGCACGGCGTATTTTTATATGCCTTCACCCGCGTGCGCCCCAAATTCGGGTTTGTCGGCTGGGCGGCGTACTGCGGCAACACCGCGTATTGTGATAAGCCGCGCTATCTCATCGTCGCCGTCGCGCCCCTCATTCTCTGGGGCGCCGTGTTTGCCGCTCTCAACGCCGTCCTCTGCACGGGGGTGTGGTTCTGGGCGGTGTGGGTGCTGCAGATCGTCAACGTCTCGGGCGCGGCGGGTGATCTGTTCGTCTTTTTCCGCCTCTTAACGCGCCCCAAACACATCCTCGTGAACGACACGGGGCTGAAGATGCGCGTCTATGCGCCCCTCCCGGATGGAGAAACGGACGGGGCGGCAGGCGCGGCGGATGAAAAAGCGGATGAAAAAAAGGAGAACGTATGATAAAATTCGGACCGAGCGGCAATTCGCAGAGCTTTTATGCCGCGGGCTATGAACACACCGAGGAGGCAGCCGCCTATGTGAAGGGCATGGGGCTGGACTGCTTTGAATATTCCTTCGGGCGGGGCGTGCGCATGGGCGCGGAGAAGGCGCGCGCCATCGGCGCGGCATTCCAAAGAGAGGGGGTGGAGCTTTCCGTTCACGCGCCCTACTTCATCAACTTCGCCAATCCCGACGACGAGATGGCGGCAAAGTCGTACGGCTATGTGCTGGACAGCGCCAAAATGATGAAGGAGATGGGCGGGCGGCGCGTCGTCTTTCACCCCGCCGCGCAGGGAAAGGATGCGCGCGAGGTCGCCGTCTCCCGCGCGGAGGACAGGCTGAAGGTGCTGCGCGACTACGTCTATTGCAACGGCTTGCAGGACATGATGTTCTGCCCCGAGACGATGGGAAAACTCGCCCAGATCGGGACGGTGGAGGAGATCGCCCGCTTCTGTCTGATCGACGAGATCTATACGCCCTGCGTCGATTTCGGGCACGTCAACGCGCGCGAACAGGGAAGTTTAAAGACGGAGGAGGACTATCGGCGGTTGCTTGACTATCTCCTCGAAAAGCTCGGCTATGAGCGCATGAAGCACTTCCACGTCCACTTCTCCAAGATCATGTACGGGGCGAAAGGGGAGATCAAGCACCTCACCTTTGCGGACGAGGTGTACGGCCCCGAGTTCGCGCCCCTCGCCCGCGTGTTGAAGGAACTTGCCCTCGAGCCGTACATCGTGAGCGAATCGGACGGCACGCAGGCGGAGGACGCCCTGCAGATGAAGCGCATTTACGAGGCGCTGTAAGAACAAGTGCGTGAAAAAGGATTGACTTGCAGGCGGCGTTTTGCTATAATAAAACCATGAAAGAAGAAGTGCTGCGGCGCATTGTCGCCGAAAGCGGCGCGGACGCGCTCTTTTTGGAGCAGGATCATCTGCGCCGGTATGTGACGGGATTTTATTCGACGGACGGCTATGTGGTCGCGGACAAAGAGGGGTGCTCCTTCTTTGCCGATCCGCGCTATTTCGAGGCGGCGAGCGCGCAGCTTGAAAAAAGTTTTGTCCGCGTGGAGGCAGGCGGCTTTGAACAGGCGCTCGCCCGCGCGGGGAAGGCAAAGACGCTCGGCGTGCCCTTCCCGTTCATCAGCCGCTCCGCGTGCGGAAGGCTGGAGGAGCGCGGCTTTGCGCTCGTTGACTGTATGCCCGCCTTGAAAGAGGCGATGAAGATAAAGACGGCGGACGAGCTGGAAAAGATCGCCCGCGCGTGCGACATCGCGGAGGAGGGGCTGCTTGCGACGATGCCCCGCCTCAAAGAGGGGATGACGGAGCGCGAGGCGGCAGCCGTGCTCGAATACGAGATGCGCCTGCGCGGCGCGGACGGCACGTCGTTCGAGACCATTGTCGCCTTCGGCGCCGGCTCGAGCGTTCCCCATCACGAGACGGGAGATACCCGCCTTGCCTTTGGCGACGTCGTGCTCATCGACTTCGGCTGCAAGGTGGGGGGGTACTGCTCGGACTGCACGCGCACCTTCCTCTTCGGCGACGACGGCGCGCACGAGGCGTTCAAAGCGCACTATGCGCTCGTTCTCAAAGCGCACGAGCTCGTCAAGGAACGGCTCGTCTCGGGCATGACGGGGCGGGAGGCGGACGAGATCGCCCGCGCCTTTTTCCGCGAAAAGGGCGTGGAGAAGTTCTTCACCCATTCCCTGGGGCACGGCATCGGGTTGCAGATCCACGAATATCCCGTGCTCTCCCCGCGCGGCGAGGAAGTGCTCTCGGACGGGATGGTCTTTTCGGACGAGCCCGGGCTCTACTTCGAGGGCAAGTACGGCATCCGCATCGAGGACAGCATCTTCTTAAAAGACGGGAGGGCGTGCTCCTTTATGAAGAAGCTCCCCCGCGAACTCATCATCTTATAAATTATTTGTTACATGACAAGGAGATAGATTTATGGCACAGATCATGGCAGGCGATATCCGCAAGGGCACCACGTTCGAGTACAAGAGCGGCGTGTATACGGTCACGGAGTTCCAGCACGTCAAACCCGGCAAGGGCGCGGCGTTCGTCCGCTGCACCTTAAAGAACGTCGTCACGGGGCAGGTGCTCTCGGATGAAACGTTCAACCCCACCGCCAAGCTCGAGACGGCGCAGGTCGAGACCAAGAAGATGACCTATTCCTACACGGACGGCGAGTTCTACTACTTCATGGACGACGAGTTCAACCTCACGCCCCTCAACTTCTCGCAGGTGGAGGACGCCCTCCGCTATATCCGCGAGAACGACGTCGTGACGGTGAAGTTCCTCTACGGCAACGCCTTCTCCGTCGAGCCCGAGAACTTCGTCGAGCTTAAAGTCATCGAGGCGGAGCCCGGCGTCAGGGGCAACACCGCGACCAACGTCACCAAGGCAGCCAAGGTGGAGACGGGCGCCGTGTTCCAGGTCCCCATGTTCGTCGAGGAGGGCGATACCATCCGCATCGACACCCGCACGGGCGAGTACATGAGCCGCGTGTAATGAAATTTGTCGCACAGCGCGTGAGCGAGGCTTCGCTCACCGTGGACAACGAGCCCGTATCCGCCATCGGACGCGGGCTTGTTGTCTATTTCGGGGTCAGACGGGGAGACGGCGAGGCGCAGGCTGCAAAGTGCGCCGAGAAGATCGCAAAGCTGCGCGTCTTTGAGGACGGCGCGGGCAAGATGAATCTGTCCGTGCGCGACGTCGGGGGCGAAGTTCTCTTTGTCTCGCAGTTCACCCTCTACGGCGACGCGGTCAAGGGCAACCGCCCATCCTTTACGGAGGCGGAGGAGCCGGCGCGGGCGAAGGCGCTCTATCTCTTCGCCGCCGATTGCCTGCGCGCGCAGGGCGTGCCCGTCAGAATGGGCGTGTTCGGCGCGCAGATGGAGATCTTGCAGCGCAACGAGGGTCCCGTCACCATTTTATACGAAGTCTGACCTGCGGCGGTTTCGGCATATTTTTGCATAAATCCCAACGCGGGACATGGTTTTTACGGATTTTAAGGCAAAATGAAGGTACTTTATCTGGGAACGGGAGCGGCGGAAGGCGTTCCCGCAATGTTTTGCAACTGCGATTACTGCCGCTCGCTCCGCGCGCGCATCGCGCGCGGAGAGGGGGGAAGGGAGGTGCGCTCGCGCTCGCAGGTCCTTTTGGACGGCGAGCTCTCCATCGACTTCCCGCCCGACGCCTTTTATCATGCGGCGAAGTTCGGCGTCGACTTGTCGGCAATCGGATATCTGCTCGTCACCCATTCGCACATGGACCATTTTTACGCGCACGACTTTGTGCTGCGCGGCTATAAATATGCGCACGAAATGACCGCGCCGCAGCTCACCATCTTTGCAAATCGCGAGGCGGGTGAGGTTTTTCGGGAGTGCACGCGGCGGGAGATGAAAAAAGAGGTCGCGCCCTCCCTCTCCCTGCGCACGGTGGGCGCGTTCGAGGAGGCGGCGTTCGGCGACTGGCGGGCGTACTCCTTCCCCGCGCAGCACTCCTCGCAAGAGCCCTTATTATGGCTCATCGAGCGGGGGGATAAACGCGTGCTGCACCTCACCGACACGGGTCGCCTGCCCGATGAGAGCCTGGAATTCTTGAAGATGCTCAAAAAGCGCGCCGACCTCGTCACGCTCGACTGCACTTTTTTGTGGGACGAGAGCGACCCGCACGCCCGCCACATGAACGTGAAAGAGGCGCTCCACACCGTTGAAAGGCTGACCCGCGCGGGGATATGCGACGATCGGACGGTGAAGGTCATCACGCATTTCTCGCACAACGGCGTCCCTTCGCCCGAAAATCTCGCGCGGGCGGAGGCGTGCGGCTTTGTCGCCGCGTACGACGGCATGGAACTTACGATATGAAGCCCGAAAGAACGCTCTTTTTGAGCGACCTCGACGGGACGCTTTTGAAAAGCGACCTTACGTTGAGCCGCCACACCTGCGACGTCCTCGCGGCATTCACGCGCGCGGGGCATCACTTTTCCTATGCGACGGCGCGCAGCATCGAAACGGCGTCCCGCGTCACGGCGGGGCTCAACGTCGGCATCCCCGTCATCGTCCACAACGGCGCGTTCATCGTGGATTCCGCCACCCGCCGTCCGCTCTGGTCGGCGCAGTTTTCCGATCGGGAGAAGGCGGACGTGTTCGCAGCCTTCCGCCGCCGCGGGCTCTTTCCGCTCGTCTATTCGGTCATCGACGGGCGCAACCGCTTTTCCTATCTGCGTTCGGCGTGCGGCAGGGCGCAGTGGGCGTTCGTGCTCTCCCGCTCGGGGCACGCGGACGACAGGCGCGCGCGAGATTTTCTCCCCCGAACAGGCGCTCGAAGGGACGGTGTATTACTTCACCTGCATCGGCGACACGGAGGAGGCGCTGCGCGAGGTGCGTTCGGAGCTGGAGGAGCGGTATTTCACCATCTTCTCGCGCGATATTTACACGGGCGCGCCCTGGCTCGAGGTGCTGCCCAAGGGGACGTCCAAGGCGACGGCGGCAAAAAAGCTGATGGAACTTTTGGGGTGCGGGCGGCTCGTGTGCTTCGGCGACGAGATGAACGATGTGCCCATGTTCCGCCTTGCGCAGGAGAAGTACGCCGTCGGCAACGCCGCGCCCGCATTGAAGGAGATGGCGACCGCCGTCCTCGGCACCAATGACGAGGACGCCGTGGCGACCTTCCTCGAACGGTTTTTGTAAAAAATGCTCCGCCCCCGCCGCAGGAAACGGCGGGGGCGGAGTTTCTCATGCGAGTTATTGCGCGTCTTGATCGCGCTGCGGGTCTTGTTGCTCGGCGCTCTGCGCGTCGGTGCTCTTGTCGCTCTTCCCGTCGGCGCGGACGTCGCCGCCTTTATGCCTGCGCGGGGCGGGGGTGAAGGCGAAGGTCTGCATCCGCGCGGGGCGCCTGAAGAACGCGACGGCAAGGGGGATGAGCAGCACAAGGCTCCCCGCAAGGTGGAGGATCATGTCCTCCATCGTGTCGAGGATGGCGGTGCCGCGGCGGCTGTTGACAAGGTACGTCCCGTCGGGGTAGCTTTCAAGGATGCCGTCCGCCCAGCCCTGCGTGGACATCGAGGGGGAGATGGTGTCCACGGTAAATTCAAACACCTCCCATAAATACCCGACGGCGAGCGAGAAGAAGAGGGCAAAGAGAAGAACGGCGAGCATCTTGCGCCCGCCCTCGGGCATATCGCGCAGCAAGAGCAGCGCCAGCCCCAGCCCCACGGCGGCGAACAGCACGCCCGAGAGGGAGTGCAGCACCATGTCCCACTGCGGGAAACAGTCGTACATCCGCCACACGTTGGACACGGAATTGCCGAAGAAGGCGAACAGCATACAGGCGGCGGCAGTCGCCTCGCCCGCCTTAAAGCGCAGTACCCACTCCGCAAGGAACACGGCGGAGATGGTGAAGATGCTCACAAAAAAGTGCAGCAGCGTATACGAGAAGGCGCTCTGCGAAAGCGTCCCGCCCGCGAGGCGTACGCCGCTTAAAATGAGCCCTCCGACGTTGAGGGCGATGAGCAGCGCCCAGAGGGCGAAGAGGCGGTGCTTTCTTGAAAAACGTATCGGCATGGGTTCCTCCATATTCTGCCATTTCACATTTTGCCGTTTCATACAATATAGCATACCCCATTCTGCAAAAATTGTCAAGGAAATGATAAAATCCATGGTCACAGAACGGAAAAATCTGCACGAAAATTGCGTGAAAGGGGAAAATTTGCGCAAAGCAGTTTACTTTTTTCAAAAAAAAGTGTACAATATACGAAATAAAAGTACCAAGGAGGGCGTGCGATGCGGTGGCTGGATAAATTGAGATCGTTGTTTGTGCGCCCCAAAAAGCCCGTCGTGCTCGGGCTGGCGCTCGGCTCGGGCGGGGCGAAGGGGATGGCGCACCTCGGCGCGCTCAAAGCGTTCGCGGAGGCGGGGCTCTCTTTTTCCGTCGTCACGGGGACGTCCATCGGCTCCATCGTGGGGGCGCTCTACGCCAAGGGCTACACCTGGGCGGACATGACGGGCATCATCGAAAACATCGACAAAAAGCAATTCTCCAAAAATCTGCGCCCCTTTGCGGACATGGCGCCCTTCGAGAGCTTTCTCGAAGAGTATGTGGAGGGGGACATCGCGGAGCTTGCGCTGCCCTTCGCCGCCTGCGCGACGGACGGGTCGACCAACGAATGCGTCGTTTTGCGCGAGGGCAAGACGGCAAAGGCGCTCACGGCGTCCGCCGCCATCCCGCCCTTCTTCCGCGGCGTCGAGTGGGAGGGTAAAAAACTCTACGACGGCGCCTTTTCCAACGCCATCCCCGCCGACGTGTGCCGTGAACTGGGTGCGGAAGTGGTCGTCGCCATCGACCTTTCCGCGTTCACCAAGGCGGACGGGGAGAAGGGGCGGCTGGAGCGCCTTTTAGGCTCCGCCATCGACGCCTTCACCCCCGTCAGGACGCTTGCGGACGCCAAGACGCGCGGCTACGACGCCGCCGACGTCATGCTCCGCCCCAACCTTTACGACTTCAAGGCGACGACGCTCTCCCGCGCGGCGATGGACGCCATGTTCGAGATCGGCTACCGCGAGGCGAAGGACCGCCTGCCCGAGATCGAAGCCGCCCTCGCGGCTGCGCGGAAACAGCGTAAAAAGCGCAAATGACGGGGCAGAGAGGGCGGAACGTCCTATATCTTTTGCGCTGTCTGCGGCTCGCGCTTGTGGTGCTCGTCACCTGCGCCGTGGCGCTCTTTTTCCTCATCGTTCCCTTCCGCGCATTGCTGCCCGCCCATCCCGTTCCCGCACGCGGCGAGGGGGAGCTGCGCATCCACTTTCTCTCCGTGGGGCAGGGGGGCGCCACCGCGGTGGAATTTCCCGACGGCGAAGTGCTGCTCATCGACGGGGGAGACGGCTCGTTTTCCGCGAACGATGCGCTCGTGCGCTATTTGAAGGGATTGCAGATGACGGCGCTCTCCGTGCTCTCCACGCACGCCGACGCCGACCACTTCGCGGGGCTGTGCGAGGTGCTCACCGTCTTTGACGTGGAGAAGGCCTATCTCCCCGTTCTGCGCGACGCGCCCGAATACGAGCGCTTCCTTGCCGCCGTCCGGGAGGAGGGGTGCCCCGCGGAGGAGCTCACCCGCTACGACGTCATATCGCACCCGTCGGGGGCGTATCTTGTGTGCGTCTCGCCCTATCCCATCGGGGAGACGGACGAGAACGACGCCTCCACCGTGCTCTATTTGAGCTATCAGGGAGTGAACGCGCTCTTCTGCGCGGACATCGGCGCCGCGCGCGAACGGCGGCTTTTGTCCGAACTTTCCCTCGGGGAGGACATCTTCGACAGCGGAGAATATCGCGTGCGCCTTACAAAGACGGATATTCTGAAGGTCGCGCACCACGGTTCGGACGCCTCCTCGGGCGAGGAGTGGCTGCAAATGCTCTCGCCCTCGGCTGCCGTCATCTCCTGCGGGGCGGGCAATTCCTACCGCCATCCCGCGGGCGGAACGCTCTCCCGTCTCTCGTCCGTCGGGGCGGAAGTGTACAGGACGGACGAACTCGGACACATTCTCGTCACCGTCTCGGGCGGGTCGTATACGGTATCATCTGAATTTTAAGGCACGGAGGAGAACTATGAAGCTCACAACGGCGGGGGAATCGCACGGCAAAGGGCTTATCGCCATTTTAGAGGGGCTCCCCGCGGGGCTTGCGCTCGACGTGCGGGAGATGGACGCCTATCTTGCGCTGCGGCAGTCGGGCTACGGGCGGGGCGCGCGGCAGAAGATCGAGAGCGACAGGGCGGAAATTTTGTCGGGCGTGCGCGACGGCGTCACGCTGGGCAGCCCCCTTGCCATCGCGGTGTGGAACCGCGACTATGAAAATTGGAAAGCGTATATGGCGCCCGAGGGGTGCGATACGTCGGCGCGGCAGCTCACCAAGGTGCGCCCCGGGCACGCCGACCTCACGGGGCTGAAAAAATTCGGCGGGAGCGACGCGCGCAACATTCTGGAGCGCGCCTCCGCCCGCGAGAGCGCCGTGCGCGTGGCGGCGGGCACGGTGTGCCGCGCCCTGCTGCGCGAATTGGGCGTCGAAGTGTGCGGATATGTACGTTCGGTGGGGGACGTGTGCGATGAAACGGCGTACACCTTTGAGGAACTCGCCCTGCGCCGCCCCGAACTCTTTATGATGGACGACGCAAAACAGCGCGCGGCGATCGAATATATCGACGCCTGCCATGCCGCGGGGGACACCTGCGGCGGCGTGGCGGAAGTGCGCGTGCGCGGGCTCAAGAGCGGGTTCGGGAGCTGCATGACGTATGCGGAAAAGCTGGACGCCCGCCTCGCTGCGGCGCTCATGAGCGTGCAGGCGGTGAAGGGCGTGGAGATCGGGCTCGGCTTCGGCGCGGCGGCGCGGCGCGGGAGCGACGTGCACGACGAAATTTTCTACGACGAAGGGCGCGGGTTTTACCGCATGACCAACCGCGCGGGCGGCATCGAGGGCGGAATGTCCAACGGCGAGGAGCTCGTTCTGCGGGCGGCGATGAAACCCATCCCCACCCTCATGCGCGGGCTTGCGACGGTGGACTGCGCAACGCACGCGGCGTGCCGCGCGGCGGCGGAGCGCAGCGACGTGTGCGCCATCCTCGCCTTCGAGGTCATCGCGGAGAGCGCGGTGTGCACCGAACTTGCCGCCGCCGTTCTGGAGCGGCTGGGTTCGGACAATATGGACGCGCTCCTTCGCCGCTATGAGGAGCTTCCGCAATGAGAACGTTTTCCGTCACTGCAAAAAATACGCAAAAGAGCCGCATCGTCTGCCGCGGGGAGGTGCTTTCCAAGGCGCTTCCCGCCGCGCTCCGGACATACCGTCAGGCATTTTTATTCTCCGACGATCTGGTGTGGGGGCTGTACGGCGCACGCGCGATGCGTGCCCTCGGGAGCGTGCCGGTACATACCATGTCCGCGGGTGAGGCGCACAAAACGCCCGAAACGCTCCTTTCGCTGCTCGCCGCCATGGCGCAGGCGGGACTGCACCGCGGCGACTGCCTCGTCTGTCTGGGCGGCGGCGTCGTCGGGGACGTGGGCGGGCTTGCCGCCGCGCTCTATATGCGTGGCATCGACTGCATCCAGGTCCCGACCACCCTTTTGGCGCAGGTGGATTCCTCGGTGGGCGGAAAGACCGCCGTCGATCTTTGCGGCGTCAAAAACCTCGTCGGCGCCTTTCATCAGCCCAGATGGGTATTCGCCGATCCCGCCTTCTTCCGCACCCTCCCCGCGCGCGAGGTGCGCTGCGGGCTGGGCGAGATCGTAAAGCACGGCGCGCTCTCGGCGGACATCTTCGATGCGCTCGAACAAAACCGCGACCGCCTTTTCGATCGTTCCTTCCTTGCCTCGCTCGTCCCCGCAAACATCGCCTTCAAGGCGGAGGTGGTGCGAAAGGACGCGGAGGAGACGGGGCTGCGCAAGTGCCTCAACCTCGGACACACCACGGCGCACGCCTTTGAACTGTTGGACGGCGCGCTCTCGCACGGGGAATACGTCCTCATCGGAACGTGGTTCGAGGCGGAGATCGCCAAGGCGCGCGGCGGGGACGCGGACTACCTCGCCCGTCTGCAATCGCTTGTTCTGACGGCGCTCGGGGGCATCCCCGCGCTGCCGCCCGCCGAAGAGGCGGCGCGCATCGCCTGTCTTGACAAAAAGAACGTTTCGCGCAGCGACATCGTGCTCACCATCCCGTGGGCGAAGGGGGAGTACCGCCTGCTCACGCTGGACGCGGCGGAATACGGGCGCGAACTTGCGCGCATCGGGAGGCTGTTATGTTGAAACTTGCCGTTGTGGGGAAGGACGTCTCCAAGTCGTTGAGCCCCGCCATGCACACCTTCATATTGGGCAAAATGGGGGAGGAATGCACTTACGAGTGCGTGAGCATCCCGCCCGAGGAGTTCTCTGCGCGCGCGCAGGAGCTTTTGGAATGCTACGACGGGTTCAACGTCACCATCCCCTTCAAGACGGACATCATCCCGCATCTTGCGGGCACGGCGGGGGACGCGCGCACGTTCGGCGCCGTCAACACGGTCAACGCGCGCACGCGGACGGGGTACAACACCGACGGGCTCGGATTCATGCTCATGCTCGAAAACGCGGGCGTGGACGTTCGGGATAAGCGGGTGCTCGTCCTCGGCGCGGGCGGCGCGGGCAGGAGCTGCATCTGTAAACTGTGCGAAGGCGGCGCGCGCGTCTATGCCTACGAGCGCGACGCGCTGCGCCTGAAGCAGGTGTATGAGGAGTTCGGCAATTTTGTGACGCTGGACACCGTGCCCGTGCGGCAGTATGACGTCATCGTCAACTGCACGGGCGTGGGGATGCACTCAAGCGTGGGAAGGACGCCCTCCGTGCGCACGGCGGCGAGGGAGGTCCCCGTCGGCGAGGAGCTGCTCTCAAAGTGCTCCGCGGCGGTCGATCTCATCTATGAACCCAAGCAGTCGGAGTTTTTGCGTGTCGCCGCCTCCCTCGGGAAGAGGACGGTGAACGGCGAGGCGATGCTCTTTTATCAGGCGTATTATTCGGACTGTATCTATCTGGAACGCACGCCGTCCGCCGACGAAGCGAAGGCGTACTATGAGGCATATTCGGGAGGGGAAGCATGACGATCCTTGTTTTGAACGGAGTCAATCTCAACATGACGGGCAGGCGCGAGAAGGACGTGTACGGCACGCAGACGCTGCGCGACATCAACGACCGCATCGAGCACTATGCGGAGAAGCTGGGCATCACGGTGAAGTTCTTCCAGAACAATCTGGAGGGCGAGCTGTGCACCGCCATCCAGAGCGCGGAGGGGAAGTACGACGGCATCATTTTAAATGCGGGCGCGTTCACGCACTATTCGTACGCCATCCGCGACGCCATCGCCTCCGTCAGCGTTCCCGTGGTGGAGGTGCACATGAGCAACGTGCACGCGCGCGAGGAGTTCCGCCGCAATTCCGTTTTAACGCCCGTCTGCCGCGGGGAGATCCTCGGCTTCGGCGCGAACAGCTATATTCTTGCATTGGAGAGTTTTCTGTTATGAATATCGTTCTGTGCGGCATGATGGGGGTGGGCAAGTCGAGCGTCGGCATCCGCATTGCCGAGCGTACGGGCAGGATGTGGTACGATACCGACGTCGTCATCACCGACCGCCACGGGCGCATCTCCGATATCTTCGAATTTTACGGCGAAGCGCACTTCCGCGCACTGGAGACGGAGGTGGTGCGCGAACTGTCCGGGCGGGACGGGCTGGT
>CALVTL010000031.1 GCA_944362555.1 uncultured Clostridia bacterium
ACGGCGCCAAAGAAATCGCGGGCAAAAAATAATACGAACTCCGAAAAAGAGTTCGTATTATTCCCACATGGCGCAGAAGACGAGATTCGAACTCGTGCTACCGGTAAAGGTACTACTCCCTTAGCAGGGGAGCCCCTTGAGCCTCTTGGGTACTTCTGCATCTCAAAGAAAACGGACGGGATAAAATTTTACGGCGTCGGCGGGTGTCGGCGGGTGGCGCGGGCGGGGCGCGCGGCATTTGGGCGGGTGCCCCGACAGGTACCCTAACAATATACCATAAAAGCGCGGGATTGTCAAAGTATATTTTCGTAAAAATGCAAAAAAATGCAAAAAAATGATTTTACCATCTTGCAGGCGGCGCAAAAGTATGGTAAAATAGGAGAGTATTCCGAAGGTCCGCGCCGCCGCCCGGGAGCGTTTTGCAGCGGGGCGGGGGAAGGAATGATTTCAGGGGAAAGAGTTATAAGGAGAAACAGTATGAACATCTGGCACGACATCGATCCCAAGCGCATCACGCCCAAGGGGTTTGAGGCGCTCATCGAGATCCCGAAGGGGAGCAAGACGAAATACGAACTCGACAAGGAGACGGGCATTTTAAAGATCGACCGCGTTCTCTACACGTCCACCGTCTATCCCGCGAACTACGGGTTCATCCCGCGCACCTACGCCGACGACGGCGACCCGCTCGACGTGCTCGTGCTGTGCAACGAGGCGATCTTCCCCATGACGCTCGTGCACTGCTATCCCGTCGGCGTCATCAAGATGATCGACAGCGGCGCGCTGGACGAGAAGATCATCGCCATTCCCTTCAAAGATCCCACCTACAACGGGTATTACGACATTCAGGAGCTGCCCAAGCACATATTCGAGGAAATGATGCACTTCTTTGAGGTGTACAAGTCGCTCGAACACAAGAAGACGACGGTGAAGGAGATCGCGCACCGCGAGGAGGCGATCGAGATCATCAAAAAGTGCATTGCGGCGTACGAGAAAAAGTTCGGGGGTGCGAAATGAAACAGCCCGAGACCGCTGTGCAGGAGGAGGTCGCTCCCGTCAAGATCGTATTCTTCGGCGATTCCATCACCGAATCGGGCAGAAATCTGCTCGATCCCGACGACCTGGGCGTGGGGTATGTGAAGATCGCGGCGGGCAAGCTGCGCCTTCTCTATCCCGATACCAAATTTATCTTTTTGAACCGCGGCGTGGGCGGAGAGCGCACGGCGGAGCTTAAAGCGCGCGTCGAACGGGACGTCGTGGACGAAAAACCCGACTTCGCCGTGCTCGAAGTGGGCATCAACGACGTGTGGTGCCGCTTCTCGCGCGGGGAGGAGGTGACGCCCGAGACGTTCCGCGAGAACTATGCCTTCCTCGTCGAACGAATTCTGGAGACGGGCGCCAAGCTCTTCCTCATCCAGCCCTATGCGCTGAAGATGGGGGACAAACAGCGCTTCCGCCCCTTCCTTGCGCGCTTCAACGATATCATCCGCGAGATCGCCGCGGAGAAGAACGTGCCGCTCGTGCCCGTGGACGAGATCTTCATGGGCGTGACGCAGGACATCGACCCCGCGCAGTTCACGACGGACGGCGTGCATCCCACCCACCGCGGCTGCCGCTACATCGCAGACCTGCTCATCAAGGAGCTGAAAAAGTGCCTGTAACGCGCCTTCTCGTCGTTGTCGATATGCAGAACGACTTTGTAAGCGGCGCCCTCGGCACGCCCGAGGCACAGGCGGCGCTCGGCGAGGTGCAGGCGCTGCTCGCGGCAGAACGGGCGGCGGGGAGCGCCGTCGCCTTCACCCTCGATACGCACGGGGCGGACTATCTCTCCACGCAGGAGGGGCGCCGTCTGCCCGTCGTGCACTGCATCCGCGGGACGAAGGGTTGGGAGCTTGCCACAGGGCTGGACGCGCGGGGCGCGCGCCTCTTTGAAAAGGGGACGTTCGGGAGCGTGGAGCTTGCGGAGTACGCCCGCGCCTTCGACGAGGTGCTCCTGTGCGGCGTCTGCACGGACATCTGCGTCGTCTCCAACGCGCTGCTCATCAAGGCGTTCTCGCCCGAGGCGCGCGTGATGGTCGCCGTCCGCGCCTGTGCGGGCGTGACGCCCGCGGCGCACGCGGCTGCCCTTCGGACGATGGAGAGCTGTCAGGTGGAGATCGTCTGACCAATCGAAAATCAATCGGAAAAATACAGGAAAAACGCGCCGCAGGGCGCGTTTTTCGGGGAGCAGAGTATGGGAACGGAAAAGACCAACGCCATGCGCCTTCTGGAGCGCGGCGGCGCGGCGTACCGCGTGCACACCTACGGGGGCGGCGCGCTCTCGGGGACGGAGGTCGCCGCGGCGCTCGGCGAGGAGGTGTCGCGCGTCTATAAGACGCTCGTCACCTGTGCCGCGCCCGGGCGGTACTATGTATTTGTCATCCCCGCAGCGGAGGAGCTCGACCTCAAAAAGGCGGCGCGGGCGGCGGGGGAGAAGTCGGTGGAGATGCTCCCGCAGCGGGAGCTGCTGCCGAGGACGGGGTATGTGCACGGCGGTTGTTCGCCGCTCGGCATGAAAAAGGCGTTCCCCACCTTCCTCGATGAGAGCGCGGAGGGGAAGACCATTTTCGTGAGCGGCGGAAAGGTGGGCGTGCAGGTGGAGGTCGCCTGCGCCGATCTTCTGCGCCTGACGGGCGGCGCGCTGTGCAGCCTCGTGCGGGCAAAGGCGGAGTGAGGAGGGTGCGATGTTTATCTTTTTGCTGACGCTCGTCTTTGGCTGGGCGGGGGTGTACCGGTTCCACAAACGCCACTACGTCCGCGCCATTTTGTACCTTCTCACCTTCGGCATCTTCGGCGTGGGGTGGCTGGTGGACGTCATCTGCGCGCTGGTCGACATGGTCGATGGGTGGCGGAAGCCCGCCTCCGACTTCGTGGCGCGCGTCGCGCCGCCGCCCCCGCCCGCGACGGACGCGGATAAGCTGCGGCAGTATAAGCGCCTTCTGGACGAGGGCGCCATCACACGCGAGGAGTACGATCGCAAGAAGGGGGAGCTGCTCGACCCGGACGACCCCGCCCGCAGGTATGTCGCCTGCCCCTACTGCGGAACGCGCAACCGCCGCGAGAACGTCCACTGTTCCGCCTGCGGCGCAAAATTGGAATAATTTGGCAATACCATGTCCGCATTGTATGCGTGCGGCGGGGGTATGTCCGACCTCGGACATACCCCCGCCGTTTTTTGATGGGGCGGACACGGTGCCTGCCTGCACGTTCATGCCGCAAGCGTGAGTTTGACGGCGAGCACGGTCATGTCATCACCCGCCTTTCTCTCGGGCGAACGGGAGAGGGCGGCGGAGAGCACGTTCTCCGCGAGCGCCTGCGGATTCAGGGGGCGCAGCCCGCCGAGATAGGCACAAAGATCCGCCGAGGAGCCGAACGCCGAGGTGATGCCGTCGCTCAGAAAGAGCAAAAAGTCGTTCTCGTGCATGGTGACGCGCATGGTGGCGGGGTGGACTGCCTCCAGCGCGCCCATCGGCAGGGACTGCCCCTCCAGGATCTTCAGCTCCTCCCCCGTTAAGAGAAAGCCCGCGGGCGAGCCGATCTTCACGATGTCGGCGTTCCCGTCGTCCAGATCGACGGCGGCGAGGTCGAGGCAGGAGAAGCGTTCATCCGCCGAGTAGGAGATGAGGCTGTTGACGGTGGAGAGCACGGTGTCGGAGGGCATCCCCGTCTTATAAAAGCTCTCCATGAGCGAGAGGGTGCGGGAGGAGACGTCGCGCGCGGCGTCCCCGCTGCCCATCCCGTCCGAGAGGGCGACGAGGAATCGCCGCTCGTCGATCTTGAGCACGGAGTGGGTGTCCCCGCTCGCCGTCTCCCCCTGTTTGGGGCGGGCGGCAATGCCGAAGGCGGCGTCGAAGCGGGGTTTGCGGCGCAGGACGAAGCAGGCGCGCCCGTGGGAGAGGGGGAGCTTTTCGGCGAGGGCGAGCGGCGCGCCGAGCGCCTCTCCCGCGGCAAGACACACGCGCTTTTGGTCGGCGTCCTCCGCGAGCGTCATGCTCACCGTCAGCGCGCCCCCTTCGCCGTAGACAAAGATCTCCGAGCTCAATATGCCGTGTTCCTGCAGCGCCTTCGCAAGGGCGTCCTCGCTCTCCGAGAGGGCGTATTCCTCGCTCTCCTTCAGGGCGAGGTCGCGCATGATCTCGCTCACGCCGTGCGCCTGACGGGCGAGCAGGGCGCGTCCCTCGCGCGCAGCCGAGAGCGCCGCAAGACGGCGGATGTCCCCCTCCAATTCCTTGTTGAGCGCAAACAGCACGCCCGCCACGTTGGGGCAGCGGTGGGAGAGGTCGGCGGGCAGGTCGATGAGGTTCGCCTTCCCCTTGGCGCGCCCCACCCGCACAAGCCGCCCGAGCGCGGGGTACACCTCCTCCTGCGGGCAGCCCGCCCGCCGCGCGCACGCGCCGCACACGGTGGCGTACACCTTCTGCGTGATGCGCGCCGTGCCGTCGTCGGCGGGTTCGGGCAGGAGAAAGGCGTTCTCGATCTCGCGGAAGAGGGCGGAGACTTCATACAGCCGCTCGCCCACGGCGCGGCGGTTGCGGTTGACGGCGATGCGCGGCAGAACGCGCTCACGGTAAAAGAGCAGCCCGTCCGCAAGGCGGGAGAGCCACTTTTTGGGAAGCGCGCACACGAGCGCGGCGGGCAGGACGCAGGCGGCAAGGGAAAACAGGGCGGCGGGGACGCCCTGCGCGAACGCGCCCGCAAAGAACTGCGCGGCGAGATAGGAAAGGGTGAGGGCGAGCGCCGAGGCGATGCGTCCGTACGGCGCGACGAGCAGCGCGCAGCAGGCGTACACGCAGAAGAGGGCGACGGGCAGCAATGATACTTCCCCGACGCACAGCGGCAGGGCGAGCACGGCGGAAAGCGGTACCGGCACGGCGTTTTTGAAGAGCGCCGTCAGAAGGAGCAGCAAAAAGAGGGCGACGCCCGTGTAGACGAGCGCGCCCGCCGCGTTGCACATCCCCATGCCGGCGAGCAGCCACAAAAGGGCGCATTCCGCAAGTTCCGCGCCCGTAAGACGGCGGCGCATCGCGCTCTCCGCCGCCCGCACCGCGCCCTCCGCAAGCAGGCTCGCAAGCACAAAAAACACGGACAGGACAGCTTTTTGTGCAAGAACGGGCAGGGCGATCGCCGCGTATCCCGCATGGGGGAACAAAAACACGAAGGGAAGCTGCGCCGCCGCGGCGACGAGGACGCGCCACGCGCCCACGGGACGGCGGAAGCGCTCGCACGCCGCAAAGACGAGCAGCAAAAGGACGGCTTGCAGCAGGGCGCACGCCGTCCCTTCCCACGAGAGAAAGACGGCGGACGCCGCAAGGTACGCCGCCGCCCCCGCAAGGCAGGCGCGCAGCGCGGCGCACGCCGCCCACAAAAGGAGAAACGCCGCGGGCTCTCTCTGCGGCAGGGCGAAGTTGAGCAGCGCCATCCCGGCAGCCAGCGCAAAAAACGCGCCCGCCGCGCGCAGGGAGGGCAGACGAAGGGAAAAGTGACGCATATTCACCTCGGTTTTTTCACAAGAGTATAATAGCTGCACTCCGGCAAAAACAAAGAGAGCGCGTCGCTTGGTGCCGGAACGTGCCGAATTTTTCCCTCCCGCCTCCCTCGTTTGGGAAATTTTGCATAAACTCACAATAAAATTTATAAATATTCATCTTTTTGTATCTATCGGCTTCCTTTATAACGGCAATCAATAAAACTGATGATTGTTTTTTTTGAAAAGTATGTGAAACGCCCGAAATCGATTTGACAACAAGGGGGGGCAGTGTGGTAGAATAGTGAAACGATAAAAACTCGACGTTATTGTGCTCATGCGTGCGCGCACGGGCGGTCGGGGGCGGAGCGCCGCAAGAGGAGGGCGCCCGCCAAGTACTAACTGACAGGAGAAACGTATGCAAAAAACCATCAGACGATCGGCGTGCCTGCTCTTTGTTCTCACCCTTGCGGCGGCGATCGTGATCCCTACGGTCGCGGACCCCGTCTCCGAGATCGTCGGCGGCGCATCCTCCGGCGTCACGGCGGAGGACGTGCCCACGGCGGATGACTTCGAGCAGTCCGTCTCCATCGAGGCGAACGAGCCGTCCGCGAACGATCTCGTCAAGGTCATCGTCGAGGTGGATACGCCCTCTCTGCTCGAATACGCGAACAAGAAGGGCATCACCGTTCAGGACGCCATGCTCACGTCGGAGGGCGTGCGCGTGATGAAGAAGATCGAGTCGATGAGCGAGAGCGCGGAAAAGGCGCTCGCTCCCTACATCGTCGAAAGGGGATTTTCCTATAACGCCGTGTTGAGCGGATTCTCCGCGACGGTGCGCTATAAGGACGTTTCCAGGCTCGAGGAGGACGTGCGCGTCGCGGACGTCGTGCTCGCAGACACCTACGAAGTCCCGCAGGCGGTCACCGAGAACCAGGTGCGCGTGGACGGCTCGACGGGTATCTACGATTCGTCGATGGTGGATTACGACGGCACGGGCACCGTCGTCGCCGTGCTTGATACGGGCACCGACTACACGCACGAAGTGTTCGACATGGAGCTGGACGACACGCTCACCGCCATCACCAAGGACGACGTGGCAGCCGTTGCCTCCACGCTCGCGGCGACCTCCATGTCCGCCGCCAACGACGAGAGCATCGACGAGGACGATTTGTACCTCACCACCAAGCTGCCCTATGCCTATGACTATGCGGACGGCGACGCCAACGTCTACCCCGCAGAGGCGCACGGAACGCACGTCGCGGGCATCATCGCGGGCAAGTCGGAGCGCATCACGGGCGTTGCGACGGGCGCGCAGATCGCCACGTTCAAGGTGTTCCCCGATACGGGCGAAGGCGCGGGGGACGACGGCATCATCGCCGCCCTCAACGACGCCGTCATCCTCGGCGTGGACGCCATCAACATGAGCCTCGGCTCCTCGTGCGGGTTCACGCGCGAGGCGGACGACGACCCCAAGAACGCCATTTACGACCGCGTCGAGGAGGCGGGCATCTGCCTTGTCGTCGCGGCGAGCAACGACTATTCCTCCGCCTACGGCTCCGCCAACGGCAACACCAACCTTGCAAGCAATCCCGACTCGGGCACCGTCGGTTCGCCCGCGTCTTACGAAGCGTCCCTCGCCGTCGCGTCGATAAGCGGCGTCAAGACGCCCTATTTCCTCACCTCGGACGGGCGGGAGATCTACTTCCGCGAATCCCGCATCACGGGCAAGACGGACGAGAACGACTTCGTCGCGGGGATGCTGGGCAGCGAGCAGGAGGGCACCTTCGACTTCGTCGTCATCCCCGGCGTCGGGTACGAGGCGAACTACACGGGCATCGACATCGAGGGGAAAGTGGCGGTCGTCCGCCGCGGCGGCAACTCCTTCGAGCAGAAGGTGAAGATCGCCGCCAACATGGGCGCGAAGGGCGTCATTATCTATAATAATGTATCGGGTATGCTGAATATGTCCGTCGGCACCAAGGAAGTCATTCCGAGCTGCCTCATTTCGATGGACTACGGCGACATCCTCGTCGAGCTCGGACAGGGCACCATCACCCTCTCCAAGGACTACCTCGCGGGTCCCTTCATGTCCGACTTCTCCTCGTGGGGCGTGCTGCCCAATCTCACGCTCTCGCCCGACATCACGGCGCACGGCGGCGAGATCACCTCGTCGTACCCGGGCGGCAACGAATACGACACCATCAGCGGTACGTCCATGGCGTGCCCCAACCTCGCGGGCGCGCTCATCCTTGTCAGACAGTATGTGAAGGACCTCGATCCCACGCTCACCGCGCCCGAGATCCGCGACCTTTCGTACAGCCTCATGATGAGCACGGCGACCATCGCCAACAACGAATACGGCAATCCCTATTCCCCCAGAAAGCAGGGCGCGGGGCTTGCCGACATCGAAAAGTCCGTCTCCACCAAGGCATACCTTACGGTGGACGGCTCCAACAAGCCCAAGCTCTCGCTGGGGGACGACCCCAACCGCACGGGCGTCTACACGCTGGAATTCAACGTCACCAACATGGACGGCGCGGCGCTCAGCTACAACATCGACCCCGTCGTCTTCACGGAGACCATGTCCAGCGACGGCCGCACGGTGGCGGAGCTTGCCTACCTTCTCGACGCAACGTACACCTACACCGCGACCGCCACGGAGGGCAGCGCCAGCATGAGCGGCTCCAACCTCTCCCTCGGCGGCTATTCGAGCGCCAGGATCACCGTGACGCTCACCCTCTCCGACGCCGCCAAGGACTACCTCGACGCCAACTTTGTCAACGGTATGTACGTCGAGGGGTATGTCCGCCTCAATTCGCTCAACGCGGACGGCATCGGGCTCAACCTGCCTTACCTCGCCTTCTACGGCGACTGGACGGATGCGCCCATGCTCGACGTCTCCGCATACGAAGTGGGCGCCTCGCAGGTGGACTCCTCCGTGCTCGAAGAGGACAAGCTGGTCGCCGACGTCTACGCGACGCTGCCCATGGCGGGCTTTGATTCGCAGGACGCGAACGGCAATCCCACCGTCGGCTACTGGGGCATGGGCGCCTACGCCTACATCCTGCCGCAGGGCGAGACGGCTCCCGTCACGCAGGAGAAATATGCGTCGCTCACCTCCTCGCAGGAGGGCGCCTATATGCTGTACTCCATCTCCGCAGGCCTGCTGCGCGGTGCAAAGCGCATCGAGATGCAGATCACGGACAGCGTCACGGGCGAAGTCATCTGGGAGAGAACGAGCTACAACGGCAGAAAATCCTCCTCCTCGGGCGGCGAACAGGGGGGCGGCTACGTCCTCGTCGAGTTCGACGTGCGCGAGATGGAGCTCGCCAACAACTCCGTGTACACCTTCTCGATGGAGTGCTTCCTCGACTACGGCGAGGGCGAGGAATACGGCACCCTCGGCAACACCAACACCTTCTCCTTCGACTTCACGATGGACGACGAGAAACCCGTGTTCCTCGACACCTACGTCCGCGCGGAGGGCAACCGCAAGGAGATCGAGTTCAACATTTACGACAACCACTACCTGCAGGGCTACATCGTCTACACCTACGAGAGCCTGGACGAGAACGGCAACCCCGTCGGGCTCACGCCCGTGACGGACAGCGTCGTGCCCGTCAGGGACGGCGAGTTCAACTCCTCGACGCGCGTCACGCTCGACGTCACGTCCAAGTGGTCGCAGATCGTCGCAAACGGCGGCAAGCTGTACGTCCAGGCGATGGACTACGCGCGCAATTCGACCACCGAGTTCATCACGCTGGAAAAGAGCGAAATTTCCCGCATCGAAATGACGCGCTCGAGCTATGCCAACCAGAGCATCTCGCAGAACGCGCAGGTCGACCTTTCCGAATACGTCCGCGCCTATGTGGACGTCGAAGGGGAGGAGCTCGAAGGCTATTGGGCGCAGGACCTCGTGTGGGAGAGCGCGGATGAGAGCATTGCCGTCGTCGGAAACGGCGAAGTGGAGGGCGGGCTCGTCGTCGGGCTCAAACAGGGCAACACCACCGTCACCGTCCACCCGCAGGGCAATGCGGAAAATACGCTCACGTTCAACATTGAGGTGACGGACCGCAAGGCGTCCGTCAACGTCACGGGGCTGGAGCTCTCCGAATACGCGCTCGAATTGGAGCGCGGCGAGGAGGCGACCATTGAGATCACCCACATCCTGCCCTTCACATTGCCCGAAGAGCTGACGGACGGGCTGGAATTCACCTGGAAGTCCTCTTCGGCGACCGTCCGCGTGACGGCGTCCGAGGACGGCAGGAGCGCCACCGTCAAGGCGCTCGAGTCGGGCTCTGCGACCGTCACCGTGCAGGTGAAGGGGCTCATCATCAGTGCCTCCTGCTCCGTGAGCGTCAAGGAGGAGTTCTACGTCGACGGGCTCTACCTGCGTTCGTATACGGGCAGGGGAGATGAGAACGGCGTCGTGGAGATCCCCGACGATCTGGGCATCACCTATATCTACCCCAACGCCTTCTTCGACAACGATTATATCACCGAGATCATTATCCCCGAGGGCGTCATGTACATCATGCGCGCCGGCATCTACGGGTGCGAGAACCTCGAAAAAGTCACCCTTCCCTCCACGCTCGAACAGATCCAGACCTTCGGCATGGCGTGGAACCCCAATTTAAAGACGGTGGTCGGGCTCAACCACGTCACCGTCGTCGGCTCGCGCGCGTTCATCTATGATACCAGCCTCGAGCTCGGCTACAACGGCACGGATGAGGAGGGCAACCCCAACGGCGAGTACGACCTCGCGGGCACCACGTTCATCCAGAACATGGCGTTCTACGGGTGCGACGCCATCACCGATCTCGACCTCTCCAAGGTGGGCGTGGTGAGCGACGCGGCGTTTGCGTACTGCAACGGGCTCGTTGACGTCGTCATCCCTGCCAACACTACGCTGGAGGCGTCCGTGTTCCAGTCGTGCACCGCGCTCGAACGCGTGACCATCTATTCGCAGAACATCGGCGACGCGGCGTTCGCCATGTGTACCTCGCTCGAGAGCGTCGTCTTTGCGGGCGACGTCAAGTTCATCGGCGTGCAGGCGTTCTACGGCAACACGATGCTGCGCGACGTGCGCTTCTTAAAGACGGTGTACAGCATCGGCTCGCTCGCCTTTGCCGACTGCCCGTCCCTCACCGAGTTCACGCTGCCCGCAGGGCTGGAAGTGCTCGGCTCGCAGCCGCTGCTCGGCACGTCCGTCGAGACGGTGAAGGTCTCCAAGGACGCGCGCATCACCACGACCGAGCTCGCCGCGTTCGCCGCAGACACCGTCAAGGCGTATGAGGTGGAGGAGGGCAACAAGTACTTCTCCTCCAAAGACGGCGTGCTGTTCGACAAGACGGGGCACACCCTCGTCGCCTTCCCCGCAGGCGTGCAGACGACGGACATCTACACCGTGCCAGAGGGCGTCACCGCCATCGGCGACAACGCCTTCGCGGGCGTGACGGGCGTCTATGCCGTCGACCTCAACGAGGTGGAGACCATCGGCGATTACGCCTTCTTCGCCTTCGGCGGGCTCATATCCGATGGCTCGGGGAGAGTGTCTATCTTCGGTCAGGTCGCCGGCGACAACGTGCGCACCATCGGGGACTATGCCTTCTCGCAGTCGTATGTCATGGCGCTTCCCGTGAGCAAAAACACCGTTTCCATCGGCGAAGAGGCGTTCTCCTATACGCCCCTCCTCGGATACGGCACCGACGGCGCCGTGGTCATCCCCGACAGCGTCACCTATCTCGGGCAGAATGCCTTCTACCGCAACGGGTATATCCAGCTCAACGAAGTGTATTATCCCATCGGGATGTATTTGCAGAACGTCACGGGCATCACGTCCGTCACCCTCGGCGACGGGCTGAAAACGGTGGGCACGGGTGCCTTCGCTTACTGCGCCGACCTCGCCCGCGTGGACTTCGGCTCGCTCACCTCGCTTGCCGCCTCCATGTTCGAGGGCTGCACGGCGCTGGAGCGCGTCGCCATCCCCGACGGCGTGGAAATGATCGGGGAGTACGCCTTTGCAGGCTGCACGGCGCTCACGTCCGTCACCCTGCCCGAAGGGCTCGACGCCATTGCGGACGGCGTGTTCATGAACACGGCGCTCGAAGAGATCGCGCTTCCCGCCTCCGTTGCCACCGTCGGCGACTTTGCCTTCGAGGGCACGTCGCTCACCTCCTTTGACTTTACCAACATTACCTCCGTCGGCGCGCGCGCCTTCGCCAACACGCTGCTCACCGCAGCCAAGGGCGAAAAGGTGACCTTCGTCGGCGACGAGGCGTTCGCCTTCCTCGCGGAGGAAGAGACGGCAAAGGCTTCGGCAACGCTCACAAGCGTCTCCTTCCCCGCCGCAAAGAGCATCGGCGCGTACGCCTTCGCAGGGAACGGCCTGCTCCTGGATGCGGACGTCTCCGCAGCCGAGAGCATCGGCGAGGGCGCATTCGACGGCTGCTCGCGCCTTGCGTCGCTCTCCGCCGCCGCCGTACAGTCGCTGGGCAGCTACGCCCTGCGCGGCACGTCGGCGCTTACGGAAGTCACGCTGCCCGCCCTCACCGAGCTGGGCGCCGAGGCGTTCAGCGGCTCCGCCGTCACCTCGCTCGCCCTGCCCGCCACCCTCCGCTCGGTCGCGGAGCGCGCGCTCGCGGGGGCAGAACAGCTTGCGGGAGTCACCGTCGCGGAGGGCAGCACCCTCTACACCGCAAAGGACGGCGTCCTCTACCGCAACACGGGCAGCTACGGCTACCTCACCCTCGTCGCCTATCCCGAGGGCAAGCAGGACGAAACGTTCGACCTCTCGGACGGCGGAAAGAATACGCTGCGCGTCATCCGCATCGGCGCCTACGCCTTTGCCGACAACGCCTATCTCAAAGAGATCGTCCTTCCCGTCTATCTGCGCGTCATCGGCGCCGCCGCCTTCTATGGCTGCACGTCGCTTAACAAGATCACCTTCCTCTCTGCCACCGCGCCCACGCTGGAGAGCTACTCCTACGCGCAGGCGGACGGCACGACGGAGAACGTCTACAACAACTTCAAGAACGCCATCGGCGAGGAGCACGGCATCACCATCGAGCTGCCCTCCAACTTCACGGGCTACGACGTCTATCTCTGGGAGCAGTACTTCGGCGAGATCGCAGTGGAGAACGGCGAAGTCGTCGGCAACGAGAGCGTCACGCTCTCCGGTACGGCGCAGCCCATCCGCAACGCCATCAACTTCATGGACCGCGTGAGCGCGCTGCCTTCACCCGAGAACATCACCGAGGCGGACAGGGACGAGATCACCCTCTTGCAGAGGATCTACAACACCCTCGTCACCGAGCAGAAGGCGTTCGTCACGGGCAAATTTGACGGAACGGATTACAGCGCCATCCTCACGGCGGCAGCCGCCGCCCTGCCCGACCTTCCCGACGACAACACGCCGGGCGGCGACATCGACGGCAATCAGGACGGCAATGAGCCGCAGGGCGCCAATTTGGGGCTCATCATCGGGCTCTCCGTGGGCGGCGCTGTCGTCGTCGCGGGCATCGCGGTCGCGGTCGTGTTCATCGTCCGCAAACAGAGGAGGAATTGAGAGATGAAAAAGCTGAAATTCCTGCTCGCCGGCGTCATGGCGGTGTCCCTCGCGGGGGCGCTTGCCGCCTGCACGGACGGCGAGAAACAGACGTACACCTTCACCTTCGACACCCGCGGCGGATCTTCCGTCGCCGCCCTCGAGCTCAACGAGGGCGAGGCGGTCACCCGCCCGCAGGATCCCACCAAGCCGATGTTCACCTTCGGCGACTGGTATTCGGACGAGGCGCTCACCACCGTGTACACCTTCGGGACGATGCCCGCGCACGACGTCACCGTCTATGCGAGCTGGGTAGACCCCGAGCGCAGCGTGCGCGTAAAATACGACCTCTCCTACGAGCTCACCTCTCCCGATGAGGAACACACCGCCGTGGCGGACAGCATCGGACGCATCGGCAGCTCGTTCAGCCAGCCCGACGCGCCCGTGCGCAAGGGGTATGTGTTCGGCGGATGGTTCACCGACGCCGCCTGCACGCAGCGCTATGCCTTCACGGTGTTCCCCGAAGAGAACATGACGCTCTACGCGCAGTGGCTCAAAGACGGCGAATACGCCTACGTCACCTACTTCGGCAACGGCAAGGCGCTCGCCGACCCCGTTCCCGTGCTCAAAGGAACGGCGTTCACCGACCCCGCCGCGGACTTCTTCGGCGAGGACATGGTCGTCTCCAACTGGTACACCAACGCCGACCGCTCCAACCGCTATGAGGGCGGCGTCATCGAGAGCGATCTCAACCTGTACACCACCTATTATACGCGCGGGCTCACCTTTACGACGGACGGCTCGGTGGCGCGCTACACGGGCACGTCGGACGCCGTCATTGTCCCCGACCTTGCGGGTGCGCAGCCCGTCACCGCCATCGGCGAGGGCGCGTTCGCGGATTGCGACGTTTCCTCCGTGCTGCTGCCCGACGGCATCACCTCGGTGGGGGCGCGCGCCTTCTACAACTGCGTCCGCCTCTCCTCCGTCAATCTGACGAAGGGAGTGACGGAGCTCGGGGAATACGCCTTTGCGGGTGCGCAGCGTCTGCTCTCCTTCGGCGAATTCTCGGTAACGAGCATCCCGGAGGGCGCCTTCCTCGGCTGCGGAAAGCTGCTGGAAGTGCCGCTGCCCGAGACGCTCACCGCCATCGGCACGCAGGCGTTTGCCGACTGCGCGATGCTGCGCTCCGTGTCCGTTCCCGATGCCGTGCGTTCCATCGGCGCGCAGGCGTTCGAGAACTGCACGCAGCTTGCCTCCGTCAAGCTGCCCGCCTCCCTCGAAACGCTCGGGGAGAACGCCTTTTCGGGCTGCACGGCGCTCACCTCCTTCACCATCGGAGAGGGGAACGCGCACTTCACCGTGGAGAACGGCGCCCTCTATGAGGACGGCTGCCTTGTGAAATACGTCGGCGGGGAGAGCTCCTTCACGCTGCCCGCGGGCAAGACGGCGGTGGGGGCGTATGCCTTTGAGGGCAACGCCACGCTCACCGGACTCGACCTCTCCGCCGCCGTGACGGGCATCGCGCGCGGCGCATTCAGGGGGATGAACGCGCTCACCACGCTCACCCTTCCCGCAGCGCTCCTCGAGGGGGGAACGCTCGCCGCCTTCTTCGGCGCACCCGCCGCGGAGACGGAGGGCTCGTTCAGCCACTACATCCCCGCAGCGCTCACCACGCTCACGCTGGACGGAAGTCTTTCCGCCATCGCCGATTACGCCTTCTACGGCGCGACGGGGCTGGAGAGCGTGACGGGCATCTCGCAGGTCACCTCTATCGGCGACGGCGCATTCGCCTACACCTCCGTGGAGGCGTTCGCCCTGCCCGCCACCGTCACTTCCTTCGGCGCGCGCGTGTTCGAAGGCGCGTCCATCGCCGCCTATACGGTGGATGCGGGAAATAACAGCTACATGGCGGAGGACGGCTGCCTGTACACGAAGGACGGCTTGACGCTCGTCGCCGTTCCCGCGCAGAAGGCGGAAGTCACCGTCAAGGCGGGCACGCAAACCATTGCGGACTACGCGCTGTTCGGCAGCGCCGCGCAGACGCTCGTCATCCCCGACACCGTCACGAGCATCGGCTTTGCGGCACTGGGCAGCATGAAGGCGCTCACCTCGCTCACCGTTCCCTTCGTGGGCGACGGGGGAGAGAACGCCTACATGGGCTATGTGTTCGGCAGCAGGGCGAGCCTTACCGAGCAATCGGGCGGACTGACGTCCGTGGCGCTCACCCTCTCGCAGCCCGCGCGGTTCCCTGCAAAGCTTACGTCCGTCACCGTGACGAAGGCTTGCTCCGAACTTGCCGATGCCGCGTTCGCGCGGCTTCCCGCGCTTGCCGCGGTCACCTTCCCCAAGGGCAACACCATCACTTCTTACGGCGCGTTCGCGTTCTACAACACCGCCCTCACGGCGTGGGACTTTGCAGGCGCAGAAAAGGTGGGCGAGGCGGCGTTCTATGCAACGCAGCTCAAAGAAGTCAGCCTCCCCGGAACGCTGGGAGAAGGGCTCGGCATGGCGGCGTTCGCCTACATCGACGAGCTGGAAAAAGTCACGCTCGCAGAGGGCATCACCGTGCTGCCCGACAACCTGTTCATGACGAACGGGGATGAGACGGAGACGGGGGACGACGGCTACACCTACAAGGTGCGCCGCTCCAAGGTCGACCATGAAGTGGTCATCCCCGCGTCCGTCACGTCCATCGGCTCGCAGGCGTTCCTCGGCATGGGCATGGCGGCGTATTTCAGCCCCGCCTATCCCGACGAGCAGCCCGAGGCATACACGCACGCCACCCGCAACGGGAATTTCTCCCTCACCTTCGCGGCGGGGAGCAAGCTTACAAGCATCGGCTCTTACGCCTTCTCGTGCAGCGGGCTCGAACAGATCGCCTTGCCCGCATCGCTGGAGGCGGTGGGGCAGAACGCCTTCGTCTATAACCTCTTCCTCACCGACGTCACCTTCGGGAACGCGGCAGAGGGGAGCAGTCTTACCTCGCTCGGCGCGTTCGTATTCGGCGGGGATGAGGCGCTCAAAAGCGTCACCCTGTACGCAAGCGCCGTGCCCGCCATGGAGACGGACGACTACGGCGGCGGGAACGCCTTCTATCAGACCAACGAAACGTATGTCATTTACGTCCCCGCGCAGCTTGTGGACGGCTACAAGGCAGCCAAGGGCTGGGCGGACGTCAAAGACCATATCCGTGCCATCGGTGCGGAAGGAGGCAACGCATGAAACGCACAAAACGCAGGACGGCTGTGCTCCTGGGCGCGGCTGCCCTCCTTGCCTGCGGGCTCGCGTTCGCCGGCTGCTCGCAGGACAGACTGACGACGGATGACCTCATCGAGATGGGCTTCGTTCACACCGTCACGTTCGATTTGCAGGGCGGAAAGTCGGGCGAGCGCACCGAGCTCGTGCAGCAGGTGCAGGACAACTCCCTCGTCGTCGAACCGGGCACCAACGTCCTTGTGGGGGAGGAACCCACGCGCAGCGGCTTTACGTTCAATGCGTTCTGCCGCGGCACCGAGGACGCGGACGGCAACGTCACCTACGGCGAGGAGTGGGACTTTGAGCGCGACCGCGTGACGGAGAGCATCACGCTGTATGCGCGCTGGCTCTCCAACTACTCCATCACGGTGCACTACGGCGATGAGTACAAGGAGACGTACACCGTCCCCGTCACGCAGGACGCGCAGGGCAACATCCAGCCCCTCAACAGCATCACCATCTCGGGGCAGACGGTGCTGGACGGCTTCTACACGAGCGCGGCGGATGCCGAAAAGAAGGAGAACGCCATCACCTTCCCGTATACGCCCACGGGGCTCACGCAGGAGAACACGACGGTCGAGTTGTGGACGAACACGCTCGATGGCGTGTGGAAGCTCGTGGAGACGGCGGAGGACCTTCGCTCCTTCTACAACGGCACCAACATCTATCTTCTGAACGACATCGACTTCGGCGGCGAGGAGCTCTCCTTCCCCGAGGCGTACACGGGCACGTTCGAGGGCAACGGACATACGCTCTCCAACTTCACCGTCTCGCAGGCGGCGGGCACGGGCGCGGGGGTGCAGTCCTTCGGCTTGTTCCGCGAGCTGCGCGCGACGGCGAGCGTCCGCAACGTCACCTTTAAGAACGTGACGTATGTGGCGGAGCTGGATAACCCCATCGTGACGGAGTACCGCGCGGGCGTGCTCGCAGGGAATGCGGCAAAGGGTGCCAAAGTGGAGAACGTCACCATCTCGGGCGGCACCTTCACCTTTGCAGTGGCGGATCAATATTCGCTCTATGACTATCTCGAAGTCAACGTCCTTGTGGGCGGCGAACCCGCCGAGGGAACGGTGACGAACAGCACCATCTCTTCCGACGTCACGGTGGAAAAGATCACCTGGACGGAGTGGCAGAACAAACAGGAAGGGCAGGATAACTGACCGAATCACAGGAGGATAACGATATGAATAAAACGAGAACCATGAGGACGGCGGCGTGCGCCGTGGCGGCAGTGCTCTCTGTCGGCACGGTGGCAACGCTCCTCTCCGGCTGCGGCAAGGGCAAGCGCGACAACGAGACGACGCCCCTCATCCTTGCCAGCGACCTCTTCGACGGCGTGTTCAATCCCTTTTTCTATACCTCGGGCGTGGACGGCGACGTCGTGGGCATGACGCAGATCGGGATGCTCTCGGGCGACAAGAACGGCGACCCCGTTGCGGGGGACGATGAAGCCTGCGTCTCCAAGGCGTACAGCGTCGTCACGACGGGCACCTCCGCCGACAAGGGCGCGGAGGGCAGCGTCGACGAGTTCGCGCGCTACTACACCGACTACTACTTCGCCATCAAGAACGACATCACGTTCAGCGACGGCACCCCCCTCACCTACAAAGACGTGCTGTTCAACGTCTATATGTACCTTGACCCCGGCTACGCGGGCTCTTCCACCATGTATTCGGTGGACATCCAGGGGCTTGCGCAGTACCGCACGCAGCAGGCGGAGGAGGGCGCCAGCGAGGACGCGTTCAGCACGCTCATGAACACGCGTGCGCAGGCGCGTATCGACTCCATCAAGAACTGGGCGCAGAACAACAGGGAAGGGGACGCGGACAAGCTCACCGAGCAGAACAATGCGGACATCGACACCATCGAATCCCTCTTTAAGGACGAGCTCAATTCCGACTGGACGACGGCGATGAACGCCGAGATGGACGAGTACGAAAAGTACGGCTTCACCGAGAACTGGCAGGTGTTCATGTACAACTACAACCAGTACACGATCACGCCCATCCGCGGCGCCGATAAGAAGGTCGAGCGCTACGACGTCGTCGCCAACTTCGACACCAACATGAAGAAGGACCAGGAGACGCTCGTCAACTACGTCTATCAGACCATGCTGGGCGGCCGCACGAGCGCGACCAAGGCATATAAGGATAATCTCGTCAACGTCATGCTCTACTACGCGACGGCGAGCGACTTCCGCACCTACCTCGTCTCCGACGAGACGCGCCGTGAGCTCGCAAAAAAGGACAATGCCGGCAACATCATGTACGACGAGAACGGCGAGATGATCGTCGAGCTGCGCGTGCGCGAGGTGAGCGGCGTGGAGATCCTCTTCGACCAGACGAGCATCCCCGTCGGCAGCCAGGGCAACGGCGGCGAGCTGGGCGGCGAGTACGACGTCCTGCACATCCGCATCAACGGCGAGGACCCCAAAGCCATCCAGAACTTCTCCTTCACCGTCGCGCCCCTGCACTACTATTCGCCCATCGCCGACGAGTTCAACTACGGTCCCGGCGTCGCGGAGGAGGACTACAACTTCGGCGTCTCCTGGTCGGATCCCGAGTTCATGGACGCCATCCGCGTCAACCAGGTGCCCCTCGGCGCAGGTCCCTACCGTGCGACCAACTCCTCCAAAGAGGGCACGGCAGCCGACTATATTCCCGAAAAGAACGACTTCTTCGCCAACAACATGGTGTACCTGCAGCGCAACGACAGCTTCCTTCTGGGCGCGCCCAAGATCAAGTTCCTGCGCTATCAGGTGACGTCGCAGTCCCTTCTGTATGAAGCCATCAACACGGGCGCCGTCGACTACGGCTCGCCCACGGCGACCAACGAGATGATGGGCCGCCTCGCAAACGAGGACGCCGACACGCTTTCCTACACCATCACCGACAACCTTGGCTACGGCTACATCGGCATCAACGCCGCCTTTGTGGAGGACATCAACATCCGCAAAGCCATCATGTCCGTGCTCGACCCGCAGCTCGCCCTCGACTACTACGGCGGCGGCACGCTCGCGTCCATCCTGTACCGTCCCATGTCCTCCACCATCGAGTGGTGCTATCCCAAGAGCGCAGGGGCTTACTACGAATACGATAAGACGGGCGAGACGGCGCGCCGCTATGTGGAGCAGGCGGGCTATACCGATACGGACGGCGACGGGTTCCTCGACGACGGCAACGGCAACACGCTCAAATATACCTTCACCATCGCGGGCGACAACGCCGACCACCCCGCTTACGCCACCATGGAAAACGCGGCGGACATCCTCAATAAGATCGGCTTCGATATCACGGTGACGACGGACTCCACGGCGCTCATCAAGCTTTCGAGCGGTCAGTTGGAGGTGTGGGCGGCTGCATGGAGCTCCTCCTCCGACCCCGATATGTATCAGGTCTATCACAAGGATTCGACGGCGACCTCCATCCTCAACTGGGGCTTCCCGTCCATCGAGCGCGGCGAAGTGGGCACGCAGGAGGAGCGCGACATCCTCGATGAGCTTGCTCTCCGCATCGAGCAGGGCAGAGAGACGACCGACCGCAAAGAGCGCGCCAACATTTACGGCGGAATGTCGGGTCAGAGCCTTGAAAAGGGCGGCAGCATGGAGAATTTGAGCGCCCTCGACCTCGTCATGGAGCTTGCGGTCGAATTCCCGCTCTATCAGCGCCGCGCCCTCTATGTCTATCAGAATGGGCTCTTCGACGACGCCACGCTCGAACTCTTCAGCGAATCCACGGCATTCCAGAGCCCGCTCTCCAAGATCTGGCTGCTCAGCTTTGCGCAGTAACGCAGAAACAGGGCGCGCACGCGCGCCACGGAGATCACTATGGTAAAGTATATCGTAAAGCGCGTGCTGTATTCCGCGCTCATCCTGCTCATCGTGTCCATGCTGCTGTACCTTCTGGTGCGCTGCCTGCCCATCGACTACGTTGAGAACAAGTTCCTCGCCCAGACCAACGCGGGGCAGATCTCGCCCGAAGAGCTCAACCGCATCAAGGCGCTCTACGGGCTGGAGGACAGCTCGTTCTGGGGCATCTGCCGCGGCTACTGGAAGTGGCTGACGGCGGTGTTCCACGGCGATCTGGGCACCTCGTTCAAGTACAACATGCCCGTCACGGAGGCGATCTCCCGCCACATGTGGGTGTCCTTCGGCATCGCGCTTGCGGCGTTCATCCTGCAATACGCCATCTCCATCCCGCTCGGCATCAAGGCGGCGACCAATCAGTACGGCGTGGTGGACTATGTGACCACCGTCTTTGCGATGATCGGCATCTCCTTCCCGTCCTTCTTCATCGCCATCCTGCTCATCAAGGTGTTCTCCATCGACCTCGGCTGGTTCCCCATGCAGGGCTTGCAGGACGCGAACTTCACGGGAACGGGCATCGAGCTGTTGTTCAATCAGCTCTGGCACATCATCCTGCCCATGCTCGCCATCACCATCGTCTCCATCGGCGGGCTCATGCGGCACACGCGCACCAACACGCTGGAAGTCCTCAATCAGGACTACATCCGCACGGCGCGCGCCAAGGGGCTCTCGGAGCGCACGGTCATCTATAAGCACGTCTTCCGCAACACCATGGTGCCCATCGTCACCATGATGGCGGGCGTCATCCCCAGCCTGTTCGGCGGCATGATGATCCTGGAGCAGGTGTTCTCCCTGCCCGGCATCGGTCAGATGGCGTACGGCGCACTCAAGGAGGGCGACATCCCCTTCATCATGGGGTACAATATGTTCATCGCCATCCTCACGGTCATCGGTACGCTCCTCTCGGACATCACCTACATGATCGTCGACCCCCGCATCAAAATCACCAAATAGGAGGAAGCCACCGTGGAAGAATTTGAAGAAATCATCCCCGAGCGCGCTCCCGACGAGCCCGAACTGCCCGAAGGGCAGCCCGAAACGCCCGCAGAGGATTCCATTGCCGACAGGGTGCGCATCATTTCGCCCACCCGCCTCGTCTTAAAACGCTTTTTCCGCTCCAAGCTCTCCATCGTGGGGCTCTGTATGTTCCTCTTTTTGCTGCTGTTCTCCTTTTTAGGACCGCTGTTCGTGCCGTGGTCGGAGACGGAAGTGGACAGAACGGGCGGCGAAACGGTGTATAACATCCTGCCCGTCGAGGTCAAGGTGGGGGACGAGAAGTTCACCGTCTATACGGTGGAGGTGTACACGCCCACCATCAACGTGCACGCCGACCCCTTCACCTACAGCCACGAGGGCGAAAATTCCCGCCTGCACCTCTTCGGAACGGACGAGAACGGGCGCGATACCTTCGTGCGCCTCATGTACGGCGGACGGATGTCCATGATGTTGAGTTTCCTCGTCGTGCTCATCTACACGCTCATCGGCGTCGTTCTGGGCGGACTTGCGGGGTACTTCGGCAAGTGGGTGGACATGATCATCATGCGTATCGTGGATATTCTGAACTGTATCCCGAGCCTTCCCATCCTGCTCATCGTGGGCGCCATATTGGACGGCGCGGGCGTCGATCAATCGGTGCGTATCTACTATATGCTGGGATTTTTGGCGCTATTGAGCTGGACGGGCATTGCCCGCCTCGTGCGCGGACAGATCCTGTTCCTGCGGGAACAGGAGTACATCGTCGCCGCCGAGGCGCTCGGCATGAGCCCGATGCGCAAAATTTTCCATCACCTCGTTCCCAACGTCATGCCGCAGCTCATCGTGTCCATGACGCTCGGGCTCGGTTCCATCATCCTCTACGAGGCGTCGTTGAGCTTTTTGGGCCTCGGCGTGCCCATCTCCATGGCGTCATGGGGGCAGATGGTGCAGCGCGCGACTCAGAACACCGAGATCCTTCAGTATTACACGATGGAGTGGCTGCCTGCGGGTATCCTCATCGTGCTCGCCGTGTTGTCCTTCAACTTCATCGGCGACGGCTTGCGGGACGCGCTCGATCCCAAGATGAAGAGGTGAGTTATGGCGCAGGATCAGAAAAATAAGAATCTTCTCGCCCGCGTGAAGGCGTGGTACGACCACGTCACCCACAAGGACGACCCGCACTACATCTCGGGCAAGGAGGCGCGCCGCATCGCGCGCGAGAACTTCAAAATTACGCGCGAGTACGAGCGCAAAAAGCGCCGCCGCGTCAGCGAACAGGACTACCTCTCCGAGATGAAGAACGAGGACAACATCCTCGAGATCGAGAACCTGCACACCTACTTCTTCACCGACGCGGGCGTTGCCAAGTCGGTGGACGGCGTCTCCTTCGAGGTGCCTAAGCGCTCCGTCGTCGGCGTCGTCGGCGAGTCGGGCTGCGGCAAGTCGGTCACGTCGCTCTCCGTCATGCAGCTCGTGCAGGCGCC